>DAOUCP010000001.1:0-6118 GCA_034432155.1 Anaerolineae bacterium
CCCCCACCTGTCGACCGCCCTCGCTGTATGCAAGTTGCACGGCAACGCTGGCCACCGGCAGATCGAACAGCCCGTCGTCGTTCCCCAAAGCGTGCGGCCAGGAGATCACCCCGGTGGCGGTGATCGTCCGCCAGCCAACCCAGTCCAGCGGACCCACCCGAAACAGGAACCGCTCATTGGTGCTGTCATACAGCCGCAAGGTGAGCACGTGGCCCGAACCGTCGCCGCGGACCGCCAACTTGAGCGCCCGCGGCACCTCGTCCACCGGAGGCGGCGGTTCGGTGCCGTACACGATGTAGCCGGTAGCGGCGGAGAAGTCGTACCCCAGCCGACCGCTGGCCTCACCGCTGGCCGCCTGGCTTCGGTCCACCGTGAACGACGCCCTGATGTCGCTCATGTTCGCCCACACGCTGCCGTACGCTTGATCCGCCGGCGGCGGCACGTCGAACCGTACCGCCCAGTCACCGGCCAGCGTCTGCCCGCCCACCTCGGAGAGATGCTGGTATCCGGCAGTGACGGGCAACGCCACGGCTTCCGGGAACGCTAGCGCGCTCGTCAACTCGCCGAAACCGTGGTAGGCCCAATCGTAGCGGTGCACCTGACCGTCTCGCGCCCGCACCGCAAAGCGGTCCAGGATGTATTCCGGCCCAACGACTACCGTCCGCAACAGGTGCGCTTCGGGATAGGCCTGTCCCCCGTCGGCGGCCACCATGCCCAGTTCGGGCAGCGCGACATAGCGGTGCAGGCCACCCGTCGCCTGCGATTGGCTGCGCTCGTCCACCACCACGGTGTTGTGCGCCAGCGTCTCCTTGTCCCAGGTCGCGTGGGTAGGCGCGGCGTACGATTGGGTGCCCGGGTCGAGCGCCATCATCTCGCCTTGGGCGTGCAGGACGAAGCCGAGCTTGTCGTAGTGGCCGTGGCCGCCGCCGTGTGGACCGTAGTCCAGGGCGAGATACACCGGCTGGTCCGCCTGTTGCGCCCGCAGCACAGCGTAGCCGGCATCGGGGAAGAGCGTGCTTCGCAGGACGAGTTCGCCCGACCGCGGCAGTTCCTCGGCGCCCCAGAGCAGCGCCTGCCTTGGCCGCTGTTGCCGCCTCAGCAATGTTGCCAGGAGCGGGTCGCCGTAGCGCCGGTAGGCAGCTTCGTACAAGTCGCCATTGGTCGCCACGTCCACCGTGCCGCTGTCGTTGAACGGCGGCAACTTCCAGTCGGGCATAGCGAAGGCCAGCGGAGCCTCGAACATCCGGCGCATCGCCGGCTCCGACCACAAGTCCAGGCCGTTCCGGCTCGCCATTTCGGCCACGTACACCAGCGCCTGCAAAGCAAAGAAGTGGTACCCCCACGAGCCCTCGAACCAGAACCCCTCGGTCGACACGCTCTCGGTCATCTGAAACTCGAACCCGTTCTGGCGATCCCGGATAGCGCGGCGGACGAGTTCTGGGTCGCCCAGGGCGAAGCCGACTGCTCCGATCGCCACGTTGTGCCAGGACTGCCAGTTGCTGCGCCCCTGTGGATTGCGGGCGATCAGCTCAGCAGCCGGCCGCAAGAGGTCATTTTCGATGTGGCGCCGATCAGTGCCGGTCATGGCAGCCGAATCTGCCACCAGGTCATAGGCCCAGGCCACATCGACCAGCCAGATGGCCTCGTCCAGCGTCTGGCTGAGGACGTGCGCGCCGCTGCCACCCGGCTGACCCTGCACGTTGTGAATGGGATAGTGCAGGTACCGATCGGCATAAGCGAGTAAGATCTCCCGGCACTGCTCGGCGTAACCCGGTTCTCCGGTGAGCCGGTAGGCCAAGCCCAAGTCGGCTGCCGCCTGTGCCAGGTCGTAGTGCATCCAACCGTAGACCACCTGATCGTACGGCCAGCCGGCAAACGTTTCGCCGTCGACGGGGCAAACGTGCCGACCTGGCCCTTCGTAGCGCAGGCGCACCCCATGCTTTGGGCAAATGTACCACAGGTTCCACTGACCCCCTTCGGGCGGCAACGCCCACTGAGCCAGCCAATGCCGGCGCTCGAAAGCCTCTGGCCACGCCTCGGCAGCTGCAATCCACGCCGCTCGGACGTCGCTTGCCCAGCGGTGGCGCTCGGCCCAGGCGGCGATGCGCGCCAGATCCCCCCTGTCCGTCAGCGTGCGCGGCCGCTCGCGGGCAGGCAGGGGAACGGTAGCGCTGACTCCAGCGCCGTCAATCACCTGGCCTCCTTCCTCGACCAGGATCTCCACCGCATGCGGCTCCAGCCAGCGGTCGGTGGTGATGGCCGCCGCCGGCACGATTGCGACGACGGCCGCCTCGGTCCGCCCGTGCGCAGGGAGAACGAGCTCCGGCGGATCAGATAGGCCAGGCAACCCGAAGTGCAGCGGCGAGTCTGGCGCCGCGCTGACCAGGAGGGACAGTTGACGGTCATGCCCCAACCTCTCCTCGAACGTCAGCGTGTAGGTGTACACGAAGTCCGCGCTTACGTATGACGCGTCCCTCTGCATCCGAGCGATCACGCCTGCCTCGAAGCGCATGTCATCGAGGACCAGCAACGTGTCGGTCAGCGGTTCGTGCCCCCATCCTGACGCGCTCAGGCGAACGTCGTTCAGTTCGCGCCAGCCTACCGGATGGCGATTGGCTTGGAAAGCCCCGAGGGGCAGGCAGAGGAAGCGCCAGCCTGTCCAGTCGATCGTCAGCCGGTGCGAGTAGTAGTCCCAGCCGGCGGGATCATTCCGGTCCTCCGAGTCGAAGACGAGCTCGATCTGGGCGCCGTTGGCCACCCCCGAATACAGCCAGAGCTGCAGGTGGCCCATCCGCGACGCGTCCAGGGGCGGCGAGAACCGCTTGCTGATGCTCGTGCGTTCCGTGTGTGCCGCCCATTTGCCGGCTCCGCGGCCTGCACGCACGATGCCGGTCTCCAGCTCCAGTCCTCGCCAGTCCGAAACGTCTTCGAAGTCCTCGACGATGAGGCTACCTTCCGCGGCCAACGAGGCATGGCGCCGAGGCTCCCCCGGGCTGCGGACGGCGCCTGGCATTCGCCCGATCTGCCACCCTTCGCCGCGGGAGCCCATTCGGCCGCTCAGGGGCGCTGCCAGAACGAGGCTGAGCAAGGCCAGTGCGACCGCCACGGCAACAGCGGCCAGCCTTGTCGACAGCCTTGTAGAGAAGCTTCTCGCTGGCCTGGTCGCGAAGCCTGTCGCCAGCTTTCTCGCGAGCCTCGTCGCGAAGCTTTTCGCGGAGCTGGTCGCGAGACTTCTCGCGGTTATCGTCGCGCATCTGGTCGCAAACCCTGTCGCAAGCCTGGTCGCGGGACTTGCTCCCACTCTTGTCGCCAACCGCGTCGCCTGGCAGGGCGAAAGGCGATGGTCTAGCCCCGAACCTCCGGTCGCACACATCGTTTGCCCTCCCGCGCAAATAGCTGACGCCATGATTGCCCGCACGCCCTCTGGTGTGCGCAGGCCAGCCTGCCAGGGGCGCCGCCAAGGCGGCTGCGAGGCGCCAGCGTTATGCCGCAGCCTCCTCAAGTCCTCGTCCCGCTAATGCTGCGACAGTTCCAGGGTATCTTCAACCTCTTGCCCGTCCGCGCCGCCGCCCCGACCTTCATGCTCCGGAAGCCATCGATGGCTGGTTCGGCCTTCTTTTTGTCTGGCTGGACCCGGCAACTCGACGTCTTGCAAGAGTGTCAGGCCAACGCCGCCGTCGAGAACGCTCTGTCCAAGCAGCCATCCGACAACGGTGTGGTGTGAACAGGGAAGTGGAAAGCCGCGCCACCGCTGGTAGGCCGTACCATGGCAAAGAGGAGGGAACCACATCCCAACCGATCGTCGGCGTCGGTGAGCGGCAACGAAGCTCAGCATCCTGCAGGGGACGAGGCCGTGTCTGTCAAGCTGGTGTAAATGCGAGTGTGCTCATCTTGCCACGGTAATCGCCTTGTGTTGCCACGGTAATCGGCTGGACACGGAACCAGGCCTCAAATGACAGTCCCCCGAGCCTTCGTTATGCCGACACGACGAAAAGCTCGTCGAGTCGGCGCTTTGCCTCTCGTGCCCATGCTTGCCAGCGTGGGATCCGGATTCGCCGCCCGTGCACGTACACGTCGGCCGGGACCAAGGGATCACCTCCTGGCGGGCGCAGTGCCCAGTGTGGTCGGACATGGTTCGTGCGGTCGTGAAACTCGGCGAAGCACCGCCGAGCGTGCTCGGGCCCGTCGTATAGACGCCAGTCCACCTCTTCGTCCTTGAAGGTTTGGTGGAAGCGCTCCAGTAGCCCGAGCTGCGTCGGCGTTCGGTACTGGATCCGGATGTGGGCGAAGTCGTCGCGCACCTAGCGCCCGAAGGCGCGAGCGAGAAACACGATCCCTTGTCGGTCACCAGGAAGGGCTGCCCCCTCAGCGGGCCGTGGATGGCCTCGGCGGTTGCTCGAGCTTCCTCCAACGCGGCGATGACCTCGTTGGCGCTGTAGCTCCAGGTCAGGCGGAGAGCGAGCAAGAAGCGCGCGTCGTAGTCGATCACCGTCACCGCGTACCACCAGCCGTGGCCTGGAAGGTGCACAACCGTGATGTCGATTTGCCAGAGCTCGTTGGCTGCCATGGGCAGGTGCTCATACAGCTTCGAGGCCTCCTCCTGGCCTGCCATCGTCAGCCGCCTGCGCTTGTGGAGAAGGCCGTGGGCGCTCATGGTCGCGTAGGTTTGGCGGTCGGTGACTGCCGTGCCGTTGCGCCGGCACATGACCCGAGTGCGCTTGTAGCCGTACCACGGGTTCGCCTCGGCCATCGCTACCACCGCCTGCTCGAGGTTACCGGGCACCACAAGCCGCCGCGGACGGCGCCCGTCGATCTCCCTGCGAACCGGGCGGTAGTACCACGTGGCGGCCGGAATGCCCAGTGCCGGCAGGACCGCACGAAGTCTCGCCCGGTTACTCTCCGCGACCTGCTCGGCCACCTCCATCCGAAGGTACGCATCTACGCCAAGCGTTCCGATCTCTTTCTAGGATGCGATTGGCGATGGTGAGTTGGCCGATGACCTGCTCCCGGTCGGCGAGGAGCGTCTCGAGCTCCCGGATCCGTCGTTCGGCGTCGACGTTGCCGGCGAAACCAGCCCTCTCTGCCGCCAGGAACTGGTCGCGGGTTCGGTACAAGGTCTGCTCGCTGATCCCATATCGGCGGGCCAGACGGGCAGCTGTGTCCTCACGCCGAAGGAACCTGAGAACGAGCTCGGCCTTCTCCGTCGCGGACAGACGCGATTGTCTTGCCACTTGCCCCTCCTCAGGTTTGCAGGTTACCGGCTGCTGCCCGGGAGACTCTCATTTCAGCGTGTCCAGGATTGCCTGGGCAACACAAGGGGCGCAACGCCGTTCCACTTTGTAAACGGCGCCTGGCAGGAGCTCCCGAGCGTGTGTTGTCCGCAGGAGTACGAGAATGCCGTCTTCGACTTGCAGATGCTCTCCGCCGACGAGGGCCGGGGCGCGGGCGACTGCTGGCCGTAAAGGGACGACTATGTCATGCGCTACACGGCCGGCCAAGGCACGCTCGAGCGGTACGGTTTGTACCTCTCTGGGCTGAGCAAACTCGCGCCATGGCGCGGCGCAGCGGCGCGGGACTGATCCAGGACCGCCACGGCGGCGCCGACGTTGCCGTCGACCGCCCACGGGTGCGTTTGGCACGCCAAACACGCTGTCGCGAACCACCGGGCTCCCGCACCTGTCCGTCGCGCCGACCCTGACCGGCCGCTTGAAAGCGGTTCCGGCTCGTGGTATACTGGTGGTGGACGCCGCTAGGGCGGCGTTAGCAACTCCGCAAGCCAGCCGCCGGCGGCGACCAGGAGGCGACCGATGCTTCGACTTCCTGACCGTTGGGTGGCGGCGGGACGCCATCCCCGATTCCGTTGCTCCCTGGTCAGTCTGGCCTTGGCTCTGCTGGCCGCCGCCGGGGCCGGCTTCTTCACCCCCCCCCCAGCGCCTTCTAGGCGGTCCGCCGGCTGAAACACTGTCTCGCTCGGCCGGTGGGCTCCGTGGAGAGCGCGTTGTGAGCCTTGCGCCGCCGGCCGGCGGGAGCGCGATCGCGGGCGAGCATGGGCCGCCTGGCCGTCCGTCTGTGCGCCTGGTGTCCCCCGGCGCTCGCGGGGCAGTGCCCCAGCAGGAGG
>DAOUCP010000002.1:0-59429 GCA_034432155.1 Anaerolineae bacterium
CCACCGGCCCGTCGGTTTTCTCGGCCGAGCCCAGCATTTCCGCCCGCGGAGACGACGAGCCACGCCCTGCCTTGCGGCGCAACTGGCGCGTCGGCGACGAGGCACCAGCGACAGGCTGACGACCGCCGCGACCGGACCGAGGTGGCGCCCCTAACGGGCCGGCGTCGATAGGAGCAGCATTGGCAGAGCCGTCCGCCAGGCGGTGCGGCGCAGCACGATGCCGTCCAGCGGGGCCAAGGTGACGCTCTCGACGGGCGCGCCATCGTTGTACCGGGCGAACGAGCGGAGATGGACCGCGTCGGCGATACACGGTGCCGTGGCGCAGCGCAGGCGCAAGTAAGGCGCTTGGGCGGGGTCCAGTTCGGCCCTGCCCACCAGGTGCCAGCGGTCCCCTTCCGACCGTTGATCGAGTGTCCGGGCAGCGACCACGCGATCGGCCGCGACGATCTCGTATGTGGCGGCAGCCGTCCAGGGAGCATCCGGCAAGGCCGGCCACCACACCGTCAGGGTGTATCCATCGGCAGTCCCAATGGGCAGAGACCATCGCGCCTCGCCGCCCGCCACGACCAGCTCATGGCAACCGCTTCCCCAGTCATGGTAGAAGGGACCACCGGCTTGCCACTCGCCGGAGTCGACCGTCTTGGCCTGCCAGTCTCCCACCCACTCGACGTGCGGACTGTCATCGTCGAGAATGGCCTCGTAGCGCGGCGCTTGGGCACCCACGAGCCTCGCGTAGCCGGGGGCTACGGGCACCGTCTGCGGGACGCGCGAGGCGTTTAGCAAGACCAGTCCGTGCTCGAAGGCGCGGCGAAAGATATCTGGCCCCCGCTTCCCAACGCGTACGTCGTCGATCCATACCGTCCCCGGCACTGCCCCAACCAGAAACTGCAGGCGTGATTCGCTCGTTGTCTCGGTGGCCTCAAAAGGCAGCGCGTAGTGCTCCCAGCTGGGGCTCAGGGTGACGGAGCGCCACAGCCCGTAGTTGCGCCAATCGGGGCTTCCCTTCTGGGCACTCAAGGTGATTTCCCGGTCTCGATCGGCCTTGGCCCAGAACGAGACCTCGTAGGCGATGGCCTTCTCCCACGACCGGCCGAACTGGGCAAGGTCGATGTGCCACGCCTCGCCCGAGGTGGTGGCGATGTCGATCCGGGCCGAGGCGTCGCCCGAAACCCGATCCGTGGTGTCGCGGCGGACGGTGGCCTGGCAGCCGGCGGCCGTGTTGACCCATAGGCGCCAGGTGTTGTCCAGCTCGGACTCGAAGTCACCGTTGTCGACCAGGTTGGGGCCGGGGTCGACGTAGCCCGTCAGCCGCTCGGCGGGTCCCAGCGGCTGACCGAGGTCGTGGTCGAGTTCGTCGTACCACCAATCGTTCCCGTGCCACGTGTCACCCCATTCGTGGGCGAAGTAACCGTCGTCGAGCAAGGTGAGGGCGAGACCGAAACGCATGTACGGGTAGTACGTGCGCGCGAATTCGATGGTCGCCGGCGGCGCGTTTTCCCACGGTGCGTAGTCGTACCCGTAGGCGATCTGGTCCGGCGGCGACGATTCGATCATGGTGATGCGCGGCGGCCGGGCGCGGGCCATCCAGCTCGAATAGTTGTGCCACAGGGTGTCGAATGCCATCCGGCCTTCGATCACATCCGCGCTCTGGAAGCCGATGCTCGTGCCGTTGAAAATGTCCGCGATACCGGGCTCGGACAGCCGCTGGGCATGCCCGGAGACAATCGCGTGAGGCATGAGGCTCCGGAAGAGCGCGAGCTCGTGCATCACCCCCGCCTTCCATGCGGCGTCCAGCCAGGCAGGGTCGTCCGCCTGACCGTCCTCGTTGGCATCGATTTGCACCGGCCGGCCATAGATGTCGCGACTCTGCCACGACTGCGTGGTGAACACGTTGTCGAAGAAACACCCATCGAACTGGAGATCGCTCTCCAGAATGAGTTGGTAGGCTAGCCGCGCCTGGTGCTCGGCAACATACGGCTTCGTGAGGTTCAGGCGATGGCTGCCAGGCCAGACCTCAATGCGATGGCCCTGGGTGTCGTGCAAGTAGTAGTCCTCGGGGAGCCCGCTTTGTTCGACCGCGTTGATCGAGGTCAGGACCCGGATGTCGGGGTTGAGGCGACGCAAGGCCCGGATCTGAGCTGGCGCGAAGGCCGCGCCGAGCCAAAGATCGATCCGCGCTGCGCGTGCCAGATCCCCGGCCAGGAAGGCCCCAGAACCCCAAAGGTTGCCGCTGCGCGGGTACGAGGGATGGGCGTCGGACAGCGCGCGGTAGCGAAGGTGGAGGACGAAGTCCGGATGGTTGCCACAGCGCACGTAGACTGAGTTGGTCCAGTTGGGATCGGTCTTCAGGCCGTCGATGGTGGTCTGGTGGTCGATCGAGGGCGAAGGCTCGCCGAAGGAGGTCATCGCGTCGAAGGGCAACGCTTCGTCGAGCGCCCAGGCGCAGGCGGTGGGTTCGAGACTGCGCACCCGAAGGTCCACTCTGGTGGAACCGGGCGGCAGGAGGGTGCTGGGCGGCTGCGGATCCACGACCGGGATGCCGGGGTAGACAAGCGTCGGACTCCGGCAGACCATGCCCCGGCTGCGTGCGTTGGCGGGCGTTACCTCGAAACCCAGCGTGGTGCCGGGCGCGAGATCGGCGGTGGAGCGCCAGACCTCGTTGGGGCCGGGTAGCTCGCTGCGTCGCGCCCGCGCCGCGATCTCCGCCTCATCCGGAACGCGACCGGAGATGCGCAGCTCGTCGATCCACAGCGCGGCTGCGTTGCCCGCCGCATCGCCACCCACGGTGAAGGCGACGCCATCGCTTGCCGGCGGCCAGTAGTGTCGTTCGTTGGTGTCAGCCACCCGACGGCCATCGACATACAGCCTCATGAAGTTGTCCGCGGCGGAGTACGTGTAAGTGACATGGTGCCACTCGCCAGCCTTCCAGGATCGCGTCGAGAGGCCCCAGGCGCTCTGCCACTGCCCGCCGGTTTGACCCCCCGCGTGGAGCATGCCCCGGGTACGGTCGATGGCCAGGCCGATCCAGTCACCGCCGGGACTCCGGTACTGCCACAGCACGTGGCTACGGGATGCATACGCCGGATCGTTTCCGTCTGCCGCCAACGCCAGCCAGAGCTCGACCGTTCCGGCCTCGAGCTCCAGGTTGCCGTCGCGGGCGAACGTCAGGAGACCACTGGGGCCAAGTGCCAGGCTCTGGCGCCAGCGTCCGACACCGAAGTTGACGGCGCGGGCCTCCACCGGCTCCTCGCCGTTGCGGCCTTGCAGGGTCCCGTCGAGCGGCAGGGACAACTGCTCGGCGATGCGTTCCTCCACCCCCGGCTGACCGTCCACGAGCCAGCGGTAGGTGCTGCCGGACTCAGGTTCGCCATCTGCATCCGCATAGCCGACACTCCCGACGGCGTAAGCGTAGTCGGGGGTCAGCCGAATCGCTGGCTCACGGCAGACTGGCGGGGCGTTCTGGAGAAGGTGTCCTGGGGTATGCGGCGCGACGTGGGGCACGAGTCCCCAGGCCAGCGGCGCGACCGGCAGGACGTCTCCCGGCACCGGCGCCGGGGTGCGGGGCGCTGCGGCGGCCACGGCAGGCCAGAAGAGCCAGCTTGCTGCCAGGACGGACAGAGCAACCCACTGCGGAAGGCACCGACAACGTTCGGCCATGCCTATCTCCTTGTTGCGCCAAGCACCAGCTCGCCAGCGTTGCCTGGACTGGCGCCTGGTTATACCACGGGGGCGGCACCGGTGGCAGACGCCGCGTAAGCGCGCCGGGTCCCCCTGGAAGTCGGTGCGAAGCTCGCGCGGGTCTCCCGGAATCGTACCCCACTGGACGATCGGTCCCCTGGCGGCGACAATTCCGACGACCTGTCTGGCTCGCGGCGGCGCCCTGTGCGGTGAGCAACGCCCACCAGGGTGTGGTCGAGGTGCGTGCCGGCCACGCGGCTTGTGCTCCGGCAAGGCAGGCGAAGTCGGCCGAATGCTGCATCGTATTCTGGCGATCACGCGCAAGGAGTTCCTGCACATCGTTCGCGACCCGCGAACGTTGGCGGTGATCTTTCTCATCCCCATCGTTCAGTTGATCCTGCTGGGGTACGCGGCCACCACGGACATCGACCATCTGCGGACCGCCGTTCTCGACCGGGATCGCACCCCCGCCAGCCGGGCGCTGATCGATGCCTATCGGGCCAGCGGCTACTTCGAGATTGCCCTCTACAGCGCCGATGAGCTCGAGCTCCAAACGGCCCTGGACAGCGGCCAGGTGCGTGCTGGCCTCCTGATACCGGCAGGTTTCGAGGCAACCATGGCCCGCGGCGAGGTCGCCCAGATTGGCTTCGTGATCGATGGCTCGGATCCCAGTGTGGCCAATGCGGTGCTGGGAGCTTCGCAAGCCGTGGGTCAGGCGCTGGCGACGCGAATGGCCGCCCAGGTGCGCAGCGTCGCCGAGGTGCCGGCGGCGCTCATCGATGTGCGGCCGCGGGTGTGGTACAACCCGTCTCTGAAGAGCGCCAACTTCATGATCCCTGGGCTCATGGGCATGATTCTGCAGTTTCTGACGATGCTGCTGACCGCCCTGGCCATTGTCCGGGAGCGCGAGCTGGGCACCCTCGAACAACTCATTCTCACGCCCATCCGGCCCTTCGAACTGGTTGTTGGCAAGGTGGTGCCGTACGTGGCGGTGGCGTACTGGTGCCTCATCGAGGTCTTGGCCATTGGCGTGCTGTGGTTCGACGTGCCTGTGGCCGGCAGTCTGGCTTTGCTCCTGGTCCTATGCGGCGTGTTCCTCCTCACCTCGTTGGGCCTTGGCCTGCTGGTGTCGACGATAGCTCACTCGCAGCAGGAGGCGATGCTCCTGACCTGGTTCTTCCTGCTGCCCACCATCTTCCTCTCCGGCTTTTTCTTCCCCATCGAGGCCATGCCAGCCGCGCTCCAGGCAATCAGTCTTGTCGTGCCGGCGCGCTACTTGCTCATGATTCTGCGGGGCATCGTGCTCAAGGGTGTTGGCATCGGCGTCCTTTGGGACGAAGTGCTCTTCCTGGCCATCGTCGGCGTGGCGATCTTGGGCTTGGCTGCCCGACGGTTTCGCAAGCACCTCGAGTGAGGCGCGACGGCGTGGTGCAGTCGACCGAGGACTCCAGCTCCTGGGCGAACGCCGCCGGCCCTCGCCCAGCCGACCAGGCGGCGCCCGCAGCGCCTGCCGGGCCGCGGACTGCCCATGGCACCTTCGCCGAGCCGAACGGGCCGGCCTGGCCACCCGATGAGGGCAGGGTGGTGGTGTGCGCCCAGGCGCTGGGCAAGAGCTTTGGCCAGGTGCAGGCCCTGCGGGCCATCGACTTGGAGGTGCGGCGAGCCGAGCTGTTCGGCGTGATTGGCGCCGACGGCGCGGGCAAGACCACGCTCCTCCGTCTCTTGGGTGGCGTCCTGTGCCCCACTACCGGCCGCGTAACGGTGCTGGGTTGCGATGTAGCGAGCGAGGTCGAAGCGCTACGGGGCCGTGTCGGCTACGTGGCGCAGCAGTTCAGTCTCTATGGGGATCTGACCGTAGTCGAGAATCTGCGGTTCTTCGCCGATCTGTTCGGCGTCGGCGAGGTTGTGCGGCGCGAACGAACGACCAGGCTCCTCGAGGCCGCACGACTGGCCGAGTTCGGCGGTCGGCGCGCCGCCGCTCTGTCAGGCGGGATGCAAAAGAAGCTCGCTTTAGCGTGTGCCTTGGTGCACAACCCCGAGCTGTTGCTCCTCGATGAGCCGACGACGGGGGTGGATCCCGTCTCGCGGCGGGAGTTTTGGCAGATCCTGACCGATCTGCGGCTGGCCGGGATGACCATTGTCGCGAGCACGCCATACATGGAGGAGGCGGATCGCTGCAGCCGCCTGGCGGTCCTCGATCGCGGCCGACTGCTGGTGGCCGGCCCGCCCGAGGCGATCCGGGCTCGGGTGCCCGGGCGGCTGTTCGAGGCGCGGCTGAGCGACCCGGAAGGTGGCCGCGAGGTGCTGCTGCGTGTGCCTGGGGTGGAGACGGTGGAGCGCCGGGGCGATGTGCTTCGGATCCGCGTCGCCCCAGAGGTAACGACGGACCGGCTGGCGGAAGCGCTCACCGCGGCCGGTCTCGCCGTGGAGCGGCTGAAGGAGGTTGCGCCGCGGATGCACGAGGCGCTGGCGGTCCTTATGGCCGTTGGTGCCGGACGAGAGGCTGGCGAGGTGGCTGTAGCCGGCGGAGCGTTGGCGGACGCGCCTGGTGACTCGGGACGGCAGGGCAATGGCTAACCTGCCGAGGCTCCGTCGCGGCGATGGGCCGGCATGGGGCTGCGGTCCAGCCTGCCAATATGACTTGCTCGCCGGAGGACCGGGGAATGGCTAGCGCGCCGGCGAACGTCGCGGGCGAGTGGGCCATCGCCGCGGATCGTCTGAGCAAGCGATTCGGTTCTTTCGCCGCCGTCCAGGACGTAGAGCTGGCGATCCCGCACGGCGACATCTTCGGCTTTCTCGGTCCCAACGGTGCCGGCAAAACGACCACCATGCGCCTGTTGCTGGGGCTGCTTCGACCGACCGCCGGGCGCGCCCTGGTGCTGGGCGTTGACATGACTCGGCAGGCCGAGCGCGTCCGCCATCGGCTGGGCTACGTCTCGCAGCGATTTGGCCTGTACGGAGACCTGAGCGTGAGCGAGAACATGGCCTTCTATGCTCGTGTCTACGGTGTCGCCGAGGAAGACTACGAGCAGCGTCGCAGGTGGGTACTCGATCGGATGGGACTGGCTGGCCGGGAAGAGGTGTTGGCGCGGCAGCTGCCGGGCGGCTATCGTCAGCGCCTGGCGCTGGCGTGTGCTGTGCTGCACCAGCCGGAGGTGCTGTTTCTGGACGAACCGACGGCTGGCGTGGATCCTATCTCTCGCCAGGCGCTGTGGGAGTTCTTTCGCACCCTGGCCGCGGAGGGCCGTACGGTATTCGTGACCACGCACACCATGGAGGAAGCCGAGAACTGCCGCCACCTTGCGGTCATGGACGCCGGCCGCTTGGTTCTGACCGGCTCGCCAGGCGAGATCCGCGAGGCCGTGACCGGCCGGGTGATCGAGATCGAGTGTGATCGACCGGAAGCCGGGCTGGCGGTGCTCGTGGCCGCGCAACGGGCTCGCAGCCTGGTTACCATGGACATCGCCTACGCGAGTGGTCGGATCCGCTTGCTCGGCGGTCCTGAGGGCGATTGGCCTGCCCAGGCGCGGGAGCAGTTGGCGGCGGCCGGCGTCCACGTTCGTTCGCTCGAAGTTGCGGACCCGACGCTCGAGGACGCATTTCTGCTTGCGGTTGGCAGGGCAGCGCCCAGAGAAGGTCGGGGCGATACAGCGCCCTTTGTGGCCAGGACGTCTACGGGGGAGAGGAGGCCATGAGGGCCATCCGCAGCCGTCGAGCCATCGTCATCTTCCTGGCGTTGGTGCCGATCCTAGCGGTCACGGGCTGGCGTTGGCCGGCCTGGCTGGCCGACCTGCCGTCGCCGTTGGGTCCCCATGGACGAGCGGAGACTATCGCCGGCAGCGGCTACCTCGAAGTGCCACAAGTGCGGGTGGCGAGTCTCGTTCCGGGCATCGTGGTGCGCCTTGGGGTGCGCGAAGCCCAGTTGGTGCACCCAGGGGACGAGCTCCTGGTCCTCTCCCATCCGGCTTTGGAGGCTTCCTTGCGCTCGGCGGAAGCCGCATGGAAGCTCGCAGAAGGGCGGCTGGCTGACTTGCGGGCTGCGGCGCCGACCGGAACGGTGGTCATGTCACCCGAGCTGCGACTGGCCGAGATGGAGCAGCGGGAAGCGAGTGCCGCCCTGCGCCTAGCGCAGGTGCGGTGTGACGAGCTGATCCTGCGCGCACCGCTGACGGCGACGGTCGGCGCGGTGCTTACCCGGGTGGGAGAGCAAATCCTGCCGGGCCAGACGCTCATCCGCCTGTCGCGCCTCTCGGAGTTGGCGCTGGTGATCTACGTGCCACAATCCCGACTGGGCGAGGTGGCGATGGGCCAGGCTGCTACAGTGACCTCGGCGGCGGCACCTAAGAAGCGCTATGCCGCGGCGGTGACCAACATCGCCACCATGCCCGAGTTCACGCCGCGCAACGTCCAGACGGCCGACGAGCGAGCTAGCCTGGTATACGCCGTGCGGCTGACCCTCCAAGACCCTGGCCGTGAGCTGCGGCCGGGAATGACCGCCACGGCCGAGATCGAGGTCCGAGAGCCGTGAGCGGCTTGCGAGCCTTGCCGGTCGCAGCCTGGGCGGCAGCGTTGGTCGCGGTTGCGATGTTGCCAGGCGGCTGTCGGAGCGCCGCTCGGACGTGGAGTGCCAGCGGTAGCCTGGAGGGGGAGGCCGTAACGGTTCGCGCGCCCCGGCTGGCCCGGCTGCAGACCATCGTCGTCGAGGCCGGCGATACCGTCTACCGCGGCGACCCGCTGGCTTCCTTCGACGCCACCTTGGCGGATGCCGAAATCGAGGTCGCTTCTGCCCGGTTGGCCGTTGCCGAAGCACGGGCGGCGGTTGGGGCTGCCGAGGTCGGGCGCCGGGCGGCCGAGGGGGTGGGCGCTGCCTCCTTGCCGGCGGGTGGCGCCCAGGGCACCGACATGGGTCTCGATGCCGAGTTTGGCGTGGCTGAGGCCCGGAGCGCCCTGGCCAGCCAACGAAGCGAGCGTGCCGCGCTGGATGTCGTTGCGCCCCTGGACGGAGTCGTCATCGCCCGCTATGCCGAACCGGGGGAAGTCCTCGTCCAGGGGGCGGCGCTCGTGCGCATTGCCGACCTCGAGCGTCTCACCTTGACGGTCTTTGCCCCGGCGCGACGTCTGGGCGAGATGGAAGTTGGCGACGTGGTGGAGGTGGTGGTCGATGCCTATCCGGAAGAAGTTCGGGAGGGCGTGGTGGAGAGCATTGCCGATCAAGCGGAGTTTACGCCCCGGAATCTGCAGACGGAGGAGCAGGGAGGGGAGCTGGTGTTCCGCGTGCGGCTGGCGGTCGCCAACCGCGATCGGCGGCTGTGGCCGGGCATGACCGCCACGGCCACCTGGCGAGGTGACTAGCTTGGCAGGCGGTGCTCGAGAAGTCGGCCAGGAACATGCCTCCGCGCCCAAAAGGAGGCCGCAGGGCTGGGGTGCAGGGGACGGTGCCCGCACCTGCTGCCCCGCAGGTGTGGCCGGCGACTGCCGGCGGCCATCGTGAGCGACAGGAAAGGACCATGACCGAGAAAGCGTTTCAGGACTACTACGACGATGCCGTCAGTCACTGCTATGGCTGTGGCCGGCTGAACAAGCATGGCTTGCAGATCAAGAGCTACTGGGAAGGCGAGGAGGCCGTCTGCCGCTTCTTGCCCCGACCCTACCACACGGCAATTCCCGGCTTCGTCTATGGCGGCCTCATCGCATCCCTCATCGACTGTCACAGCACCGGGACGGCGGCTGCGGCCGTCCACCGTGCGGAAGGCCATGTCTTGGGTAGTGAGCGCCTGCCTCGTTTCGTGACGGCCATGCTGCACGTCGACTACCGGAAGCCGACGCCGATCGGTGTGACCCTCGAGCTGCGCTCCGAGGTAAAAGAGTGCAAGTCGCGCAAGGTCGTGGTGGCCACCCGGGTCCTGGCCGACGGCCAGGAGACAGCCCGCGGCGAAGCCGTCCTGGTGCGCATGCCCGATGCGTGGCTAGCGGCGCCGGGCGAGCGAGGTTCCGGTGGCTGAGGGAAAGGTGCTCGTGACCGGTGGCGCCGGCTACATCGGCAGCGTAACGGCAGCCGAGCTCCTTCGGAGCGGCTACGAAGTGGTGGTCCTGGACAATCTGTACCAAGGTCACCGGGCGGCGGTGCCTGCCGAGGCGGTGTTCATCTACGGCGATCTGGCGGACCGGCAAGGTCTGGCGCGTGTGTTTGCCCAGCATCCGGACATCGGCGGGGTGCTGCATTTCGCCTCCTACACCTTGGTAGGCGAGAGCATGAGCCAGCCACTGCGCTACCTGCGCGACAACGTGGCCAATGCCACCAACCTGCTAGAAGCGGCCACCCGGGCCGGAGTGCGGAGGTTCATCCTGTCGTCGACCGCCAACCTGTTCGGCGATCCCGAGCGGATGCCGATTGACGAAGCCGAGCGCATCGTGCCGGGCTCGCCGTACGGGGAATCGAAGCACATCATCGAACGGCTGCTCCATTGGTTCGATCGGATCTATGGGCTGCGCTACATGACGCTGCGCTACTTCAACGCTTGCGGCGGCACTGCGGAACGGGGCGAGGACCATCGGCCCGAGACGCATCTCATTCCCTTGGTGCTGCGTGTGGCCCTCGGGCAGGCGGACCACGTCACGGTGTTTGGCGACGACTACGACACTCCGGATGGTACCTGCGTGCGTGACTACATCCACGTGGTCGATCTGGCAGCTGCTCACATCTTGGCTTTGGAAGCCCTGGACGAACTTGGTAGCCGCCGTTACAACTTGGGCAACGGGCGCGGTTTCAGCGTCTGGGAGGTCATCGCGGCGGCGCGTCGCGTCACCGGTCACCCCGTTCCGGCGGTGACTGGTCCGCGCCGAGCGGGCGATCCGGCGACCTTGATTGCCTCCTCGGAGGCCATTCGGCGCGATCTGGGATGGCAGCCGCGGGTTCCCGACCTAGACGAAATCGTGCGCAGCGCCTGGGAGTGGCACCGCAACCATCCCCTGGGCTACGAGGACGGCTAGGGGCCCTGGTGGATGGTCATGGCATGAGCTCCCTGCTACCGTGCCCGGTGGGGGGCGCGGCCGTTGCGGCAGCGCCGCGGTGGGGCGGCTTCTAGCCCCGGTGTCGCCCAGGCAGAGAGGACTCTCGAGGACACTGCAATGCCAGAACAAGCCAGTCCGGATCCGCCCTCGTCTCCGCTTAGCGACGCTGCCGGTCGCGAGCTCTTGGTCATCGCCCGTCGCAGCCTGGAGTCCTACGTGCGTCACGGCGAGCTCTACCGGCCAGATCTGGCCAGCCTACCCGAGGTGCTGCGAGCGCCCGCGCCAAGCTTCGTGACCCTCAGCCAGGGCGGCGAGCTTCGCGGCTGCATCGGGAGCGTGGTCGCGAGACAGCCGCTGGCCATCGACGTTGCCCACAACGCGGTGGCCGCGGCCACCAGCGATCCGCGGTTCCTGCCGGTGCGGCCCGAGGAATTGGCGACGATCCGCTTGGAAGTGACGGTGCTGACCGTCCCGCAGGTGCTGCCGTACCATACGTACGATGACCTGGTTCGCCAGCTGCGGCCCCACGTCGACGGCGTGATGCTCACCTGGCTGGGTGCGCGAGGATTGCTCCTGCCCCAGGTATGGAGTCGGTTGCCGGAGCCCCACGTCTTCCTGGAGCACGTTTGCCTCAAGGCTGGAATCCCGCCGGCGGAGCTTCGGCGGCAGCCACCCGAGGTGACCGCCTGGACGTTCCAAGTCCAGTGCTTCCATGAGGCTGGCTACGAGGAGCCGGGCTAGGGCCACGAGCCGGCGAGCCAGGGCGTTGTCAGCCTCTGCCACCTGGGCTATCCTTGGCCCAGCGAGCACGCACCCAGCGCCCGGACGGTCACGAGGACCAAGCGGCCAGGCAGCCGGGACGGTGTGCCCCGTTCGCCCTCCGGCGATGCGCGGCGGAGGCACGGCGAGGAGCAGGTATCATGGCCCGGAAGCACCTGTTCAAGGGGCGGGGCGTCGGGCAGCCATTGTGGCTGCTGGCCTGCGCCATCTGCGCTGGGGCCACGATGGCGCTGGCGTGCGCTCTCGCGGAACGACCGGCGTCGGCTACCGCCCAGGGGACCCCCATTCTGGGCGCGGCACTCACCATCCTGGCGGATGGTACGGGCCCCTGGGAAGACCGACCACTCGCCGTCACGGGCCTGGGTCTGATCCCCGGCCGTCGAGGGGTGGCCGATCCTGGCGATGATCTGGGACCGGCCGACAGCGCGGTGCGCTCCTGGGACGTAGTCACCTACCGCGCTTCGCTCAGCGTCCGCGATGCCCCGATGGACGATCTCGTGGCCGAGATTCGGCTCGCTGGTCCCGTCCGTTGGGAAGAAGGACAGCTGGCTGCCTTGCGGCTGTCCGGTTGTCCGGGGGGAGCTAGCCTCCTGGACGATGGCCAGCTGCTTCGTTGTCTGGTCGGCCATGTGGAGGCGCCGCCGGCCGTCACGGTAGCCCTGGATCTGACGGCCCGGGTCAGTGGCGAGGCGCTACAAGGCGACCGGATCACGGCCTCGGCCAGTGTGCGCGCTCGTGCGGCGCTGCCTGATCCCGATTCGGCCAACTGCCCGGTGCCGCGGCCGAACGGTTGTGATGCCCAGGCGCCAGACATCGGCGTCTCCGCGGCTCCGGCTGCCGAGCTCCAGAAGTTCCTACTGGCCGTAGGTTCGCAGATGGTGGACGGAGTCGCCGGGCGCCTCCTCTCCTGGCGCCTGGATGCCGTCCTGGGTGCAGATGGCGATGTACGCGGCACCTCGAGTCCAGTGGGGGCGCCATGGGAGCTCCCGGACTGGTGGGAGGCCACGGGGCGGAACGGCCGTCATCTGACCTTGCCGGTGCGACTGCTGGGCTGCACCGCCCTGAGCGCTGGCACCCAGTGGCGCTGCGAACAGCCGAACGGGGCCGGCCAGCCGGTCGTGGTGACGATCGAGAAGCTCGATGCCCTTACCAGCTTGCCAGGCGGCGTCACTTCGTCGCTGCCGCAGATCGTGGGCTCGGTACGACTCGACCTTTGGATCCCGGAATCGGACGTCCTAGCCACCGGCTGGGACGTGACCTTCCGGAACTGCTTTGCTACCCAGGTTGGCGCTTCCAGTCGGGCTGTCTGGGCGCCGGCCGATGCCCGCGGCCAGCCGAACCTCGGCGGCCTGGCGGAGCCGCTGGGCAACAACTGCTCGCACGTCGTGCTGCCGGTGCCGCGCAGCAGTCCGGTGCCTCGGCCGCCGGTACGGCCAGGACGTCCAGGCAGACCGCAGCCTGGCCGGCCGCCACGGGTCACAGTGACGCCTGTGGCCGAGGTGAGCAAGAGCTATGCGCCGTTCACGCAGGGTGATGGCGTGACGGACGGTTCGGAGTTTGCCGCTGAGGTGTCGGTCCGACTGGTGGGCGCTGGTGAGATGCCGCGGGTCATTGCCTGTGACAAATGGGACAACAGCACCCACACCCTGCGCGACGATGGCGTCGGGGGAGTGCGCATCTGGTGGCAGGACGCAGAGAACGAGCCACAGCCGCTCGATCCCGAGGCGGTGATCGTGGAATACGGCAAGGGGCGCTGGGGCCGCGAGCGGGCAAGCGGCGTCAGCGTAGGTCGGGCGTGGTTCGTGCAAGCCACGTCGTCGTGCGCCGACGACTCGGTGGGCCGACCTGGGTGGGTGCGGGCGGCTGACGTGGACTTCACGAATCGCGGCGGTGGGAAGCTCGACGCACGCGAGGTGAATGTCATCCGGGCGCGCTTCACCGATCCGCTACCGGCGGGGACCGAGGTGTGGCTGGAAGTGCTCTTCCGAGCAGAGCAGAACCCGCCCGGCACCTGGCTTATGAACTACGGCGCGGCGTCGCTCGGCACGGGCAGCCGCACCTGGCGGGCCTACGAGTGCTACGGCGCGATTGGGACGTCGTCGCGTCGCGAGTGTCCCATTCCCGCGCCCGGCACCCGCATGCGCCCGGGCCCGTTGGGCGATATGCTGGTCCATGTTGGGGTGCCGCTGTGGCTGACGAAGTCGAACGACCCGCCGGTGGCTGGCGGCAGCCCAGTGGTCAATGCTGGCGACAGCGCTGCCTTTCGGCTCGACGTGCGCACCAAGCCCCGACCGGCCGACCCGCCACCACCGAACTTTCCCCCAGGTGCCTATGCGCCTCGTGTCGTCTTGACGGACACCTTGCCTGCCGGTCTTTACTATGAAGCGGGCTCGGCGACGATCGCCAATGAGGATCGGAACGGCAATGGGATCCTGGACCCCGGCGAGGACCAGAACGGCAACGGCCGGATCGACCGCGATGTGTCCTTCGAACCGCGCGTCCGCCTGGATGCGACGACAGGGGAGACGGTTCTCCTCTGGCCTCTGGGAGATCTGCCCTACCAGCGCCAGGTGCCCTCGATTCGGTACCGTGCCCGATCCTCGCGGCTCATTCGGGGCGGTTCGTCGCTCGTGAATTGGGCTGCCATCTCGGCGGCGAACGATCGACCGCCGCAATGCGGGGTCTCCGGCAACGCTGGGAAGCCGCCGGAGGTGTCGGACCCTATGGCATCGGACCTGGCCTCCGGTCGCTGTGCGTGGGCGCAGATCATCATTGCCAACATTGCCGCTGCCCAGGTGGAGAAAGTGGCACCGCTGCCCAAGATCCTGCCCGGCGAGCCGCTCCTCTATCGGCTCGCCCTGGCCAATCTCACCCAGCGGCCGGTAGAGTGCTTCGATGCCGTCGACCTGTTGCCCCGGCGCGGAGAGCCGCGGCTGCCCGAGACGCGGCTGGCCGGCGGTGTGCAAGATGTCCGGGTGCACGTTCTGCCGGGCGGGCCGCCACTGGAGGTGTGGGCCTCGGCGACCGATCCGGATGTGCTGGACACCTTCAACGGTGGCTTGCGCGATGGCATCGTTGATCCTGCCACCGCTTGGGGTGACCTGGGTGCGGGACTGGGCGGGACGGCCTGGCCGTGTCGTCTCGATGACGTCGGGACCAAGCGCTGTACGGCCATTAGCAGTCGGTCGGCGATTACCGCGCTGCGGTTCTGGGGGCCCGACCCCGATCCGCGCCGGGCAGGCGGCGTGAACGAGAGCTTCCTGCCCCCCGATCGGCCGCCGCGGTATGTAGACCTCACCCTGCTGGCGCCGGACTCGGCGCCCGGCGACGTTGTCCACAATGCCTGGGGCGGCCGCTTCGAGAGCCTGCCGCTGCCGGTCTTCGATGCGGCCCTGATCGAGGTGCAGTCCCCCTACACGGCCACTCCGCTGCCGACGGCAACACCCCTGCCGCCAACGGAGACGCCCACGGTGACGGCCAGCCCTTCGCCGAGCGCGACGCCTACCGCCACGGCGACGTCGACGGCCACGGCCGTCCGTCGACCACGGCCGATCTACTTGCCGATGGCCCTGCGTCTGCTTTGCCCACCGCGACCGATCGACGTGGCCCTGGTGATCGACGTGTCGAGCAGCATGTTGCGACCAGCGGGCGACGGTGGCAGCAAGCTGGACGCCGTGGCACGGGCCACCACCGCCTTCCTGCAGCGCTTCCTCGCCCAGTCACCGGGCAGCCGGGTGGCGATCGTCGGCTTCAACGACCGAGCCTGGCTCGAAGAGCCGCTGACCGCAGATCTGGTTCGCCTCGAGTTGTCCGTGGCTCGGCTGCGGCACCGGATCCGCGAGGGCACGCGGATCGATCTGGGGCTGGCGACGGGTGGCGAGGTGCTGTCCTGGCAGCCGCAGGGACAGTGGGCAGCCCTCGTGCTCTTGACCGATGGCATGCCCAACTGGGTACCTACGCCGGTTGGTGGCGGCACGCAGGAGGACACGGTGCTCGGGGTGGCGACTCGGGTCCGCGCCCAAGGAGTCACCATCTTCACGGTAGCGTACGGGCGGCCGGATGCCGAGGACTTGGCCGACCGGATCTCCCCGGAGCTGATGAAGGCCATCGCCGGTAGCGCCGCCAACTACTACCAGACCGACAATGCCTCCATCCTGGCGGATGTCTTCCGTCGGGTGGCCAACGATCTCGGTTGCCCGGGTGAGGATCGCTGGCCCTAGGTTGGCCGACAGCCACGCCCAAGCAGCGGCACAGCCGCTGGCGCACGTCATTCTGTCGCCGCACCTCGATGACGCTGTCCTCTCCGTGGGCGGCTCGATGCACTGCTGGGCCGCCGCCGGCGAACGGGTTCTGGTGGTCAGCGCGTTTACCGCCGATCCGCCGCCAGGGGAGCCATCGGCGTTCGCCTCCGAGTTACACCGCCGCTGGGGCGTCGACGGCCGTTCTGCCTACGCCAGGCGCCGGGAGGAGGACGAGGCAGCGCTGCGGCTGCTGGGGGTCGAGCGGCTGCACCTCCATCTTCTCGACTGCATCTACCGGCGAGCCGATGGCGATTGGCTGTACCCCTCCGAAGAAGCCCTTTTCGGGCCCCTCGAGGCTCGCGACGCCGCTGTGCAGCGCGAGCTGACGCGTCGCCTGCGGCAGTTGGTCCGACGGCTGGGTGGGACCCCAACGCTGTACGCCCCGCTGGCCATCGGCGGCCACGTGGATCACCGCCTCGTCCGCCAGGCGGCTGTGGAGCTGGGTTGGCCGAGCACCGTCTACTACGAGGACTTTCCTTACTGCGCCGTCCTGCCGGACGATGCCTCGGCCGGAGCGGGGGTGTCGCCGGCGTGGCGCGGTCCGTCGCCTGCCGTGCCGGCAGTGGCCAATCCACCAGCAGCCCCGGCTTCGCTGGTCCTGCGCCGGCAGTCGCTGGAGCGCCAGGACGTGGCCGCCAAAGTCCGCGCGGCGGCTTGCTACGCTTCGCAGCTGGGCGTCCTGTTTGGGTCGCCTCTGGCCATGGCTCTGCAGATGTGGCGCCAGGCACGCCGGTCGGCGGACGGCGCGGGCTACGCCGAAGTGCTTTGGCATCCGCAAGCGGCTGGGTGGCGGCAGGAACCGCCATCGGGACGAGCGAATCGGCCGGCCCAATCTCTTCGGTAACCAAGCCGACGCCCTGCAGACGGGGCTCAACGGCCAGCCCCGGCGGAGTGCTGCGCCATCGCCCAGCCGCCGGCAGTCCGCCTCCCTCGGCCTGGGGCCTGCCTTGCAGGTCGGCCGGATGACTCAGCCGTCGTCTGCGAGCCGGCCGTCGCGCATCTCGATCACGCGGCGGGCAAAGGCCACTACCCGCGGATCATGGGTGGCGAAGACAAAGGCAGTGCTGGTGGCGGCGTTGAGCTGCTGCATAATCTCCATGGCATGGCGGCCGTTGGCGGTGTCCAGATTGGCTGTCGGCTCGTCTGCCAGCACCAGGAGTGGCCGCGAGGCCAGGGCGCGGGCGATGGCCACTCGCTGTTGCTCGCCGCCACTCAGCTGGTCGGGTCGATGGCTGGCCCGGTCGGCCATGCCGACCGCCTCCAAGAGCTTCGCCGTCCGCTGGCGCCGCTCGGCGGCCGGCACCCCGTTCAACAGCAGCGGCAACTCGACGTTCTCATACGCCGTGAGGACTGGCACCAGAGCGAAGAACTGGAAGATGAAGCCGATCGTCGCGCGGCGCAGGTCGGCGCGTTGGTCCGGATTCATGCCGCTCACATCCCGGCCCTGGATCCAGATCGCTCCGCTGTCGGGCCGGTCCAAGCAGCCCATGAGTTGCAGCAGCGTCGTTTTACCGGAGCCTGACGGCCCCACCAGGGCAGTGAACTCGCCCTCCTCGATCGTCAGGCTGACATCATCGACGGCCCGGATTCGCTGCTGCCCGATGCGGTACGACTTGGTGACGTGGTCGAGCCGAATGGCGGCCATGCAGTTGCTCCCTACAACTGGTGCAGCGCTTCGGCCGGTTCCAGCCGCGAAGCGAACCACGCCGGATACAGCGCCGCGAGCAAGCTGACGCCGAGAGTCCCGGCGGCCAGCCAAGCGAAGGTGCCTGGCACGAACTGTGCGCGCATGACCGAGCTCAACGCCACGTTGCGTGCCGAGGCTACGGCGGCGCCGATGGAAATGCCGACTGCCGCCAAGTAGGCGACGCCAATCGTGCCCAGTACCAGTCCCAGTCCGATCCCGGCGACGCTCAATACGCCGGCCTCGAGCAGGACCATCTGCAGGACCTGCCGACGGCGCATGCCCAGCGCTGCCAGAATGCCCATCTCTCGCATGCGCTCGAAGATGGCCATCAAGAGGGTGTTGGCGATCACGACGGCGACCACCAGCATCACGATCAGGTCCAAAATCACGTACAGGCCCATGCTGGCCTGCATGGTCTGCACGAAAGCGGCGTTCAGGTCGCGCCAATCAAGAGTCTCCATGCCTGGCGCGGCAAGGGCAGCAGCCACCCGCGACGAGTCTTTGGGATCATGGAGCAAGAGAATGATGGCCGATGCCCGCTTGCCGGCGCGCGCAAAGGCCTGGGCCTTGTCGAGTGGCATCAAGATGGCGCCCTCGTCCACATTCAGAATGCCCGTGCGGAAGAGCCCGCGGACGGTGAAGGGGCCCTCATCCAGTTGGCCGTCGGCGTTGGCCACTGCCAGGTTGACCTTGCCGCCCACGGTAGCGCCGATGGTGGCCGCCAGGCTCTGGCCAAGCAAGATCCCGCTCCGGTCATCCGGAGCAAGGTACTCACCAGCCACCATCGCCTCGCGAATGGGATGGTAGAAGGCGGAGCGGGGGTCCATCCCAATGAGCTGGAGGTTCAGCGTCTCATCGGGGGTGTTCAGCAGGGCCGCGGCCCAGAGCACGGGGGTAGCTGTCTCGACCTCGGGTCGCGCCATCGCCCGGCTGACATGTTCGTCCAAGTCACCCACCAGGTCTGCCGCCGCCAGGCTCCACGTGCTTTCATCGTACGACGCTGCTCGCAGCTGAACGTGGCCCGTTCGCAGGCGGATGGAATTCGCAAGCGCGTCCGCCATGACGCCGGCGATCAACCCGTTCAGCATCATCAGGATGGCCAGGCCCAGTGCCACAGCCAGCACCGTCAAGGCCGTCCTACGTCGATTGCGCCCCAAGTCGCGATAGGCGATGGCCGACAGCGTGCGCCAGGTCACGGTCTCCGCCTGTCCATGCTGGGGACAGCCGAAGCCGGCCGCGAGCGTCCGGCCCGGCCGGCATATGCTCCTGACCGGGAGTCTGCATCAGACATGATGCAGCACCTCCGCTGGCTGCCGGCGGCCGGCCAGCCAGGCGGGGTAGAGCGCCGCCGCGGTGGCGAACAGTGTAACAGCCAGGGCGCGACGCAGGGTCCCAGCGAGGCTGAGGTGAGGCCGCAGCCGGTCACCCATGAGGGCGGTGATCTCTCCCATGCCTTGCGCGAACGAGTAATCCAGCCCGACGCGCGCCACGAACCACACCAGAATGGCCCCTGCAAGGCAGCCGACGGCTGCGCCGAGCAGGCCGATGAACATCCCTTCGAGACAAAAGAGCGCCATCACCTGACGCGATTTCAGACCCAGCACGGTCAGCACACCCATCTCGCGGGTCCGCTCGAACACCGCCATCAGCAACACATTCAGTACGCCGATACAGGCGATGAAGACGACAACCAGGCTGAAGAAGGTGCTGAATGCCGTTTTGGCATTCAGCGTCTCACGATACTCCGGTCGCAGCGTCTCCCAGGTGTCGACCTCGCAGGCGGGAAGCGCAGCGTCGAGAGCAGCCTTGACAGCTCGCTCCTGACCGATGGACGCCAGCGACAGCACGATCTCGGACACTTGCCCCCGCATCTTGTAAAGAGCCTGCGCATCCGGCAGGTTGACGAACACCATCCCTCTCTCGGCCTCGGCCATGCCGAGATCGAACACGCCGACCACGGTCATGGTGTGCTGCCGCATCGCCCCATCTCTGGCTCGGCCGATGAGCTGGACTCGATCGGCGACGGCCACGGACAGCAGGTCGGCCAGCCCGCGGCCGATGAGGATCGCCCCTTCGTCGTTCGCTTTCAGGAATCGTCCAGCGGACACGTGCTCGGCGATGATGCTGATCGGCGCCTCCATGTCCGGCTCGATGGCCGTGATGGTGACGGGTCGGCTGGCCTGACGCGTGGTGACAAGGCCGCCGGTGTGGATACGACGGGCGGCGGCGATCACGTGTGGCTGACGGCGAGCGGCCGTCAGCACGGCCTCGGGGTCGGGCAGCGGCAGCAGCGGCCTAAGTCGCGCCTTTGCCCGGAAGCCGCAGGCGTGGACCTGCAGATTGCCGCCATAAAGGCGAACGGCGTTGCCGTAGATGGCGTGGTCGGCGCCCTGGATGAGCCCGTCCGCAAACAGGAGCAGGATGAGGCCCAGCACGATCGCCACCAGGGCAATCGCTGTGCGACGCCAGTTGCGCCAGATATTGCGCCAAGCCAGGCGCGCCAAGGCCGCCATCGATCGACCTCCTGTCGGGTGCCCGGCAGGGCTCCAGGCCATTGGAATCTCCCTTCGCTTGGAAGGATTGGGCACCGGGACCCCGCGAGCGTCCGGAATGACACATGATGGCCGATCGGCCGCCGGCAGTCCAGCGTGGCAGCCTGCGGTCATCCCGCGCCCGCTGAAGTGGCCCGTGTCCACGCCTGGCTTCGGTCTGGACCGTCAGGGAGTGCGCCCGCCGCCCGTCTCGACCGTAGCTGCGCGGTGATAGCGGCAAGGGATGCGTGGTCTTGCGCCTCTCGGTCGACGGCCACAGAATCGGACGCTGGCGTTCGGGCAGACGGGTGCGGCGTGGAGCGGGCGAGGAAAGCGGAGCGGTCGGTTGAAACTGGCGCCGTAACCGCTTTGTGGTTATCCTGCCGCGTTCCCAGGCCCTGCTGCGCGACGAAAGGATCGAGGATGACCGACACTGCCGTTCCGTTGGATCGCACCGTCGTCGGTGAGATCCTTGCCCACCAGAAGTTCGACGTTCGAACGGCATCGATCCGCGAGATGAATAACGTGGTGAACGCGATCGAGCGTGAACTGGGCGTGAGCTTCATCCGCATGGAGTTTGGTGTGCCTGGCTTGCCCATCAGCCAGATCGCCGTGGATGCTGAGATCGCGGCGCTGGCCGAGCGCCGACTGGGGCACGTCTATGCTCCCTTCGAAGGACTGCCCGACCTCAAAGCGGAAGGCGCGCGCTTCTTCGAACTGTTCGCCGGCGTCCAAGTTCCGCCGGAGTGCGTTGTGCCGACGGTGGGCGCCATGCAGGGCTGCTTTGCCAGTCTCTTGCTGGCCAGTACGTTGCGCGGCCAGGGGGGTACCGTCTTGTGCCTGCAGCCCGGTTTCCCCGTCAACGGCCTGCAAATTCGCCTTCTCGGCGCTCGCAGTGCGGGGATCGACTTCTACGATCACCGCGGCGACAAGCTCATCGCCGCCATCGAGGCGCGGCTGCGCGACGACGACGTGTGTGCCATTCTGTGGTCTAGCCCGAACAATCCCACATGGATCGTGCTCACGGAAGAGGAGCTCGAGGGCATCGGTCAGGCTTGCGAACGCCATGGCATCTTGGCCATTGAGGACCTCGCTTACTTCGGCATGGACACCCGCCGAGACTATACCATACCCGGTCAGCCGCCCTACCAGCCTACCGTCATGCGCTACACCAGTCGGGCGATCACCATCATCAGCAGTTCGAAGATGTTCAGTTACGCGGGCCAGCGGATTGCGCTGACCATCCTGTCGCCGGCGCTGATGGACGCCGAGGTGCCCGCCATTGCCGCGCGACTCGGCACGCCCAACGTGGGGCACGCCTTTTTGCACGGCGTACTGTACCCGAATACGGCCTGTGTCCCACAGAGCTCGCAGCACGGCCTCTTGGCACTGCTTCGTGCCGCCAATGCCGGCGACCGTAGTCTCTTCGAGCCGGCGCGCATCTACTCGGAGCGTGCTCGCGTTCTTAAGCGGCTCTTCCTGGAGAATGGCTTTCGTCTCGTGTACGACAACGACCTCGGTGAACCCTTGGCGGACGGGTTCTATTTCACTGTGGCGTACCCCGGGTTTGCGCATGGCGCCGACCTGCTATTCGAGTTGCTGCACTACGGGATCAGTGCCATCACGCTGGAGACGACGGGCAGTTGTCGGCTGGAGGGCTTGCGGGCATGCGTCTCCATGACCGGACCGGAGCGGTACGACACGCTTCGCCACCGTCTGGAGCGCTTTCACGAGGATCATCCGCTGCCCGCCGGGGCATGAGGCACCTGCGACGGCGCGGTTGCCCGTGGCGGCCGCTCCGGGCAGCGACGCTATCGCACGCTCGCTTCGAGCGCTGGCTGGCAGGGCCAGCGAAGGGCCGGGTGCAAAGGGGGCAGCGCGGGGATGGTGCGTGGCCTCCTCCAAACAGAATGTCATTTCACGAACGGTTAGCCGAATGAGATCAACGGAATACATCGAACTGGAGCGAGCATACAGTGCCCAGAACTACCGGCCGCTGGACGTGGTGTTGACGCGCGGCCAGGGATGCTGGGTATGGGACGTCGACGGCAAGAGGTACCTGGACTGCCTGGCGGGCTACAGCGCCATCAACCAAGGCCATTGCCACCCGCGGATCGTGGCGGCGCTCGTGGAGCAAGCCGGACGATTGACGCTCACTTCCCGGGCCTTCCGCAGCGACCGGCTGGGGCCCTTCTGTCGGCAGTTGGCCGAACTCACCGGTTTCGGGCGCGTGTTGCCGATGAACAGTGGTGCGGAGGCGGTAGAAACGGCGCTGAAGGCGGCGCGCAAGTGGGGCTGCACCGTGAAAGGGGTGCCCGACGGGCAGGCCGAGATCATCGCCTGCACTGGCAACTTCGCGGGCCGGACCATCACTGCGATCTCCTTTTCTACCGAGCCCGAATACCGGCGAGGCTTTGGACCGTTCACACCGGGGTTCGTGATTGTGCCGTACGGCGATCCCGAAGCCGTGGCGGCGGCCATCACTCCCCGAACGGTGGCCGTGTTTCTGGAGCCGGTGCAGGGGGAGGCCGGCATCATCATCCCGCCGCGGGGCAGTCTGGCGGCAATCCGCCGGATCTGCGATCAACATCACGTGCTTCTCATCCTCGATGAGATTCAGTCCGGGCTGGGGCGTACCGGGCGCATGTTTGCCTTCGAGCACGAGGGCATTCGTCCCGATGGCATGACGCTGGGCAAGGCCCTGTCCGGCGGCGTCTACCCGGTATCGGCCTTTGTGGCCGACGAAGCCGTCATGGGAGTCTTTCGGCCCGGTGACCACGGCTCCACCTTTGGCGGCAATCCCCTGGCCGCAGCGGTGGGCATGGCGGCTTTGCGAGTGCTCGTCGAGGAGGGCCTGGTGGACAACGCGCGGGCGATGGGCGAGCGTTTCCAGGCGGCCTTGCGCACCTTCCGCTACCCGGTGATCCGCGAGATTCGGAGCATTGGCTTGTGGATTGGCATCGAACTCGTTCCCGAGGCGGGAGGAGCGCGCCGCTACTGCGAGGCGTTGGCCGAAGAGGGTATGCTGTGCAAGGAGACGCACGATCACGTCATTCGGGTAGCGCCGCCGTTGGTGATTGCGCCCGACGAGGTTGACTTCGCGTTGGAGCGGCTGGCGCGCGTGTTCGAAAGGCTGGCCTAGCCGCCGGCAGGACGGCGTCGAACGGCCAGAGGGGCGACCGGGCGGCGCGCAGCCGAGCTTCCGGGTCGAGCGGCCACGTGTCCTTGGCCGAGGGCCAAGCTTGCAGGGGCCAGCACGCGCCATCCCCAAGGAGGGCTGACTTGTCTGACTACGAGAACCTCAGGCGCCAGATCGAGAGCGAAGGCATCGAGTTCGTCGACCTTCGGGTGGTGGACTTGTCCGGCCGTTTCCGGCATGTGACGATTCCGGCGGCTCGGTTCCGACCGGAGCTCATTGCCTCCGGTGTTAACTTCGATGGCTCAAACTACGGGTACCGCGGCGTGGCCCACAGCGATATGGTCCTGGTGCCAGACCTCAGCACGGCCTACGTCGATGTCCGCAAGGGAGAGCGGATCCTCACCCTCATCGGTGACATCTGCGAAGCTGGCAGTCTGGAGCCAGCGCGAACCGATCCCCGGGCCATTGCCCGTCGTGCAGAGGAATACTTGCGGGCTAGCGGAATCGCCGAGGCCGTCCTGGTCAGCCCCGAGTTCGAGTTCTACGTCTTCGAGTCAGCGTTCTTCGACACCGATACCGAGCGCAGCGGAGCCGAAGTGGTGCCGGCAGAAGGGCGGGAGCATCGCGAGGCGCGGGCATGGGGACGGTCTACAGCTCGGGGTACCACGCCTCCCCTGCCGCAGGACCGGCTGTTCGCGCTGCGCAATGAAATGGTGCGCCAGATCCAAGCAGCCGGCATCGAGGTGAAATACCACCATCACGAAGTGGGCGCCTTCGGTCAGCACGAGATCGAGCTTGGCTTCGCACCCCTGCGCCGCATGGCCGATGTGACACTGATCGTCAAGTCCATCGTTCGCAACGTGGCTGCCGAAGCGGGACTGACAGCCACCTTCCTGCCCAAACCACTCTTCGGCGAGGCCGGCAGTGGCATGCATCTCCACCAGTACCTGGTCACGGACGGCCGGAACCTGTTCCGCGGCCCTGAGGGGCTGTCGGACCTCGCTCTCCACTACATTGCCGGACTGCTGCAACATGGCCGCAGCCTGATGGCCCTGACCAACCCCTCAACCAACTCGTATCGACGGCTGGTGCCGGGCTACGAGGCTCCCGTCTATCTGGTCTTCGGCGAGGCCAACCGCAGCGCCGCGGTACGCATCCCCCTGTATGCCACGGGTGAGGACACACGGATCGAGCTACGGACGATGGATGGGACCTGCAACCCCTACTTGGCGTTCGCTGCCATCTTGATGACCGGGCTGGATGGTGTCCAGAAGCGCTTGGACGCGCGAGCGCTGGGCTATGGCCCCTGTGACGCCGACTGCTACGAGCAGATGGTGGCGGCGGAGCCCGGACCCCGCGATTTGGAAGAGGCGCTCGATGCTCTGGCCGCCGATCATGCGTACCTCACGGCCGGCAACGTGTTCCCGGTCGAGGACATTGAGCACTGGATCGCCGTCAAGCGCGCCGAAGCGGCGGCCGTGGCAGCGCGCCCCCATCCTTACGAATTCGCTCTGTATTACGACCTGTAGCCCTACGGTGCCGTGCCGAGCAAGCTGGCAGGCCAGGTACGCCGGTCATTGACCGCGCGCCGGGACGGCTGATATACTCGCCGCCATTGCCGGCGCCTGGTGGCTTGCATGGCCGGCGGTGTGGGACAGCCGTCCCCTCGCACTTAAGGAGGTGAGAACGTGATGCTTTCGCGACAGCGTTGGTGGATGTGTGCGCTGGCCATCGTCCTCTTGACGTTGCTGCCGGCCCCAGGGGCGGTCGGCCACGCCCAGGGTGCGGCCGGGGCAGCCGAGACGGTGGAGGTGCCGTGGGCCCATGCCCTGGCCATGCATGGCGATCCCAAGTACGGGCCGGATTTCGCGCATTTCGAGTACGTCGATCCGAATGCCCCCCAGACCGGTGACATCAAGCTGGCGGCCATCGGTACCTTCGACAGCCTGAATCCGTTCATCCTGGAGGGCAACTCGCCGCCGGGGGTGCTGGAAGAGCGTTTCTACGAGTACCTGACCGTTTCGGCCCGCGACGAGCCCTTCACCCAGTACGGGCTCTTGGCCGAGGCCATGCAGATGCCGGAGGATCGCAAGTGGGTGGCTTTCCGACTGCGGGAGGCGGCGCGCTGGAGCGATGGCTCGCCGGTGACGGCCGACGATGTGGTCTTCTCCTTTGAGACCATCATGGCCAAGGGACATCCGTTCTACAAGGACTACTGGGCAGACGTGAAGGAAGCGGTCAAGGTCGACGACCGGACGGTGCGCTTCAACTTCGATCCGGCGACCATCAACCGCGAGTTGCCGCTCATCATGGGCCAACTGCCGGTCTTCCAGAAGGCCTGGTGGGAGAGCCACGACTTCGGAGCGCCTGGTCTGGAGGTGCCCGTCAGTTCAGGGCCCTACACCATCGACAGGGCTGCGCTGCGGCCGGGCAACACCATCGTCTTGGTCCGGAATCCTGACTACTGGGGAGCGGCACTGCCGGTGAATGTCGGCCGCCACAACTTCGACCGCATGCAGTGGGATTTCTATCGCGACAGCGCGGTCGCGCTCGAGGCCTTCAAGGCCGGCGAATACGACTGGCGCTTCGAGAACTCCTCGAAGCAGTGGGCGACGGCGTATGACTTTCCAGCCTTGCGAGAGGGCAAGGTAGTGAAGGAAGAGATCCCGAACGAATCGGATCAGGGCATGCAAGGCTGGGTGTTCAACACGCGGCGGGAGTTCTTCAAGGACAAGCGGGTGCGCGAGGCTCTCACCTACGCCTTCGACTTCGAGTGGAGCAACAAGAACCTGATGTACGACATGTACACCCGCTGCAACAGCTACTTCTCCAACTCCGAGCTGGGGGCGCGGGGCTTGCCGGAAGGCGAGGAGCTGGCCATCCTGGAGCCCTTCCGCGATCAGTTGCCGCCCGAGGTCTTCACCACCGAGTGGCAGCCGCCGAGCACCGGTGGCACCGAAGAGGGCCTGCGGGCCAACTTGGCCAAGGCAGTTGCCTTGCTGGAGGAAGCAGGCTGGACCGTCAAGGATGGCAAGTTGGTGGATGCTGCTGGCCAGCCCATGCGATTCGAGATCCTGCTCAGCGACACGGGTTGGGAGCGGCTGACGGGACCGTACATCGACAATCTCAAGAAGCTTGGCGTGGACGCCACGATGCGGACCGTCGACCAGGCCCAGTACGAGGAGCGCGTCGAGCAGTTCGACTTCGACATGATCGTCAACAATTGGGGACAGTCGGAGTCGCCGGGCAACGAGCAGCGCAACTACTGGAGCTGCAAGAGTGCGCAGACGCAAGGCTCTGCCAACTACGCCGGCATCTGCGACCCGGTGGTCGACGCGCTGATCGAGCGGGTCATTGCGGCTCGCAGTCGGGAGGATTTGGTGGCGGCCACACGGGCCATGGATCGGGTGTTGCTGTGGGGCAACTACCTGGTACCCCACTGGTACATCGAGTACGACCGCCTGGCCTACTGGAAGGTGCTGGCTCGGCCTGAGACCACCCCGAAGTACGGCACCGACTTGACCACCTGGTTCGCCAACACTGCCGAGGCGGCGGCCATCCGGGCGGCGCAGGAGGCCATCGAGTTCGTCGAGCCGACCGAGGAGCTGCCAGCTGAGGAGGTGGCACCCACCGAGGAGGTTACGGCGACCGAGGCCATCACCCCCACCGAGGTGCCCGCCGGGCCCGGCGGCATGAGCAGCGGCACCATCGTGCTGTTGGCCATCGGGCTCTTGGTCCTCGTCGGTTTGGCTGCCTACTTCCTGCGCAGTCCGAAGAAGTAGACCACCCTGCCGGGAACCTCGTACCGATGGCTGCATACATCGTTCGCCGTTTGCTACTTATGGTGCCGACGGTGTTCGGCATCCTGCTGATCAACTTCAGCATCGTGCAGGTGGCTCCCGGGGGGCCGGTGGAGCGAACGATCGCGTCCATCAAGGGACGAGGTGCTCGTGGTGCATTGACCGGCCGCATCGGCGGAACTGCCGGCGATGCGGCCGGCGGCACCAGCACGTCGAGCTCCGGCCAGAGTTCCGGCGCCTCCAAGTACCGGGGGGCGCAGGGGCTTCGGCCGGAGCTGGTCGCCGAGATCGAGCGTCGCTATGGCTTCGACAAGTCACCCCAAGAACGCTTCGTGCTGATGCTCCGCAACTATCTCACCTTCAACTTCGGCAAGAGCTTCTACACCGGCAAAACAGTCGTCCAGATGATCAAGGAGCGCTTGCCGGTCTCGATCTCGCTTGGCTTGTGGTCCACCCTGCTCGTGTACCTGATTTCGATCCCGCTCGGCATCCGAAAGGCGGTGGGGGACGGCAGCCGTTTTGACATTTCGACGAGCACAGCGATCACCGTGCTCTACGCGATCCCACCTTTCTTGTTCGCGATCCTACTCATCATTTTATTCGCCGGTGGAAGCTTCCTTAAGATCTTCCCATTGCGTGGCCTGGTGTCGCCCAACTGGGCGATGCTTCCTTGGTACGCCAAAATCGCTGACTACGTCTGGCACCTGGTATTGCCGGTGACAGTGCTGACCATTGGCGGCTTCGCTGGCCTGACGCTCCTCACCAAGAACTCCTTCCTGGACGAGATTCACAAGCAGTATGTCGTGACCGCCCGTGCGAAGGGCTTGACCGAGCGACGGATTCTGTACGGGCATGTCTTCCGAAATGCGATGCTCATCGTGATTTCTGGGTTTCCCGCGGCCATCATCGGCGCATTCTTCACCGGAGCCATTCTCACCGAGACCATCTTCTCCATCAACGGTCTTGGCCTGATGAGTTTCGAAGCTGTGGTAAATCGCGACTACCCCGTCTTCTTGGGCTCGCTTTATATATTCACGTTGATCGGCCTTGTCACAACGCTGATCAGCGACTTGACGTATGTACTCATCGATCCTCGCATCGATTTCGAGAGGCGGGGTGGCTAGTTGGACAGGCAACCGACGTTTCTGGGTCGACCGATCTCGCCCCTCACTCGTCGCCGCATTGACAACTTCAAGGCGAACAAGCGCGGGTACTGGGCGCTCAGGATCTTCCTGATCCTGTTCACCCTTTCTCTGTTCGCCGAGTTCATCGCCAACGACAAGCCGCTGGCAGTGCATTACAAGGGCGGCTGGTACTTCCCGGTGCTCCGGAGCTATCCCGAGACCACCTTTGGTGGTGTGTTTCGGACCGAGGCGGACTACCGAAGCGAAGCGGTTCGGAAACTGATTGAAGTCGATGGCGGCGGCCGGATGTGGTGGCCCATCATCCGCTACCACCACACGACGTACAAGAAGGATCTGCCGCCCGGCGTGGCGGCCCCATCACCGCCCACCTTTGGCGACAACTGGCTGGGCACGGACGATCACGCGCGCGACGTGCTCGCACGAGCGATCTATGGTTTCCGCGTATCGATCGTGTTTGCCCTCCTGCTCACGATTGTCAGTTCGACGATCGGCATTACTGCTGGAGCAGTCCAGGGCTTTTTCGGCGGCTGGGTAGACCTGCTCTTTCAGCGTGTCATAGAGGTCTGGGAGGGCATACCCCTCTTGTTTACTCTGATTATCCTATCGAGCATTATCGAGCCGAACATCTGGTGGCTCCTCTTCATTATGATTCTGTTCGAGTGGATGATTCTGGTGCGTGTCGTGCGAGCCGAGTTCCTGCGAGTGCGCAACTTTGACTACGTCCGAGCGGCACGAGCCTTGGGGGTGCCAGACCGGGTCATCATCTTCAAGCATGTCTTGCCCAACGCCATGATCTCGACGCTCACCTATCTGCCGTTCGTGCTGACCGGAGCCGTGACGCTCCTGACTGCCCTGGACTTCCTGGGATTCGGGCTGCCGCCCGGATCGGCGTCGCTGGGCGAAATGGTCGGTCAAGCCAAGGACAATCCCCAGGCCCCGTGGCTGGGGTTCACCGCATTTGCCGTTCTGGGCACCATGCTAGTCCTGCTGGTGTTCGTCGGTGAGGCCGTCCGCGATGCCTTCGATCCTTACAAGGTGGTTGACTAGTGGCCAGGCTGCTGGAGATCCGCGACCTGCACGTAAGCTTCGGCCGGGGTCCGAAAGAGGTCAAGGCCGTTCGCGGCGTTAGCCTGGACATCGACGAAGGTCAGACGGTGTCACTGGTGGGCGAGAGTGGCTCCGGAAAATCGGTCACCGCACTGTCGATCTTGCAGCTCTTGCCCTATCCCAAGGCCTGGCATCCTGCCGGTAGCATTCGTTTTCGCGGCCAGGAGCTGATGGGCGCGCCGGAGGACATCTTGCGATCGGTGCGCGGCGGTCAGATCGCCATGGTCTTCCAGGAACCGATGACCTCGCTCAACCCCCTGCACACCATCTTGCAGCAGATCACCGAGACGTTGCAGTTGCACAAGAGCCTGAGCGATGCCGAGGCGCGTTCGGCGACGGTCCGGCTGCTGGAGCTGGTGGGCCTGAGCGAGCCGGAGAAGCGTCTCAAGGCCTACCCGCATGAGCTATCCGGCGGTCAGCGCCAACGGGTCATGATCGCCATGGCGCTAGCCAACGAGCCGGAACTGCTCATCGCCGACGAGCCCACGACGTCGGTGGACGTCACCATTCAGGCCCAGATCCTGAAGCTGGTGCGGGAAATCCAGGCCCAGATGGGCATGGCCATCCTGTGGATCACCCACGACCTCAACGTCGTGCGCAAGATCAGTGACCGCATCTACGTGATGCACGACGGCGAGGTGAAGGAGGTGGGCAGCCCGGAGGAGATCTTCGAGCGCCCCAAGCACCCATACACCCGCCACCTGCTGAATTCGCGGCCCAGTGGCAGTGCCCCGCCCGGGGCGCCGGACGCCGCGGAGATCCTGCGAGCGGAGGAGTTGCGGGTTTGGTTCCCGATCAAAGCAGGCGTGCTGCGGCGGACGGTCGACTACGTGAAGGCCGTCGACGGGGTCAGTCTGGCCGTTCGGGCGGGCCAGACAGTTGGCGTGGTGGGCGAGAGCGGTTCCGGCAAGACGACCCTGGCCCTGGCGATGCTGCGTCTCACGGACCGGGCCCAGATCGGCGGCCGCCTGGTGTACATGGGTCAGGACGTCTTCTCCCTGCCCAAGGAGACGATGCGCCGCTTGCGCCGCGACCTGCAGATCGTCTTCCAGGACCCATACGGCAGCCTGAGTCCCCGCATGTCCGTGGGCCAGATCATCAGTGAAGGCCTCCTGGCGCACGGGCTGCACGCTCGGACGCCGGCGGAGCGTCGCCAGCTGATCGCCGAGGCGCTTGCCGAAGTCGGTCTCGAGCCCGAGATGCAGGACCGCTATCCCCACGAGTTCTCCGGCGGCCAGCGGCAACGCATCGCCGTTGCCCGGGCACTCGCTCTGAAGCCCAAGTTCGTCGTCCTCGACGAACCGACGTCGGCCCTCGACATGTCGGTGCAAGCGCAGATTCTGGACCTCCTGCGCGAGCTGCAGAAGAAACACAACCTGGCCTACATGTTCATTAGCCACGACCTTCAGGTGGTACGAGCCCTGGCGAACTACGTGGTCGTCATGCACATGGGCAAGATCGTGGAGCAAGGACCGGCCGATGCGATCTTCGAACGGCCTCGCGAGCCGTATACCCGCGCCCTGATGGCGGCGGCACTGGACCTTGAGGTGGTCGACGAAGCAGCCGTCAGCCAATAGTTCGCGGTGGCGCCGGTGCGTCGCCTGAGGGTGCTGCGGGGCGCAGGCCAGGCGCCCTCGGCGCCGGTGCTGGACCGGTTCCTGGCTGCCTGTCGGGAGCGACGGGCACCACGCGTGCTGGAGCTCGGGACGCGGCAATCCGTGCCGGGGCGATCCACGCGACACGAGGCCTGGGTACCGCACGCCGCTGAGTACGTAGGGGTCGATCTGGCGCCTGGTGCCGATGTGGACCTGGTGGCCGACATCCACCGTCTATCGGCGGTGGTGGGCGGCGAGCGCTTCGACATCGTCATCTCGTGCTCGACCTTCGAGCACGTCAAGTATCCCCACCTGGCAGCACTGGAGATCCTGCGAACCTTGGCGATCGGTGGGCTCTTGTTCGTGCAGACGCACCAGACATTCCCCCTGCACGCTTACCCGGCCGACTACTTCCGCTTCAGCCGCGAGGCGCTGGCGAGCCTGTTCGGCACCCGAATGGGTTTCCGCACCATCGGCACCGAGTATGTCTATCCCGCCGAGGTGCGCTCCGCCTGGGAGCCAGGACTGCGCGCCTTGCCGGCCTTCTTGAATGTGCACCTCTTCGGCGAGAAGACGGGGCCAACGCCTGAGGCCTACGTCTTTGAGCTGGAGTGAGCCGCGGCCCTCGGCTGCCCCCTGCGGCGCAAGAACACCCGCCCAGCGTGGCCCAGGCTGGGAACGGCAGAGGCGCACTTGCCGGCTCAGAGATCGGTCGCCGGACGATCGAGGAACGATCGCACGAAGTCCACGAAGTAGGCTGCGTCGGCGAAGTTGGAGGCCACACCGAGAGAGACTCGGACAGCGCCGGTGCTCTTGGCGTCCAGGCAGCGGCGAAAATCGTCCAGCGACAGGCGCCGCGATGAGCTGGCAAAACAGGTGATGAGCTCGGTGGCCGACAGGCCGAGGGCCGTCTCGCCGCCGCCTGGATTGCAGAAGCAGCCGGTGCGCAACGAAATGCCCGCCCGGTTGGCTCGCTCCTCGACGTGCCGGTGGTCCACGAAGTGTCCCTCCGGATCGAAGACGTTGATGGTGACGGTCGCACCGCGCTGCTGCATGTCCAGCGGGCCGTACACCTGAATCAGTGGCCGGCCGCTGGCGTGGCGCAGGCTGGCGAGCGTCTCCAGCAGCCAGGCGGCCAGGCAGATCACGCGGCTGTGGATGCGTTCCAGGCCAACGGCCTCCAGATGATCCAGACCGATGCTCACCGCGGCCAGACTGAGGTAGTTGATGGTGCCGTCCTCAAAGGCTTCGGGACCCTCGCTCAGGTAGTACCGGTCGCCCTGCACCGAGGCCACGGTGATGGTGCCGCCGGAGAACCATGGACGTTGAAGCTTGGCCAACGCCTCGCGACGAGCGATGAGGGCGCCGACGCCGGTGGGGTAGCCGAACATCTTGTAGAACGAGATGGCGACGAAGTCCGGGTGAACGCGCGACAAGTCGAGGCGGTTGGTGGGCACGAAAGCGGCGGCGTCCAACACCGTGTCCCAGCCCTGTTCGCGCGCCACATCGATCCAGCCCAGATCGTGCTGAACTCCCGAGAAGTTCGACTGCGCCGGGTAGGCGAACAGGTTGTCGGCACCCCGATCGGCCGCGGAAAGCAGGTCCCGCCAGCGGGCTTCGTCGAGGCGCAAGTCGGGCAGCACCAGCGGCGCGTAGACGGTTCGCGCGCCGCGGGCACGTGCGTACTCCCGGATACCCACCACCGAGTTGTGGTTGTCAAAGGTCAGAAGCAAGGTGCTTCGGGAGGTGAAGGGGTAGGCCTCGGCAACCAGCTTCAGCGCGCCCGTCGCGTTGGCGGTGAAGGCGACGGCGTACTCCTCTGGCGAGGCCCGGAAGAAACGCAGTACCCGCTCCCGGGTCTCATTAGCCGTGCGGGTGGCCAGGAGCGAGGTTGGATTGTTGGAGTGCGGGTTCCCCAGGGTGTTCTCCAGCAACCAGGCGGCGTGCTTCCGAACCTGACTGGCGGCATACAATCCGCCTCCTGTGTAGTCTAGGTAGACGTGGCCCGAGCGGTCCAGGCGTCCATATTCGGTCCGGCGCAGCGCATCCAGTTCACCGGTCGCCGCGTACTCGGGATAGCGCGCCAAAAACGCCCGCTCCGCCTCGACGAGGTCCGTCACGAGCGGGGCGTCGGCAGGGCACGCGGAACGTTGGCCACGGCTGCGGACGCGCCGCTGGGCTGCCCTACCGAGTCGCCGCTGGGGAGTCGGTCGGTCCCTCATTCGGCCGCCTGTCCCTGGAGACGGGCCAGCTCCTCGGCAACCACTTTCTCGGCGTCGAGCTTGACGAACAGGGGGGCAGGTTCGCGCAGGGCCTGGCCGACGGGCAGCGGACGAGCCTCCCAACGCCCCACGGCGCCACTTGGGTCATAGCGTAACACCGGGTGCTCGTCTGCCCCACTGCCGACCGTTTCGACAAACGAGCGACCGAACAACGAGCCTGCGTAGCCCAGGTACTCGTGCAACCGCTGCGAGCTATGCGGCAGCACAGGCGCCAGCAGGATCTTGAGCCAGTCGATGCACTGCAGGGCAACGTGGACTGTGGTGGCGCAGGCGATGTCGTCTTGCGCCCACGGCGCCTTGGCGTTAAGGTAGCGGTTGACGTCATGGGCCAAGGCCATGGCGTCGGCCAGCGCCACCTTGAACCGCCGGCCGGCAAAGCCACTGGCCACCGGCTCGAAGGTGGCTTGGGCGCGCTCGAGTATGTGCTGGTCGGCGTCGTCGAGCGTTCCGGCCTCGGGTATGCGCCCGCCGGTGCGGCGCATGGCCAGCTGGAGCACGCGATGGACCAGATTGCCCCAGGTGGCCAAAAGCTCGTTGTTGTTGGCCTTCACGAAGTCCTGCCATGTGAAGTCGACATCGCGCGTTTCCGGGGCGTTGATCGTCAAGTAGTAGCGCAGCGGATCCGGTGCATACCGCGACAGATATTCGGGCAGCCACAGGGCCCAGCTGCGGCTGGTCGACATCGGCTGGCGCTCGAGGTTTACATATTCGTTGGCCACCACGTCCGTCGGCAGGTTGAGCCGCGTGGTGCGGTCGCCGGGATAGAGCTGTTCGGCGCCCAGGAGCATCGCCGGCCAGATGATGGTGTGGAACGGCGTATTGTCCTTGCCCATGAAGTAGTAGCCGCGGCTCTCGGGATTGTACCAATAGTCGCGCCAAGCGTCGGGTGTGCCCTGCAGTTCCGCCCACTCCACCGCAGCGGTGAAGTACCCCATGACCGCCTCGAACCAGACGTAAAGGACCTTGTCCTCCCAGCCCGGAAGAGGGACCGGGATGCCCCAGTCCAGGTCGCGGGTGATGGCTCGCGGCACGAGGCCTTCCCGGATTTGACCCAGGCTGTGGCTCCGCACCGCCGGGCGCCAGTCGGTCTGGGCTTCCAGCCACTGCGCCAAGGGACCGGCGTACTTGGGCAGGTCGAGGAAGTAGTGATCCCGCTCATGGACTTCGAGGGCTTCGCCACTTCCAAAGCGCGCCCGCGGCGCGAGGAGCTCCGTGGCATTGAGCAACCTTCCGCAGTCATCACATTGGTCCCCTCGTGCGGAGTCGTAGCCGCAGTATGGGCAGGTGCCCTCGACGAAGCGATCCGGGAGGTAGCGGCCTTGACTGGGAGCGTACAGCTGGGGCTGTTTGGCGACGAAGAGGGCCCCCTTCTCGAGCAAGCGGAGGAACATGTCGCTCGCGATACGGCGGTGGTTGGCGGTATCGGTGTGGGTGAACAGGTCGAACGAGATACCAAGCTCCAAGTGGGTGGCGAGGAAGCTAGCATGCCAGCGGCGGTACACCTCCCACGGCGAGCAGCCTTCGCTCTCGGCGCGCACCGTGATGGGTGTACCGTGCGTGTCCGAACCGGAAACCATCATGACCTGAGCGCCGCGCAGACGGTGGAAGCGAGCGAAGATATCGGGCGGCAAGAGCGACCCCCCAATGTGCCCGATGTGCAGCGGCCCGTTGGCGTACGGCCAGGCGACAAAGACTGCGATGCGCTCACCCATGGTAGAAACCTCGCGAGTCATAGTAGCGGATAAGAAAGAGATCTCGCAGCATTGCTAGGGAATCGTGAATTGGTTTCACACGGCTATCGGCGTTGTAGTGCCACTCGATGGGTACCTCGCGAATCTGGTAGCCTCGCCGTCGGGCAATGTACAGCACCTCGACGTCGAAGCCCCAGCCGGTCAGTCGCGCTCGGCGAAAGAGGTCCTGGGCGGCTCGCGCCCCGAACAGCTTGAAGCCACACTGCGTGTCCTCGATGCCCGGCAAGGCGATCCAGCGGACGATGGCATTGAACACTCGGCCCATCAGGTGCCGCCGCCGTGGCTCTCCCACGCGGCGGGCGCCGGGCGCCTCACGGCTGCCGACGGCAACGTCGACGGGGGCCATCTCCGGCGACAGAAACTTATCGAGATCCCGGATGGGCATCGACAGATCGGCATCACACAGGAAACGACGGATGCCGCGGGCGGCCAGCATACCCTTCCGGACGGCACCGCCCTTGCCGGCCGGCAGTCCGCCGATGAGCCGCACGAAGGCGTGCTCCTGCTGGTAGGCTTGCACGACCTCCGCCGTGCGGTCGGTGGAGCCATTCTCGACCACAATGACCTCCGCCGTCTCCTTCCAGCTCGCCAACCAGTGGGCTATCTCGTCCAGCGTCGCCGGTAGCCGACGCTCCTCGTTGTAGGCTGGGATGATGATCGACAGCACCACCGCACTCGTCGCAGAAGCCGGCGAGGCTGGGGCATTCCCGCTCGTTGGCACGTGTTCGGCCATGCGTTCTCCTAAGCTCGCACCGTTCGCATCCCGCCGTCGGCAAACACGAAGCCCGGCCCGAGGTTCTAGGCCACCCGTGCCGGGCTTGATCACTGCACGCTTGTGGCTCGCGCCGGCGGATCTGGATGGCCTTAGGCGCCACCCTCCATGGCCAGCACGACTTCGTTGATGTCAAAGATGTTGATCTCGTCGTCCACGACCAGGTCGTACTTCGCATCCCAGCGCGGATCCCCCGGTACGGCGAGGAAACGCGCCTCGATGTCGCGGAGGTCCGTCTCGTTCACCGCACAGTCGCCATTGAAATCGTATTGGGAGTTGCAGACTGGCGTCGGCTCGGCCGGGTCGCCGCCCGGAGGTGGGGTAACGGTGGCGAAACCATCCGCTGGTCGGGCAAAGACCTGGGTCCAGCTGTTGCCATACAGGCCGCCTACGGCATAAGCGACGCCGATGTCGGTGAAGTTGGGGTTCAAGATGTTGCGACGGTGCCCAGAGCTGTTCATCCAGGCATTCATCACTTGCGTCGAACTCCGCTGGCCGGAGGCGACGTTCTCGCCGTAAGTGGCGGCCTTGTAACCCGTGGCCCGGATCCGCGAACCCGGATCGCCATCGCCGCAACCGGAGTGGCAGAGCACCTTGTTCTTGGCCATGTGCTCGCTATGCCGCCACGCCGCTTCCTGAAGCTGGTAGTTGACGATCAGGGTGGGTATGCCCCGCGACTCCCGCTCCTGGTTGACTAGGTTGACCACTTCCCTCTCGATGGGATCCAGCGGGTTCCCCGGTCCCTTCCAAGCAGACACCGCCGCTGGCAAGCAGAACAAGACTACGAACGCCACCACCGCCAGCAGCGCCGGCCCGTGGCTCGAAATCCGATGTGCGAATGCGCGCCGCATCTGGTACCTCCCGACGAAGGGCATGAGAGCAAGACACGCCAACGAACGATCGAAGTGGATTATACCACAGGCTCCCGCGAGGCGGTGAGGTCACTGCCGGGCGTCGGCTCGAGGGGACACCGCGCTGAGCTGTCGGCGTGCGCCATGGACCGGCCCGGCTTCAGCGAGCGGGGCGATCCGGACGGCCAAACCGCCGGCCGACAAACCAGCCGGCAGCCACCAGAAATGCCGAACCCAAGAACAAGCCAAGCCACAGCCGCTGGTAGCGACTCAGCCCTGGCTGGGGAAGGGCAGCGACAAGGCGACCCCAGGCCTCGGCCAGCCGATTGCTTGCTCTCCGTGCTGCCCCCGAGCCGGGTGAACCGCTGCCTGGCGCAGGCGCTCCGGCACCGGCTGCGCCTGGCGCGTCGAGGCCGCTCCCAGTGAAAGCGGGTGTGCCTTCGCCCTCCGGCCAGGTGGGAGTGACTTCTGGTGCCTCGGAACCGAGCGGCCACGTGGCGGTGAGACTGGGGGCAAGCTGGCCTTGCGGCCGGGCTGGGGTGACCTGTGGCGTGCCAGGACGAAGCGGCCAGGTGGCGGTGAGGCCTGGCGTCGCGGCGTCCTCCGGCCAGGCGGCCGTCGGAGCCAGGGGTGGCGCCACGCTGGTGCCGTCGAAGGCCCGCTGCGCCTGGACCAGAGTGCTGCCACCGCCCAACCGGCCAAAGCCAGCCTCTGGTCCGTGGATGCCCAGTGCCACGGCGGCCAGGAGGCTGGCCAGCGTACAGGAGCGAAGGATCTGTCGCGGCATGTGGCGCTCGTCGCTAGGGCAGGCTGGCAAGTGGCAGATGAACCTGCCACGCCGACACGGCAGGCGAGACAATCACCAGCCCGTTGACCCGGATGGTGTCGGTGATGGGCGTGTTCGAGGTGTCGCTCAGCAAGGCGCGCCGGATGGCGATCGGGCTTTCGCCAGGTGAGAGGGCCTGGTACCCAACGGTGGCCAACACGCCCCCGCCGCTCGGACCTGGCGCACCCGGGAACGAAGTGGCGCCGAAACTCACCGTGCCCGTTGCGGTTACGATGCCTACCGGACGAACGTTCCGGCCCGTACTAGCGAGGAAGGGGCCGATCTCCATGGCGAGGAACCGCAAGGTGTCTGCATCGTGGTCCAAGGTGATCTGAAAGGCCATGAGGTCCACGACATCGCGAATCGACACGCTCACCGTGAACCGCTCCCCAGCGCGCACCTCGCTAGTCTCCGGCTCCACGAGCACCGTCGGCCGCTGCGTTGGCTCCTGCGAGCGCACGCGCTCTACCGCCGAGACGAGGCCAAGAAGGCTGACGGCGGCCATCACCACAGCCGCCAGCTTTCGCTGTCCGAGCCTCGGAGTCCCTTGCTCTTCCCTCACGGCGCAGATTGTACGGGAGAGCCCCTGCTCGTGACAACCCTCGGCCGCCGAGCTAGAATCGGCTCGTGGCTGCCAGGCTGGCCATGGGCTTGACGGGCGACGTCGGGGCCGGCAAGAGCCGCGTCCTGGCGTGGTTGGTGGCGCGTGGCGCCAGCGGCCTGGACGCGGACGCGCTCGTTCACGAGTTGCTGGCCAAGGACGCCGAGGTGATGGCGGCGGTTGCGGCACGCTTCGGAAAGGCGGTGATCTCGGCCTCGGGTGTCAACCGCCCCCGGTTGGCGGCCATGGTCTTCGGCGACCCCCAGGCGCTGGCCGACTTGGAGCGCATCGTCCATCCACCGGTGATCGAGCGCGTGCGCGCCTGGTTGGCCGCGCAGTCAGGCGCCATCGCCGTTGTCGAGGCCGCCAAGTTGATCGAGAGCGGCCTCCATCGCGAGCTGGATCAGGTGTGGCTGGTCACGTGTCCGGCTTCGGTCCGGCGCCAGCGGCTATTGGCTCGCGGCTGGTCCGCTCGGGAGGTGGCACGTCGCATGGCGGCCAGCCCACCCTTGGCGCCGCGGTTGGCGGTTGCTGACGCGGTGATCGACAATGGCGGCCTCTGGTCCGACACCGAAGCGCAGCTCGAGGCGGCCTGGCAGGCTCTCGGGTCCGTCACCGGGCCTGCGGTGCGGTGGCAAGGTGCGTCGGAGGAATGAGTTGAAGGCATTCGCGGAGCGGCACCCCAATCTCACCACCTGGTTCGTTCTGGCCCTGGGCATGCTGATGGTGCTTGCCTGGTCGGCGCGCGACGTCGAGCTGACGGCACGGCAGTTTTTCTGGCTCGGCGTGGCGACGGTGCTCCTTGCCGGGCTCTGCGCCTGGATCATCTCCTGGGAAGCCGATGAGCCGGAAGCGGAGGGGGAGGTCGACGAGGACCGCCAGCCAGGGACGGACGAATCCGACGCGGCGGCCAGGACGCCAGTTGGCGCTTCGTGCGACGCGGCTTCGAGGACTCTCGCTGACGCTTCGCCCGAGGCGGCACTTGGTGGCGGCGCGGAAGTTCTGGAGAGCGATGCACCGGCAGCCCAGGACCGCGCCGACCCCCGCTCCTTCGGCAGTGCCTGATTCGGCTCGCTTGGCCACCTGCGTCTCCAACTTGCGGCGAGGAGCGATCGCCTTGCGCCGGCCCAGACGGCTGTGGGTGCGCCCGCGCGACGGACTGGCATGCTTCTCGCCGTGGCGTGACCTGGTGCCGCTCATCCAGCTGCTGCGTCAAGAGTTCGGCGCCGAGATGGACGAGGACGATCGGCGCTGGTTGTCTGATCTGGAGGCTGTGGCGGACTGCCGACCGCTGCTCGCCGTCGCGGGCCTGGCACCGCTTGGCTGGATCGGGTTCCACGGCTTCGTGTGGCTCGCGGAAGGTCGACTGGTTGGCAACGTCACGCTGATGCGGCGCAGTACCCACAGCTGGCTCCTGGCCAACGTGGTGACCGACCCACAGTGGCGCCGCCTCGGGATTGGGCGGCGGCTGGTGACTGCGGCCATGGACTGGGCCAGGGAACGGGGGATCGCCCGGCTGGAACTGGAGGTGCGCACCGACAACGAGCCGGCGCAGGCCTTGTATCAGTCGCTTGGCTTCGAGCGCGCGTATGCCGTGGCGCGGCTGTCGTGTCCTCACTCGCGACGGCTCGGGCGGCTATGCGCGGAAGCGACAGCGGAGGGCGTCCTGGTGCGAAGCTGGCTGCCCGCCGACCGAAGCGCTGTGCAGGGGGCTCTGGCCGCGGCTGGCATCCATGACCAGGCCGACACAGCCGGACCGCTGGCGGCGGCGTTCCGGCGTCACCCGGCCTGGCCGGATGCGGGCGTGTCGCTGGCTGGGCGTAGGACGGTTGGCCTAGTGGCGGTGGCGGATGGTAGGGTGCACGCGGTGCTGGTGGCCGAAATTGCTTCGTCGGGTGGCAGCCATCGGCTGGAGATGGCTTGTCATCCGGCCTGGCGGGGCAAGCTGGAAGCGCCCCTACTGACCGCCGCCCTGGCGAAGGTGGCGACGGCGCCCGATGGTCGGCTCGAGGTCAGGCTGCGGACCGAGGAAGAGCCTGCCTCCGACTGGCTCCTGGCACAGGGACTGACACGGACGCGGACGATGGATCGGCTGGCGATCCGCCTCTAGGAACCGCCCGGATGGGCGCTCCCGTCTGGCTTGGCCCGACGCGAGCTGGCCGAGGCGCGGCGTGCGCGAGCTCGGCCCCGGCGCCGTCTCACGGTTGCACTGTCACCGGCGTCCCGACGCTGGCCCACTCCCAAAGCCAGGCGGCGTCATCCAGCTTGAGATTAACGCACCCGTGGCTCACGGGCGTGCCGAACGCCATGTGCCAGTATGCGCCGTGAATGGCGTAGCCGCCGTGAAAGTACTGGACGTACGGCACGCCTGGCAGCAGGTAGCCAGGTCCGGACATCGTCTGGGACCGATAGCGGGCGTAGATCCGGTAGCTGCCGATGGGCGTCGGGGTGCTGCGTTTGCCGGTCGACACCAGGAAGGTGACTAGCGCTGCGCTGCCCTGCCAGGCGGTGAGCGTCTGCGACGATAGATCGACCACGATGCGGCGGCCGGTGCCGGGGCTGACCACAGCCGGTGGCCTCGACGGTGCTGCCCCCGGCACTCGCTGGCCAGTGGCGGGGACGATCAGCCGCTGTCCAGCGTAGATGCGGTTGGGTATCGCCAAACCATTGAGGCGCACCAGGTCCGAGACGGTCGTGCCGTAGCGGAGCGCGATCGCACTGAGCGTCTCGCCACGAGCCACCAGGTGCACCTGCGTGGCGCCAGGCACGCCTCCGGGCACGGCTGCTCGTGGCCCGGCGGGTGAGGTAGCGGGCTGGTTGGCGGCCGGAATCAGCAGGCGCTGGCCGACGTACACCAGGTCCGGCGAACGCAGACCATTGGCGCGGGCGATGCTCGTCATGGATGCGCCATAGCGCAGCGCAATCCGGAAGAGGTTCTCGCCGGGCGCAACCACGTGGACGGAGTCCGCCCATGCGAGCCGGGGTGACGCGGCAGCCATCAGGCCAATCGCGAACGCCAGGCAGAGGGCTCGACGATCCGGCATTGGTGCCTCCACTACGGAGTCCCCTGTTTGGGAGTCCTGTCGGCGTCAGTGTAGCAACGCTATGTCTTGGCGGCCGCCGGTAGCGATCCAGAGCTTAAGCTTTGCGTGCTGCCACAAGCTCTGCCGCCCGTGCGGCGGTGATCTGGCCCTCGGCCACCATCTGCTCGGCGATGGCGCCAGCCAGGTCGGGTGGTGCCCCCGCGGCGAGTGCCAGCTGGCGGGCGTGGAGGGCCATGTGGCCGCGCTGAATGCCTTCCGACACCAAGGCCCGCAGGGCGGCTAGGTTCTGAGCGAGGCCGACACTCACCACAACTTGCGCCAGCTCCCGGGCGCCGGTGACGCCCAGGATCTTGAGGGCCAGGGCAGCCGCCGGGTGCGCACGGGTGGTGCCGCCGACGGTGCCCACCGCCACCGGCAACTCCAGCGAGCCAACAAGCTCGCCGTCGGCGGTGACTCGCCAGTCGGTGAGCGCCCGGTACTCGCCGTCGCGAGCGGCGTACGCGTGGGCAGCAGCTTCGGCGGCGCGCCAGTCATTGCCGGTGGCCATGACCACAGCGTCGATGCCGTTCATGATGCCCTTGTTGTGGGTCGCCGCCCGGTAGGGATCCTCACGGGCGAGCACGTTGGCGGCCACGATACGCTGGGCCACGGTCTCGCCGCTCAGCTCGGCCCGGCTCAGGGCCGACGCCGGGATTCGGCAGACTGCCCGAGCCAGGCGCCGATCGGCCAGGTTGCTCAGGATGCGCAGGTTCACGGTGCCACCACTGGCCCGCTCGATGAGCGGCGCCACCGCCTCGCAAGCGGTGTTCACCGCGTTGGCGCCCATGGCGTCGCGGACGTCGACGAGGAGATGGACCAGTAGCATCGGCCCGGCTGCCGTGTCGGGGAGGGACCGAACCACCAGATCCCGAACACCACCGCCGACGCTCACCAGCTGCGGGTTCTGCGCGTCGGCATGGCGCAGAATCTCGTCGCGAGTCGCCAGAATGCGCGCCGCGGCGCGGTCCAGGTCCTGGTGCGGCAGCGCCAAGACTTGGACCTGGCCGATCATCAGCGACTCGTCGGCGGCAGCCTCGAAGCCGCCGCCTTGCCGGGCCAAGAACGCTGCGTGGCTGGCAGCGGCGACCACCGACGGTTCCTCGATGGCCATCGGCACCAGCACATCCAGGCCGTTGACGGTGAAGTTGGTGGCGATGCCGAGCGGCAGGGGGAAGGTGCCGATGACGTTTTCAATCAGGGTCTCGGCGTGGGCAAGGGCCAGGCTTTGGCCCAGCAGTTCAACCTCGCGGTCCGACAAACCAGCCCACTGGGCTACGATCGCCTGACGCGCAGCAAGCGGCAGACGATGGAAGCCCGGCAGCCGACTGGAACGGCTTGCGAGGGCTGAGGCGATTTCCTCGCTCCACGCCATCGCAGTCTCCCGAAACGCCGATTCTCTCCCCTTCCGAGACCAGCCGCCCAGCGGCAGCCGATCCAGGGAGCCCGTGCGCCGGCAGCGCTCGCGCCGCCAATCGCTCGCCGGCTACCGATCGCTCAGCAAGACGTAGTCGTGGCCGCGCGCCCTAATGCGCCCCCCGCCGAGAACGCGCACCGCATACAGGTCGAAATCGCCAGATCGGTTGTCGGCGAAGACCAACACGCCATTGTCCATGTCGGGTGCCACCTGATCGGCGGCCGGCACTAGGATGACACCCGGGCCGGCGGGTGACCGCGAAGCCTCGATGACCTCAATGCCCATGACATCAATGCCCGTAGCTGGGTCAAACACGTTCCATAGCAGTCCCGAGCTACCGAAGCGGGGATTGAACTCCTCAAGGACGTCCTGGGCGACCGCGCTGGCCTGGCCGCTGGGCATGCCATTGCGCAGCCGGATGGAATAGATGTCGGACTGGCCGTTGCGGTCGTCCACCCACGCCACCACCGCGCCGTTGGTCGTCGGGTCACTGGCGTTCGACGTGCCCCGGACGAGCATGTACGACGAGCCGCGGGGCAGGCCATTGGGCTGCAGCCGTACCGCCCAGACCTCATCGATGTCCCGGGCGTTGTCCTCCCAAACCACGAGGTAATCCTCCGTCCGCGTCGTGGCGTCGGAGAACTGAGCGACGTCCGGACGTCGTTGATGCCCCGGACCGCCCGCCAGACGGCGCGGCTTGCCTTGGCCATAACCGGCCGAGCTCAGGCGAATGGCGTAGACATCCCAGCCCGTAGCCTCATCCCCCAACTCGCTGAAAACCATCAGGTATTCCTCGCGCGTCGGGCTGTACACCAGCGCCGGATCGGCGCGCCGGCCGGGCGGTGGCACGCGCCGGTTGGTCTCGTACTCGTCGCGAATGACCTTCCAGCCGCGCTGCTGGGGACCACCCTGCGGCAGCCCATTGGGGAACAATCGCTTGGCATAGATGTCGTCCCCGAAGCCACGATCCTCTACCCAGACGAGCAAGAAGTTCTGGACTTGCGGATGGGAGTTGTAGGCGATGGCCGGCTGCGTCTGATCCCGCGGTGGCGCCTCCGAGTTCGCCGGCGGGGCCACTTCGGGCAAGGCGGCAAGGCTAGCGATCCCATGGGTCGCCGGTTGCGACCCGGACCCCGGCTGGGCTGAGATCGCTCGCGCCGCGGCGGTCCATGCCGCCAGAGAAAGGAGAATGATGACGTTGGCGCGATACATTCGCACACCTCCGGTTGGATCCCAGAACGCCCTCCGGGCCGCCCGCCGAAGCCCTGGGCGCAAGCGTCCCGCGTTGCTAGCGAATCGCTTGCCAGGGGATAGTGTACTCCGCATATCCCCTGGCAGGCAATACGGGGGTCGCGTCAGGGGTTGGCCAGGGCCGGCAAGTAGCCGAAGCAGCGCCGCGGGTCGGCGCTTGCCGGCGGGGTGGCTCGCGCGGACAGTGGACCGTCGATGCGCAGGGCTGGGTCACCCAGGAGCGTGATCTGGCGCAAGGTATCGGCCAGAGCGGGATTGGCTGCCCACGCCTGAGCCATCGCCATGAGGGTTAGGCTGCCGAGGGTCGTGTGCTCGGCCTCGCCGAGGCCAGCCACAAACGGGCGCAGCAGAGCTGCTTCGGCGGCCAGCGGCTCGAGGCCGGAGGAGGCCCAGGCGGCGATGCCGCCGCCGCTAGGATGGGTCAGCCACAGTTCGGCGAGGGCCACAGGACGACTGGGGTGGCTGACCCAGCCGTTCATGCAAGTGGCCGCCACCAGGATGGGCAAACGTTGCCCGTTGGCCAGGCTTGCGATGTCGCGGTTCTGGAGAATCCGCCCTCCGCCCGGCCATGGCCCCCAGGTGTCGACGTTGCCGTGGCCGGCGTAGCCAACCAGGCCGGCGCCCTCGTGAATGGCGGCCAGAATCGCGCCTGTGAGATCCTCATCCCGCGGGAAGCGGCCGGCGTAGAACTGTCGCTGCGGGTATGCCAGGTTCCGCAAGGCGGCCAGCTCGTCGCTCAGCGCTTCGAATGGCGCTTCGTCGTCGGCCACCCAGATGCTCGCGCGCCGCCACGCTTCCTGCCCCTGGCGCTCGTAGTCGAGGATCTTGTCGACGACGGCGCGCAACTCCGCGGGGTTCGATACCGAGATGCGCCCCAGAAGGATGTCGGGCAGAGGATCGTCGTCCAGCATGGCGAACCAGGTGTCGCTCGATCCCGCCGGGCCGGCGTCCAGGTCGACCTGCATCTGAGGCACGAAGTTGGGCGGTCCAATGTCATAGCCACGCCGGTAGTCGAGGTTCGCCTCGCCCACCAGCAGCACGTAGGCTGGTGCCGGCGGCTGCCAGTGTGCGGTCGCATGGCGCAGAAACTGGCGAATGGCGCGCGGGTCGAAGATGCCGTCCGAGAATTCATCATACACATCGTGGATGTTGACGACCGCCACCCGCAAGCCCTGGCTTCGACGGTGCGCCACCAGCCGATCCAGCTCTGGCAGAAACGTCGGATGGCTGATGATCACCACGTCGGCACCGACGTCGGCTGTCCGCCAGCTCGATGGCTCGTTGGGGACGATGCGTCTTGGCCGCCCAGCCTCGGACGGCACATAGGCCTCGAATTGGGTGCTGCCATCGGTAACCGATGCGAACCGGAGACCGAAGCCGTCGTTGTTGCGCCGAATCTCCGTTCCCAGAAGGCGCACCGGCCGGCTGGGTTCGGTGATGTCGTCCACCACGATGTCCGGCCTGCTGAAGCCTGCCAGCTGGAATTCCCAGCGACCGGCAGCGGGCGCTCGGAAGCGCAGCCGGTCTTGGCGAGCTCGGAAGCCGGCCGCATACTCCAGCGCAATGCGGTTCAGGTAGAACTGGTTAAGCAGCGCACCCGGCACGGGCTCGTTGGCCAGTGCGAACCGGTTCGGTCCTTCCTGAACGACGCCGGGTGGTACTTCGAAGATCAGATCGTGCCTGCCGAGTCCCTCGAAGGCGGTCTGACCCAAGGACCGGTCGTTGAGCCAGACCTGGGCCCGATGATCGGGAGACAGCCGTTCGTCATCGGTGCAGCCCTGCAGGGTCACGTGAAGACGTGCCGCCGAAACCTGTACCGCCGCCAGGCTGCCGACAACCAGTTCACGAGTGATCCGATCGCCGGGCCCCAGAGCCCGACCCCACATCCAGCGATCGTCGCCATCGCGCCAGTGCATCGACAGGTAGTAAACGGTGTCCCGTTCGAACTGGGCGACCATCGGGTGCCACGAGGCCGCCGGCCAACCTCGGTCCGGTTCAGCGCGTCGCGATTCCATCCTCCAGCCGGCCCCGTCGGCGGTGAGCCAGTACACATTCTCGACGGTGTACTCGCCTGTCATTGCCCGGCCATGAAAGAGCAACTGGTCGTCGGGGTCCAGCCGACCGTCGGCTCCAGCTTCCACGTACATGGCCTGTGGGCGACCTCCGCTACGCAAGGACAGTCGCCCTGGATCGACGGCCGAGAGCGGCCAGCCAGCCGCCGCCAGGTCCGCGCCGCGAAGGGCTACCGGCCCGTCAGCGGCCACCACCAGTTTGAGGGCCTCGGGGTCGGCGGCAATGGCCGGCTGGTCTCGGCCCGCGCCGAATGGGGCCGACAGCGCCTCGGGGCTGGGGGTCGGTCGCTCCGATGCGCGAGCCACCAGCCATGGCCCGTTCAACAGCCGCGCACGCACAACGGTGGCAAACGGACTGCCGGGCTCGATCCCCCACGGCGTGCGCGGTGGCCAGGCCGACCGATAGCCAATAACAACCCGGGCCTTGTCGAGGACGAACAGCGTTCGCGAACTCATTCGGCGCACCGGCTGAACGCCCAGCCGCATGAGGGGTTGGCCGCGCAGCTGGCCGGCCGGGGTGAGCGTGATGGCTTCGCCTGGCGGTTGCGGACGCCAGCCGGGCAGGGCCACCCAGCGACCGTCCAGCTCCTGGACACGCTGCGGGACAAGCGTTGCCGGCGCACACGGGCTCGCCAGGTCATAACGGCGCTCGGTGATCTGCACGGATTGGATGTGGGCTCCGTTTGGGGTAGGCACGCCCAAGAGCCAGCCGAAGCTGGCCTGCTCGCCCGCCTCGGACGGCGCCGGTCCGGGGCCTGGGTCAAGGTGCAGCTCGCGGCAAGTGCCTCCGGCCGAGGCGCGCTCTACCAAGTGCGGCGGAGGCAAGGAGACTTTGACGGTGAGCCCTGTGTCGCTCCAGCGTTCCACCGTCAGCGAAGCTGGTCCCGTTGCGGTGTCGGGGCTGCTGCGAGCGCCGGCCGGCACTGCAGCGATGATGGTCAGGCCGGCGAGGCCTGGGCCGACGAGGATGACGAGAACGGATGGCTTCACGGGCATCGCGCTGTAGGCCAAAGAGCGCTCGTTCGAAACGTGGCTCCGGACGCGCGGCGCCTTCGGGCCGCAATGAGTCTAGGGGCGGCAGTCCCAGCGGAGGAGGGGGTACGCGCCATCCTGGCGACAGGGCGGCGCCACTCGCGCCTAGTAGGGGGAAGCTGGCCCCTCGGCCGCCGGGCCGATCTCCAGCAGCCGGGCGCCGGCGGCGACGGCATCCCCAACCTGACAGTGCACCGCCCGCACCAGGCCGGCCTTCGGAGCCCGAATGGACAGCAATGTCTTCATGGACTCCAAGAGGACGAGTTTCTGGCCGCTCTCGACGGTCTCCCCCGGTTGCACGAGCACCTCGAGCACGCGCGCCGGCAATGGGCTGGCCAGGCTCTCCTCGGCGGGCATTTCGGTCGATCGGCCTGTCTCGCTGCGGGCGATCAGAATGCGCCCGTTGGCCCAGACATGGCGCTCGCCGCCGCGCACGACTCCGGCGACGTGGATCCTTCGGTGACCATGCTCCAGCTCGATCCGACCATCGCGCTCCAGAAGCAAGCGCAGCTCGATCGGCGGCTGATCCTCGAAGGTCAAGAGCAGCCGGTCGCCGCGGCGCGACACGGTCGCCGTTCGCTCTCGGTCTCCGGCGTGCAACGTGAACTTCATGCCATCCCGTTCGCGGGCGACGCATCGAGCTGCGCACAGAACAGCCGGCCGGAGCTGCCCTCGTACCGCCGCCGATCTGTTGGCGTGCGCGGCGCTTTCCTCATGGCACGTTCCGCCAACTGCCGGCGCTTGCCCAGGGATCGATGATCAGGCCGCCTGGCATGGCTTCGCCAGCTCGGGCATGGGTGCGAGCCGTCATCTCGAAGGCCGCCAAGGCCAGCCAGTCGTCCTCGCTCTCCGGCTGCGGTGGTGACCAACGGGCGAAGTGCTCGGCCAGGAACTCGGTATGGACGTGGCCCTGCCGGAAGGCCGGATGCGCCAGCACGTCTTGCAGGAACGGGATGTTCGTGATCACGCCCAAGATTACCGTCTCAGCGAGCGCCTGCTCCATCAGCCGAACGGCTTCGCTGCGATCGTAGCCGCTCGTCAGAACCTTAAGGAGCAGCGAGTCGTAGTGCGGCGACACAAGGGAGCCGGCAGCGATGCCATCGTCGCAGCGCACGCCTGGTCCCGCGGGTGGGCGGTAGATGTCGATCCGGCCCACCGACGGCAGGAAGCCGCGTGCGGGATCCTCTGCGTAGATGCGGCACTCGATGGCGTGTCGCTGTCGCTGCACCGCCTCCTGCCGGATGGTTAGCGGCTCACCGCGGGCGATGCGGATCTGCCACGCAACGAGATCGATGCCCGTCAGGAGCTCGGTCACGCCGTGCTCCACCTGAAGACGTGTGTTCATCTCCATGAAGTAGTACCGGCCGTTCTCGTCCACAAGGAACTCGACCGTTCCGGCATTCGTGTAATCCACAGCTTGCGCCATCGCCAAGGCCGCGTCGGTCAACGCAGCGCGCAGTCGCTCCTCCAGATCCGGTGCCGGTGCTTCTTCGATGAGCTTCTGGTACCGTCGCTGAATCGAGCATTCACGCTCGGACAGATGGATTCGCCTGCCGGCCAGATCCGCCAGCACCTGCACCTCGATGTGCCGAGCGTGCGACAGATGCTTCTCAAGAAGCAAGCCATCATCCCCCAAGGCCGACAGCGCTTCGGCTCGCGCCGGAGCCAGCAGTTCGGCGAGCTCCGTCTTGGAGTGGGCAACCCGCATTCCCCGCCCGCCACCGCCGGCCACGGCTTTCACGAGAACGGGAAAGCCGATGTTCTCCGCCGCGGCCAGAATGCTCGGATCGTCGCGTCCGCGACAGTCGATGCCCGGCACAACCGGAATGCCCGCGGCGATGGCGATGCGTCGGGCTTCGGTCTTGGAAGCCAGGAGGCGGATGGCGTCGGGCCGGGGACCCACGTACACCAGGCCGGCCTCTAGGCAGGCTTGGGCGAAGTCGGCATTCTCGGCCAGGAAGCCGTAGCCGGGATGGACGGCGTCGGCGCCAACCTTGCGGGCCGCCTCGAGGATGGCGTGGCCGTTCATATATGTCGCCGCCGGACTGCTACCTGGTAGGGCGACGCTCAGGTCCGCCTGCCGACTCCAGACGCTGCCGGAATCGGCGTCGGAGTAAACCGCCACCGACTGCAGGCCCAGCTTGCGGGCAGCCCGAAAGATGCGGCGGGCAATCTCGCCGCGGTTGGCGACGAGGAGCGTCCGCACACTCCGCGGGCTGCTCGGACGCCGCTTGCTCGTGGTGGCGGGAGCACGGATCCGGATGGTGTCAATGGCCATGGCGATCTCTTTCCGAGGATTCGGTTGTCGGCATGGTGGCCGGCCACCAAGCTGGTGCTCGCTTCTGGAGAAAGGCAGCCATGCCCTCTTGGGCTTCGGGCATGGCCCGCAGGCAGGCTAGCTCGGCCGCGAGCAGGGGGCTGAGAGCTGCCGGGTCGCCGGCCACGCGGTCCGCGATGCGTTTCACAGCTGCTTGGGCCTGCGGCGCCCCGCGCAGCAAGGCGTGCAGCCAATGGGTGACGACGGAATCCAGCGCGTCAGCCTCGGTGACCTCGGTGACCAGGCCGATCTCGCAAGCCTTTCGGGCGTCAATGGGCTGGCCACTCAAGGCAAGTTCGCAGAGGCGAGCCGCGCCGATGCGCCGCGCCACGTAGGGAGCGATGAGGGCAGCGGCGATGCCCAGGCGAACCTCGGTCAAGGCGAAGCGGGCTTCCTGGGAGGCGATGACCAGATCGCTGGCCGCCAGCAAGCCGACGCCACCGCCGTAGGCTGCGCCCTGCACCCGGGCTACCACCGGCTTGGGGCAACGGTGGATGGCCGCCAGCAGTTCGGCCAGCCGATCGGCCTGACCACGGTTGGCGGCCTCGCCCTGCGCCACCAGTCGCTGCATCTCGGCGATGTCGGCGCCAGCGCAGAATACCTCTCCCTCGCCGGCAAGAACGATGGCCCGGACCTCTGGGTTGCCCGCGGATGCAAGGACGGCATCCGTAAGGGCTAGCACGAGGGGCTCGTCCAGGGCGTTGCGGGCTTGCGGTCGCGCGAGCCACAGGTAGACCACGGGTCCCTGACGATCGGCGCGCAGGCCGGCGCTCTGGCTCATCGTCTGGCGGTCCCCTGTGGGGTAGCGTGCGGGAGGGAGGCTCGGATCATCGGGGCCTCACATGCGGAAGACACCGTAGCGCGGATCGCCCGGCGGCGGAGCATTCAGAGCGGCCGAGAGCGCGAGCCCAAGGACGTTCCGCGTCTCGGGCGGATCGATGATGCCGTCGTCCCACAGCCGGGCAGTGGCGTACCAAGCGCTGCTCTCGCGCTCGTACTGCTCCAGGATGGGCCGCTTGAACGTCTCCTCCTGGTCGGCGGCCAGCGGCTGGGGCCCATCCTGGTTGATCTGCCAGAGCACGTTGGCCGCCTGCTCGCCTCCCATGACGCTGATGCGCGCGTTGGGCCAGGTGAACAAGAAGGTCGGATCGTAACCACGGCCGGCCATGGCGTAGTTGCCGGCGCCGTGCGAGGCGCCGATGATCACCGTGAGGCGCGGTACCGGCACCGTGGACACGGCCATCACCATCTTGGCTCCGTCCCGGGCGATGCCCCGGTTCTCGTACTCCTGACCGACCATGAAGCCGCTGATGTTCTGGAGGAAGACCAGCGGTAGCCGGCGCTGACCGCAAAGCTGAATGAAATGCGTTCCCTTGAGGGCCGACTCGCCGAAGAGCAGGCCGTTGTTGGCAACGATGCCGGCCGGGATGCCCCAGATGTGGGCGAAGCCGCAGACGAGCGTCGGAGCGTAGCGAGCCTTGAACTCTTCGAAGCGCGATCCGTCCACGATGCGAGCGATCACTTCGCGCACCTCGTAGGCTACGTGGGGATCGGCCGGAACAACGCCGTACAGCTCACGCGGGTCGTACGCCGGCGGCTCCGGACTCTCGGGCACTACCCAGGCCGTCTTGCGCCGGTTGAGGTGCCGAACGATCTCGCGCACCTGCTGCAGCGCCTCCGGCTCGTCGTGGGCGTAGTGATCGGCGACGCCCGAGATCCGCGTATGCACCTCGGCGCCCCCGAGCGCCTCCGCGGTCACCGTGGCGCCGGTGGCCGCCCGCACCAAGGGCGGCCCGCCCAGGAAGATGGTGCCCTGCTGGCGAACGATGATCGTCTCGTCGCTCATGGCCGGGATGTAGGCTCCGCCGGCGGTGCAGCTACCCAGGACGGCACTGATCTGAGGGACGCCGGCAGCACTCAGCCGGGCGATGTTGTAGAAAATCCGCCCAAAGTGATGCCGATCGGGAAACACCTCCGCTTGCAACGGCAAGAAGGCGCCTCCCGAATCGACGAGGTAGATGCACGGCAGGCGCAGTTCGGCGGCGATCTCCTGAGCCCGCAGCTGCTTCCGGACGGTCAGCGGGAAGTAGGCTCCGCCCTTGACCGTCGGATCGTTGGCCACGAACATGCACTCCAACCCGCAGACCCGCCCGATGCCGGTCACCATCCCCGCGCCGGGGGCGGCATTCTCGTACATGTCGTAGGCTGCCAAGGGCGAGAGCTCGAGGAAGGGGGTGTCGGGATCGAGGACGGCCTCGATTCGCTGGCGAACCGGCAGCTTGCCTCTTTCGGCCAACAGGGCGACGGAGCGGGCGCTGCGCTGCTCAGCAGTCTGGGCCTGAAGGCGATGCAAACGGTCGGCCAGGCTGCTGTGGTACGCGAAGTTGGCGCGGTAGTCGGTGCTCTGAACGTCGATCCGACTGCTAAGGGTGGCCATGGGCGGCGCTTGCCGCCGAGCATAGCCGCACGCAACTGTCAGGAGCTGTCAGAACCTATCCGATTGGTATCCGGTCGCTCTACCGCATGGCGCGCTGCTCTCGTGCTGGCCGGCGTGTCCGCCGCCTTCGCCGCAGCCGTGGCCCGCCCGGCATCCAGATCGGCGCTCCTGCCGTTCAGCGGCGGTTCGCCCTCCAAGGTGGCCAGCTGACGGGCCAAGGCCTCAATGGCCAGGCGCTGCTTGCGGTACACGTCCGACTCGCTCATGGCCAGTCGCTCGGCGACGTCGCGAATGCGGAGCCCTCGCACGAAACGCAGCTCCAAAATGTTGTAAAGCAACCATTCGCGGGCGTTCAGGCTGCGCTCGCCACCGGGCTTCATTCGCTCCAGGGCATCGTTGAGCACCGCCCGCATCGCCCGCGCGGTGTTGTGCTCGTTTGCCGCCAACGCCTCGCGGACAACGCGCAAGGACACGAGCGGCGTGCCGGTGAGTTTAGGGCCGCCCCAGTAGTGGCTCAGGGCGTCCTTCACCCAGTGCGGGAAGTCCGGACTATCGATGGGACTTGCCTCCGCAGCCGCCAGGGCATCGCTGGTGCCAGTCTGCAGCGCGCCGCGCAGGCGCTGCAGGCTCACGATCTCGGGCTCCAGGGCGCGCAGGGCGTCGAGAACCTTCTGCTGCATGCGGCGATCGTCCAAAGCCACCTCGATGTGCCGGACCAACCGCGCAAAGAGGCGCACCTCGGTTTCGGTCAGCTCGCGACCCGGATCGGCTACTGCCAGTACACCCACCAAGGTGCGGCCGCTCGTGTCGCGCAAGGGATGCACCAGGTAGCCGTTGACTTGCCGGAAGCCACTGGTCCGGCTCAGGCCAACCAACGCCGCCTGGTCGAGGCGCTCGAGAACGGCCAGCGCCTGCGACCGGCTGCCAGCAAAGGCTTCGATCTCCAGGCCGTCTGGCCGAGCAGCGACCACGCAGCCGTACCGCACCCGCAACTGGTCGCACATGGCAGCCACGATGTTCTCCAGCAGCTGCTGCAGGTCGTGACGGGTCATCAGACGCTCGTCCAGCCGCCGCAGCCAGGCCGCGTTGACCGCACCTTCGCTGCCGTAGATCACGCCGTCGACGAGCGGTTTGGCAGCCCGCATGAGGAACTGGAACACCACGATGCCCACCACCACCGCCAGAGCCAGCACCACGTCACGCGGCAAGCCGAGGCTGCTCTCCAGACGTCGCGGCATCAGCTCCATGGTGGCAATGACGAACACACCGAGCACCGGCACCTGGATCAAGTACTTGATGAGGTCGCGCTTGATGGCGCGGTCTGGGGTCAACGAGCCCTGAAAGGCCACCCCGTAGGCGGTGAAGGCAAGCATGCTAGCAATGGCTGTGCTGGCGGCGGCAGCCACCACTCGAAACAATAGGGGCTGGTTGGCGAACGCGCTACCGGCGGCTGTCAAGTACGGAAACACGGACAGCGGAGCGATCACGCTCACCAGGAGGTAGCCCAACCGTCGTCGGGTGTGAACGGTCAGGGCGCGCCGACGGGCGAGCCAGACGTTACGGAAGCCCCAGGCGGTGCCGGCGAAGTAGAGCGCCGCAAACAGTCCGAAGCCAGGTCCGCTCCGGAAATGAACCATGCCGTGGGCTCCCACCACCGGCCCGACGATCTGACCTGTCGTGTAGGCAGCCAGAACGAACGCCAGACCTGCGCCGTACGACGCCGCCACGAGCAACCTGCGGCGCCGCGATCGGTCGCCGACCGTCGCCAGCAGGTTGTCGCCGAAATGGAGGTACGCCGGCACCACCAGGGCGATGCCCAGCCACTCGAACGACAGCCAAAACGCGGTCGGCCTGCCAGCGGCCGGCAGGCGTGCGGTAGCCAAGAACACATCGCCGACGAAGACGATGCAGATCAGAGAAAGAAGAATCACGAAGCTGCGAGCCACCGGATTCTTGAAGTTGTAAACGAATAGGTAACACAGCAGACTAAAGGCAATGAGCACATTTGCGCTGGCCAGAATCACGTTCACACGACGCAGAAGCTCAAGCCCAAGCTCGGTCATGGCAGCACCTCGAAGGCACGTGCGAACACATACACGATGGGTGCCGCGAACATCAAGCTGTCGAGCCGGTCGAGCAGCCCGCCATGGCCCGGGATCAGCCGTCCACTGTCCTTCGCGCCAGCGCTTCGTTTGAGGAAGGACTTGGAAAGATCACCCAGCGGCGCGGCCACGCTGACCGCCACGCCGAGGCCGGCCAATGCGGCTGTCGGCCAGTCGGCGGTGCCGCTCGCCAGCGCCGGCAGACGAGCGAGGACGCTCGGCGCCACGCTGGCCAAGAGAACCGTCGCAAACGTGGCTGCCGCGGCACCCTCGACCGTCTTCTTGGGGCTCAGCGTCGGGGCGAGCGGATGCCGACCAACGGCTCGGCCAGCCAGGAAGGCCACACTATCGTTGGTCCAGACAAGAGCCACCAGCAACACGGACCAGGCCAGTCCCTCCTGAAGCTGGCGGGTCATGGCAGCGAAGCCCAGCAACGTGCCCGCATAGGCTGGCACAGCCAAGGTGACCGCCCAGTCGCGGACGGATCGCTGGGTCTCGGGTCGTGCCAACTGGCCTAGGAAGGCTGCGATCACGCCGGTCGCCCAGACGAGCGCAAGCATCTCGGGCTGCGGCCAGCGGGAAGCCAGCACCAGCGCCGGGGCCAGGAGCACCGACACGGGACCGCTGGCTCGGATGCCGGCGGCGTGGAAGAGACGTACCCCTTCGTAGCCCGCCAAGGCGGCTGCGATGGCCAATAGGCCAGCCCACAGCATGTCGCCGCGCCACAGGGCAGTGAGGAACAGAGGCGCCAGGATGGCACTGCTGATCAGGCGGGTGCGCACGGCTGGCCATTCAACGCCGAGCGTGGCCTTATCGCCCAGCCGCCGGCGAACCAAGCGCCGCATCCGCCGCCGGCTGTCCCGCGGTGGCCCCGGGAAGCCGACCGAAGCGACGCTCCCGCCGGGCATAGTCACGGATGGCTGCCGCCAGTCCTTCCCGCCCGAAGTCCGGCCAGTAGGTGGCGGTACTGTAAATCTCGGCGTATGCCGACTGCCACAGCAGGAAGTTGCTGAGGCGCATTTCGCCAGCCGTTCGGATCACCAGGTCGGGGTCGGGCAGCCCCGCTGTCTGCAGATACGACTCGAACCGGGCTTCGTCGATCTGCTCGGGCGGCACGCCGTCCGCTACGATCTGCCTCACGGCGCGCACGATCTCGGCTCGCGAGCCGTAGTTGAAAGCGACGTTTACCATCAGCCGATCGTTGTGCTGGGTGCGCTCGACCGCCCCGGCAATGGCCGCCGCCAGCTGCGGAGGAATGCCATCCAGCCAGCCGACGTGCCGCAGACGCACGCCGTTGGCGTCCAGTTCATCGAGGTAGCGCTCGATGACCGATTCCAGAAGCTGCAGCAGGCCGCGTACCTCGGCTGCCGGCCGCTGCCAGTTCTCGGTCGAGAAGGCAAAGATCGTCAGGTACCGAATGCCAAACTCGACGGCTGCCTCCACGACGGACCGAAAGGCCTCCGTTCCGGCGCGATGACCAGCGATCCGTGGCAATCCGCGCGCCTGGGCCCAACGGCCATTGCCATCCATGATGATGGCCACATGCCGGGGCACGCTCTCGGGCGGCACTCCGAGCGGCTGCGTGTCCGCTGGCGAGGCGAGGGAGCGCTTCATACCTCGCGAATCTCCGCTGCCTTGCGGTCGCCCTGCTGCTCGGCGCGGCGAATGCAGTCGTCGGTAGTCTCCTGCGCCCGGTCCTTGAGCCGGCGTTCCTCGTCCTCGCGCAGCTCGAGCTTCTCAAGCTGGTGCAGGAAATCCCGACGCACGTTGCGGATCGCCACTCGCGCTTCCTCAACCCGCCTGCTGGCCAGCCGAATCAGTTCTTCACGCCGTTCCTCGGTGAGCCGGGGCACCAGCAACCGGATGGTCGTGCCGTCGTTCTGCGGGGTCATGCCCAACTCGCTCGCCAAGATGGCCTTCTCGATCGCCGGGATGGCCTTCGTGTCCCACGGCCGGATGGCGATCGTTCGCGGCTCGGGAATGGTGATCGTTGCCAGCTGATGGAGCGGCATGGTGGTGCCGTAGTAGCTGACTGGCAGTTTGTCTACCAGTGCTGGCGAGGCCCTTCCGGTGCGCAGGCCGCTCAGGTCCTCCTCCAGGGCCTCGATGCTGCGTTCCATGCGGTGCCGCGCTTCGTCCAGCAATGCCTTGGCTTGGGCTACCTTGTCGGCCTCCGTCACGACGTTGCGCTCCCTCAACACTCCTCACTTCGGATCAGAATCTCTCGCGCCTGCGTGCCGTCGACGGCGTCCACGAGCGTGCCGACCGGCTCGCCGCGCACGGCGGCAGCAATGCTGCCTTCCTGCCAGAGGTCGAGAACGACGATCGGCAAGTCGTTCTCCTGGCACAAGGTGATGGCCGTGGCGTCCATGACGCGTACGCCCAGTGCCAGTGCCTGGCGGTAAGACAGATGGTCGAAGCGCACTGCGTCGGCATGGGTGGCCGGGTCCGCACTGTAGATGCCGTCCACCTTCGTAGCCTTGATGAGGACATCGGCCGCCAGCTCCATGGCCCGCAAGGCGGCCGCTGTGTCCGTGGTGAAGTACGGATTGCCCGTACCGGCGCCCAGGATCACAACGTCGCCCTTGCTAAGCTGGTGCATTGCCCGCCGACGGATGTATGGCTCAGCGATGGCCGTCATTTCGATGGCGGTGTGCACCCGGGCCGACAGGCCGAGCTTCTCCAGGGCGTCCTGGAGAGCCAGCGCGTTCATCACCGTTGCCAGCATGCCCATATGATCCGCTGTGGAGCGGTCCATGCCGCTGGCACGAGCCGCGGCGCCACGCCAGATGTTGCCTCCGCCCACCAAGGTGGCCACCTGCACGCCCAGGGAACGAACTTCTGTGACCCGACTGGCAACGAACCGCGCCGCCTGGGGATCGATCCCGTAGCGACGTCGCCCTGCCAGCGCCTCGCCAGAGATCTTGAGCAGAACCCGCCGATAGCGCAGCGCGGGGCTGTCACGCTCGCCGTCCCCTGACGCGGCCAGGCTACACCTGCTCGCCCAATTCGAAGCGGGCAAAGCGCCGCACGACGATGTTCTCGCCGATCTCGGCGATGGCGTTGACCACCAGTTGGCCGACCTTCACCTCCCCGTCGCGGATGTACGGCTGACGCAGCAGGACCACCTCATCGAGCCACTTGTCCATCTTGCCGGCGATGATCCGCTCCACGATCTCCGGTGGCTTCTTGCCCTCTGGGATCTCGGCTCGGAACTCGGCGCGGCGCGCTTCGAGCACCTCGGGCGGGATGTCGGCTTCCTCGATCCAGCTCGGATTGGTGGCGGCCACCTGCATGGCAAGATTGTGCACCAGTTCTCGGAACGCGTCGGTTCGGGCGACGAAGTCGGTCTCACAGTTGACTTCCAGGAGAACGCCGATCCGGCCCGGGTCGCCGTGCACGTACGACATCACCCGGCCCTGGCGAGCCTCACGGGTTGCCTTCTTGGCGGCCTTGTCGAGGCCCTTCTGCCGCAGAATTCGCTCGGCCGCTGCCATGTCGCCGTTCGTCTCTTCGAGCACCTTCTTGGCCTCGAGCACCCCGGCGCCGGTGCGCTGCCGCAGCTCGCGAATCATGTCCGTCGATATTGCCATTCTGGTTGCTCCTCCCGTTGGGGATGCTGAGTTGGCGTGCCGAGGTTAGAGCGGTTCGTCGTCGAGGAGCTCGTCGATCGAGGCCTCGCCGCCATCTTCGTCCGGGTCGTAGACCCGCTTCGACGTGTCGACGGACTCCAGGTCGGCCATTGCCGGCTCGGCCACGAAGGCGCTCTTCCGCATGAGCATCCCTTCCGCCACGGCGTCGGCGATCTTATCGGTGATGAGCTTGAGAGCCCGGATGGCATCGTCGTTGGCTGGGATAACGTAGTCAATGGGATCCGGATCGCAGTTCGTGTCAACCATGGCCACGATAGGGATGCGCAGCCGATTTGCCTCGGAGACAGCGATGTACTCGCGTCGCGTGTCCACAATGTACAGCATGCTGGGCAAATCGGTCATCCGCTTGATGCCGCCCAGCCGTCGGTTCAGGTTCTCGATTTTGCGCTCGAGGCCCAGAACCTCCTTCTTGGGCAGCATGGCGAACTCACCACGGTCGCGCCGGTTCTCGAGATCCTGCAAGTAGGCCACTCGCTGGCGCATGGTGCTCCAATTGGTGAGCATGCCCCCCAGCCACCGGCTGGTGACGTACGGCACACCGGCCCGCTCGGCAGCCTGCCGGATGGTGTCTGCGGCCTGCTTCTTGGTGCCCACAAAGAGCACCGTTCCACCCTGGGCGACGGTGTCCCGAACCGCCTCGGTGGCACGCTGAAGTGCCGTCACGGTCTGCGCTAGATCGAGAATATGGATCCCGTTGCGTTCCGTGAAGATGTACGGCCGCATTTTCGGATGCCAGCGGCGCGCATAGTGCCCGAAGTGGACGCCCGCTTCGAGCAGTTCTTTCATGGTGGCGACAGTCATCGGTTTGACCCTTCGTTGTTGGTGATCGTCCGCTTCCGAGACCGACCTCTGCCGGCACGAGGGGCGCTGGGGAAGCGTGCTTCGTGCGGCCGACACCCCGTCCAAGCGCCACGTGCCGACCGCCAAAACAGCATTATAGCCTGCCCCATCGCGCACGCCAAGGCGCGCGCCCCGAGCCGCCCGTATGGCCGTCACCGGCAGGGCTTGCCGCCGCCGAGCGCCACGGTTACAGTCTGAGAAGTGATGGCGCCCGCAGCCTGGTATCGGTCCTACGAACCCGGCGTGCCCCCCAGCCTGGGCTCGGTAGCCGAGCCGTTTCATGTGGCCTTTCTCGAAGCTGCGGCCGAGGCGCCCGGCGAACCGGCTCTGGAGTCGCTCGGCCGATCGTTTAGCTTTGCGGAGCTCGAGGCACTCTCGGCGCGGGTGGCGACCTCCTTGCGCCAGGACGGTATCGTCGGCGGCGAGCCGGTGGTGTGCGCGCTCACGCCGAGCGCCGTTGCGCTGGCGATCATGCTTGGCATCTTGCGCTGCGGTGGCGTGGTCGTGCCCGTCATGCCCGAACCGCAATGGGCGTTTGGCGTGGTCCGAGCCGTTCGGCCCCGTTTCGCCTTCGCTTCGCCACGGCTTGCCGCGAGTTGGAGCGCCGACACGAGCCTTGTCTTCCAGCGCGTGGTCCTTGTGGATCCTGCCATCGGCGCGCCGCTCACGGTGCGGCGGATGGCGCGCCTGGTGGGTGCGACGGAGGGGCGATGCCCGCTGCCGGGGACCAGTCCTTGGCGCTCGTGGCTGGCGCCTGCTTCTGGCGACGCCCAGGCCGAACCGGCAGCCGATGCGCCGGCACTCCTGATCCCTTCCGCTGGCCCTCCGCGGCGCTGGCCACGCTTCGAGCACCGGCAGTTGGGTGCTGGGGTCGCACAGCTGGCTGTCTGGACCACGGACACCATGCCAGGGCACGATACCTGGCTGGTCCTCCGCCCGCCTTGGACAAGCCTTGGTTTCGTGGTCCTGTTGGGACTGATCGCGCGTCTGCGGGTGCGGGCGGTCGTGCTGTCGCCCGCCGAGCCACGCGAGATCGGAGCTGCCCTTGGCCATCTGCGCCCAACCACCGTCGTCAGCGGTGGTAACGCTTTGGCCTCCGTGCTTGCCGATCCTCGGGCCACCGGCGGCGCCTTGCGGTCGGTGCGGGCCTGGATTGTCGACGAACCGGTCGCCGAGCCGGTCCAACGAGCAGCGACGGCGCAGCTGGGCATCGCGTTCTGTCCCGGCCTGGGCCACGAGCACGTCGCTGGCCTGGCTTGCTGCTCGCCGATCAACGGCCGACGGGTGGCTGGCAGCGTTGGCTTGCCACTGCCCGATGTGCAGGCTCGAGTCGTCGGGCCGAATGGCGCGCCGCTGGCCACTGGGCAGTGG
>DAOUCP010000003.1:0-34597 GCA_034432155.1 Anaerolineae bacterium
CAGTGGCCATCAAGACGCTTTTCGGCAAACGGGCATACGAGATCCCGGTCAGCGCCACCAAGAGCATGCTCGGTCATCTGTTCGGCGCCGCAGGCGCTGTGGAGGCGATCACCACCGTTTTGGCCCTGCGGGACGGTCTGTTGCCGCCGACGATCAACCTCGACCATCCGGATCCGGAGTGCGATCTGGATTACGTCCCGCACGTCGCCCGCCCAGCGGACATCGCCGTAGCCATGTCGAACTCATTTGGCCTGGGTGGCGCCAACGCGGTACTGGTGCTTGGTCGCTGGGACGAGGCCATGGCCCACCACGCGGCGCAGGCGGACTAGCGTCTGGCGACGCTTACGGTTCGCCGGGTGGCGGGATGGAGGGTTCGGCGCTCGTCGCCGCGGGCGGGGCGGTGGGTGGTGGCTCGACCGTCGAGGGGGGCGGCGCGCCGGTCGGTGCCACGGGAGGCGGCGGCCAGGCGGTCGGCGGCGGAGCCCAGGTCGGCCAGCCGGCTGCCGGGGTGGCGGTGGGCCAGACCGGCCAACGGGGTGGCCAGGTGACGGCCGGAGCTGGGGTGGGCCACGGCCGCCATGGCGTCCACCAGACGGTGGTGCCCCAGGCCGTCGGTTGTGCCGGCGGCGGCAGCGTCGCATCGCGAGCAGGTGGCCGCGGCAAGTAGAGCGTGGTGCCGGCGTAAATGGTCGCCCCACGGAGGCAATTGGCGCGCATCAGCTCGTCGACGGTGGAACCGGTGCGCCGCGCCAAGCTGTACAGGGTATCGCCGGCCCGCACCCCATACGCGTACCAGTCGTAGCGCGGTCGACATGGCTGGGCGGCCGGAGCCGTTGGCCGCGCGACCCGCGGTGGAGCGCTTGCCCGGGGCCAGGCGCTCGTCGCCAGCGGCAACGTAGCCGCTGCCGCTCTCGACAGGACGTGCCAGGCGATACTGTCGACGGCCGCTGGGGGATCGCCGAGGTAGACCGACGTCACGTAGTCACCGGCCGGCCAATGCCCGGTGGCCGTGCTCATCGGCACGTGATCGCGTCCCGAGTCGCTGTAAGGCCGCTCGGATTCGTGGAACAAGCGCCCCCGCCGGTCCGCCGTTCGGACGAGGACCTTGGTATTGGCCATGTGGGCATAGTCGAGGCTCAGGTAGACGATCGGGATGCCGGCGTCGAACGTGTCGCTGGGCTCAGCCTCGGGATCCGAGGTCAAGCCGATGCGGACGATCGACGGTCGGTCACCTCCGTTCGCCGACGCCCCAAAGGGGGGTGCGGCCACGAGATATGTGCCCAAGCCGGTGATCTCGCCCTTGGCGGTCCGACCGCCGGGTTGGACGGCTACCGTACCGACGGGCCGCCACACGAGGCGATCGAGATCCAGACGCAGCAAGTCGAGAGCCACTCCGGAGGTGAACCGCGGCTGGCTGGGCAAGCTGACCACCAGTTCCCCTGGACGGCCAAGGACGACCGCGGAGGGCTCGATGTGCACGGCGGCGAGTGGCAGCCGTCCCGGTGGGGGGGCCGCGGGAAGAGCGGCATCGCTCTCCAGGCATGTGATGCCAACCGCTGCGGCCTCGGAGAGCGAGCCGGGCGCGAGTGCCAATTGGACGTCGCCGCAGCCGGCCACCCGGCCGCCGAGGTCTGGCACAAGCAGGGTGGGGGGTTCGCACGGGCGCAGCACCACCAGCCCGACATCGACGCCTTCGGGCGGAATCCGCAGCGACATGCTGCGCGGCACGTAGCCGTCCACCGGCCCAAACACCAGGGTCAGGGCACCGGCCGGGACACCGTCGAAGCGAAACGTGCCGTCGATGCCGCTGACGGTCCGACGCCCAAGGTCCAGGACACTGACACCGCTATCGCCGACTGCTAACCCGGTCGCGCCGTCCACCAGCCGGCCAATCACCACGCCCCCGCCGGGTGCCGGATAGGGCGAGCCCGCGGCGCGAGGCGTGGTCGTCGGCTGGGCCTCGCCCGTCCGCGAGACCGCCGGGCGGCTTGCCTGGCGCCGGCTCCCGGACGCCTCCCGGCAGCCCGCTGAGCCCAGCAGCAACAGGAGACAGGCCATGCGTGCGGCGGCCGAGAGGCGACGCCCACGGCCGGGGTCGGAACGGCGCTGGCCTGCCTTGGCGATGGCAGGCCGGCGGATCGCCCAAGGGTGCGCCACGAAGGGCAGTGTAACATCGCTTTGGCCCATCGTCCATCGACCTCCTTAAGGTTTGCGGTCTTCGGCACTCTTACCGCGGGTGGCACTGACGGGCTCATCCGTTTCTCACCTGGCGCCGTACCGCGGCCTCTTCGGGAAGCGTTCATTTGGTGGACCTGCGTGGCGACGGTAAGATAGCGCCCGCACACACCGCCAGGTAGAACCCCGGAACGCCACGAAGCGATGGTCGGCTAGCGGTGTCGTCCCGATGACCGACCGCGGGCACTCGGCAGCGAGCGAAACGAGGGGCTGTGCATGACGGAACGGCGCACACGGACGGAGTGAGGACTATGGAGCGGCAGACACGGAGGGTGCCAGGGCGCCGATGTCATGCCTGCGGAGCACTGTGTTTCGCACTGGCGCTCGCGGCTTGCGGCCGCACGGCGCCGCCGCCGACGGACGGTACGCCGACGACGCCCGGCTCCGAGGCGGTGGCGGCGCCGCTGGCTACTCTCACGGCAGCGGTGGCCAATCTGGAGGAAGTGATTACCGGTACCGGACGCCTGGACATCTCGGCTCTACCGGCAGGGGAGGCCGACGCGTTGCGGATGACCCAGCAAGCTGCGGATGCGGCGGCGGAGATTGCACCTATCCGTTCCTTCGTCAAGCAGCAGACACCCATGGCCACCTTCACCGCTCCGCCGGCTTCGCCGAAGCTGCCGGGCAAGCTGGTCTATGTTCGTTCGGGGCAGTTGTGGGAGGCGACGGCCGAAGGTCGCTCGCGGCAGGCGTTGGTTCTCGAACACCCCATGCCGCCGGTCTGGGTGCCACCTGAGGACCCCGGCCGGGCCTGGGCGTCGCCGGATGGCAACTGGCTGGCGGTCATGGTTGGCGCCACCGCCGAGATGTGGCTGCTGCGTCCAGACGGTCGGGACAACCACGCGGTCTCGGGAGCCAACTTGCCTTCCCATGAGCACGTCGTGAGCTTCGGGGACGCCGGCTCGAGGGCCGTTCGGCTGCTGCCAGGCCGGGACTATACCCTAGTGGTGACGCCGGGCGCGGAGGAGCCGGCCGCAGTGTTAGTGGACGACAACAGTCGTCACGTCCGCGGCGAGGGCCGGTTGCGAATCGTCCACGCACTTGCCATGGCTCGGGATCGCAAGCTCACCTTGACGCTGAACGGCAAACCGTTGGCGACGGTTCTCGCCTATGGCGAGGCCACGCGGGACGAGCGCGTGCCGGCTGGCGTGGTGGTGCTGGAGGCCCGGGACGACGGGAACCGGGTTGTGCTTCCGAGCGCACGGTTGGAACTGGGCGATCGGGAGCTGGTGACCGTCTTCTTGCACGGCACGAACGAGGCGGCCGCCACCCAGGTGCGCTACGAGCCGGGGACCCGGCCGGCCAGCGGGCATTCTCGGGTCCGCGTCTTCAACGGCGGTGCCGACGCGCTGCTAGCGAAGGTTGATGACGCTCTCGTTCTGGCCTCTGCGTTAGCGAGCGGCACCATCAGCCCCTACGTCGATGTGCCGGCGGTGGCCACCGAGGATCAGCTCCGCGAGTTCGGGCAAGCCATCTACGGTCTGCGGTCGCGGGAGGAGCCGGTAGCGTGGTCGCCTGACGGTCGACAATTGGCCTTCCTGGGCGCCGCGGACGGTCGGCTCGATCTGTATGTCGCCTCGGTGCATGGCGAGGCGCGCCGGTTGACGGACGATCCCCTGGAGGAGCTGAATCCGGTCTGGTCGACCAACTCGGCCAACCTTGCCTGGTTGGCGGTGGATCCCACCTACGGCCACCAGTCGCTGCATTACCTTCGAGGTCGCGGCTCGGTGGAGGTCGCCGACCTGACCGCCTTGCGCGAGGCGGCGGGCTGGGCGGCCAGCGCGCCAATCACATTCCGCTTCGGCCTGACGTGGCTCGACAATGACCGGCTATTCGGCTATCCGGCGACGCGGGGCACGAATGCCGGCATCTGGCTACTGGACACGCGCAGCGGAGTCCTCCGCCCGGTCTTTGACGAGCCGGTCACCGATCCCGTCTGGTCGCCGGCTGCGCGAGCCTGGGCCTTTGAGCGGGAGACGGGTGGCATCTGGGTCCTACCGCTCGACGGGCGGCCTCGGCAAGTGGCAGCCGGCGAGGCGCATGGGCCTGACTGGTCCCCGGACGGCAAGTTGCTGAGCTACGTGGAGGGCGAGCGTTTATCGACGAGCGGCTGGCGGCTGCACGTGGTTCGGGCCGACGGTTCGGCCGACCGCACCCTCACCGATTGGGTCGCCTTGGTGCAACAAGAGCCGCCGGCGCCGGGTGTGAAGGCCAAGCGCGTGTGGCTGGCCGACGGGCGTATTCTGGTGTTCACCTTGGCCGGCACCGACTATGGCGCCGCGGAAGAAGCCGGACCGATGGCCAACGTGGAGGCGGGCGACGACATCGAGAATCTGTGGGCGGTGCCGACCGACGGCAGCGCGTCTGCCGAGCGACTGACCGATCTAACCAGGGTCTTCTACGTCAAGGACATCCGGGCCTCGCCGACCGGAGATGCCCTGGCCTTCGTGGGCTTCTCCTACTTGAACCGAACGCAGCACCTCTGGGTAGTGCCTACCGGTGGGGGCAAACCGCTGGCCATCGATGCGCCGGTGCGCTGGTATGCATGGCGGGCGCGGTAAGCCCAAGCACGGTCGGATGGCGCAGACAGGGGTACGACTCGTCGGGTGAGGCCTGGCGAAGGTGAGACCATTCTATCAGCGAGGGAGAGGCAGTATGGGCAATGAGATCACCATTCGAGTAGATGCGCGGCTGGGCTATGCGCTGATTGCTCTGGTGGCGGTGGCGGGCATCTTCGCTATCGGCTGGTGGTTGGGCATGCAGCTGACCAAGCCCCCGGCCAGTCCACAGGCCAATGCGAACCAGCCGGGCGTCGCGGTCCCCACATCGGCCAATGTGGCCAGCGGACTGACGGCCGCCACGCCAGGTGCCGCGCCGGTCAACGAAGTTGCCCGAGGGGTCAGTCCGGTGTCGGTCGAGGACCTCCCGGTCGCCGAGGGTCAGCCCCGGATTTGGATCGACGAGCTCAGCAAAGAGAATGGCTTCGTCTACGATCTCGGGCGCATCGATGCGTACGCCGTCACCGAGAAGACGTTCACTATCCACAACCTCGGCACCGGCGACCTGGTCATCGAGAAGGTTCACGCTACCTGTGGTTGCACTGCGGCAGTCATCGAGAGCAGCACCATTCCGCCGGGCGGCACCACGACCATCCGGATTGCGTACGATCCCAACGTGAACCAGGAACAGGGCAAGTTCATCCAGAAGCAGATTCAGATCAAGTCGAACGATCCGGTGGCACCGCTCATCGAGTTTGCCATCGAAGCGGACGTGGCCAGCCAGTGACGCCGCAGCCGGGCGTAGTTCGGTGGCTAGGTCGACCGCCTCCCCAAGGGCGCGCATCGCTCGAACGGGTGGCGGGCAAAAGGAGAGTGGATTATGGCACGGGAACGGCGGCTGAGTGCTCGACCTTCGCCGGCGGCACGGGAGCTGGTCATCACCGTCGACCGCCGGCTGTTGGTGGTGGTCGGACTTCTAGCGGCCTTCGGCGTCGCTGCCGCGTTCGGGGCCTGGTACGCCGGCCGCGCTGAGCGCAGTGTCCAGCAAGCGGCGAGCACAATGCCAGGGGTGAGTCAGCAACAAGGGAGCCAGGCGGACAGCAATTTGCCCGCTGGTCTCGACGAGGCGGCCGCCCGCGCCACGGCCGTGGCGTTAGGGCTGCCGACTTCGGCGGTGATTGTGAATCCGATGCAGGAGATCTCGGCAACCGCAATGCCGCCGCTGATCGAGTCCGAGGCCGGCCAGGCAGCCGCTACTGCGGCCGCCGGCCAGCAACTGATCGAATTCGACGTTCCTGCCGATCGAAAGGTCGATGCGTCGAAGTGGAGCCATACCACGCTGGCAAACTTCCCTGACCCCAATGTCACGGCCGAGGAGACGACACCCATCCGCCTGGAAGAGGCGAAGACGACCTATGAGGGGCCGCGCATCGCGATCTCCGACCTGAACCATCTGTACACGTACGATTACGGGGAAGTGCCGATGGATCGGCCGGCGGCGCACGACTTCCGGGTGGCCAACGTCGGTGACGCCGATTTGATTGTCAGCCGCATTTACTCGGGCTGTGGCTGCACGGCCACCCAGGTCGGCAGTCAGACCATCGACCCCGCGGGCTGGCTACCGCAGCGCCTGGTACTCAAGCCCGGCCAAAGTGAGGTCTTTACCATCACCTTCGATCCGCAGTTCGACAAGGTGGTTATGTCGCAGGCGAAGTATGTGCAGATCTTCAGCAATGATCCCACACGGGCCATCTTTGACCCTGCCGATCCAACCAGCCACGAGGTGCGCTTCCGGATCGTCGTGCAGACGGTGCAGAAGGGAGCCGAAAAATGACTCCCTGGATCAAGATTGAGCGCGCGGAGAGCGGATCGGGCGGTGCGCGGCGAGCTCGCCGTCCGCCGGCAGCCAGCGACCGACCGCCACGACGACTCAACCTGGGCTGGGTGGCGACGGGCCTGGTGGTGCTGGTGGTCATCGCGGCGGCCTTCGCCTGGCGGGAGCAGTGGGCCAAGCTACTGCCAGCGGCTGGGGTGGGGGAAGACGTCTTGGCCACGGTGAATGGACAGCACATCACCGAAGGGGACGTCGACCTCGAGTTCGCCGTCCAGTCCGCCATTCAGACGCAGTTGGGCCGCACGCTGAGCAGCGATCCGGACGCCGTTCGTGGCGTGCGGCGCGATCTTCTGGACCAGCTGGTGGATCGGCAGTTGCTGCTCGAGGCGGCCAGTGCAGCAGGCATCCGCGTCCCCGACGAGGAACTCGATCAGGAACTCCCGAAGCTCGGCCAGGGGTATGGCATGGACACCCAGGCGATACAGAACGCTGTGGTGGCCGGTGGCGCCACGGAGGAGCAGTTCCGCGAGTGGGCGCGGCGGGAACTCCTCGTCAGTCGCTTTCTCAACACCGAGGAGGCGCGGAGCGCTGGTCTGCAGTCCTACCGGGACCGCGGCTACAGCGAGGAACAGCTAGCGGCCGTGGCGGTGAAACCCAGCGATGTTGCCTCCACCCTCCAGAAAACGGCCGATATCCGCTTTTACTTCGAGGGCGGCCGAGGGTCGCGCATTGCCCGTGAAGGGGAGCCGGCGCCGGATTTTGCCCTGCGTGACCTGGATGGCCGTCCGGCCCGTCTTTCCGACCATCGTGGCCAGCCGGTGCTGATCAACTTCTGGGCCACGTGGTGCACTCCCTGCAAGGCGGAAATGCCGATGTTCGTGCGGGCCTACGACGAGCACCGCGCCGATGGACTGGTGGTGCTGGCGCTGGACGTGCAAGAGAAACCAGATGCCGTGCGCGCCTTTCTGGCGCAGTTGCCGTTGCCCTTCTCGGTGCTGATGGACGAGCGGGGCGAGGTAGCGAGTCTCTACCGCGTGCGCGGCCTGCCAAGCTCGTATTTCGTGAACGCCGATGGCGTGCTGGTCAAGGCGAAGCGCGGGCAGGTGAAATCGGAGGCTGAACTCGCCTTGCTGCTCGACCTCATCCTCAAGGCGTCACCGTAGGCTCCGCGCCTCCACAGCCGGACGATGCCCAAGCGCGTGGTCAGCGGTTCGATCATCGCCTTCGTGGCTGTGGCGGTGGTTGCGATCGTCGCCTACCGCCAGAATGAAGAGCTGTACCTTACCGTCCAGGAGCTTGCAGCGCGTCAAGGGGAGCTGCGATCCGCCACCTCGGTGGCATCTCTCCTGGCGGACTCGCGTGTGGCGGCTGGCACGCGTCGCTTGCGGGTTCGGGGAACCCTCATCGATTTCACAGTCGGCGACACCGCCGACGGGCAGGGGATGCAGCTCACCCTGGGCCAGGGCAGCCAGCGGCTGCGGGTTGTCTATCGTGGCCCGAAGCCCGATTCCTTGGCCAGGGCCCAGGAACTCACGGTGGCTGGTTGGCTGGCCAACGATGGCACATTCGTTGCTGACAGCCTCACCGTGCAGTGCCCTTCGAAGTACGAACCACAAGCCACTGGCACCGCCAGCGGCGCAGCGCTGCCCTTGCCAAGTCCGTGGAGCGGGCGGCCGCGATGACCAGCCTGCCCGAGATGGGAGCGCTGTGCCTGGCCGGGGCGCTGGCGGCCGCGCTCTACGCCACCGTGGCTGCTCTCGCCGGTGCCTACTGGCAGGTTGCCGAATTGGCCGAAAGCGGACGGCGAGCGCTCGTGGCTACCGCTCTCTTGACGACGATAGCCGTCCTGGTGCTGGTCCACCGCTTCCTGGTCCATGACTTCGCCCTGCGCTACGTATGGCTTTACTCCGACCGCGCCACCAGCTGGCCCTACCGGGTGGCTGCATTGTGGGGTGGCCAGGCGGGCTCCCTTCTCTTCTGGTGCTGGCTGCTCGCGGGCCAGGCGGCCCTGGCAGTGCGACGTCCTTGGCCGGCCATCCATCCTCTGGTGCCCTGGTTGGTGGCCATCCTGGGTGGTGTGCTCTGCTTCTTCCTTGGCCTAACGCTGCTGGCCGCCAACCCCTTCGAACGGCTGGCAATACCAGCTGCCGACGGCAACGGACTCAACCCGCTGTTGCGGCACCCTGGCATGGCTCTCCATCCACCGGCGCTGTATCTGGGCTTCACCGGCATGGCGATCCCCTACGGTCTGGCGATGTCTGCCCTGCTGAGCCGACGGCGCGACTCCCTTTGGCTCCACGCCGCTCGACGCTGGTCGCTTTACGCCTGGCTAGCGCTGACGGTGGGTCTCGTCCTGGGCGGCCGTTGGGCCTACGACGTGTTGGGGTGGGGCGGCTATTGGGGCTGGGATCCGGTCGAGAACGCCGGCCTGCTTCCTTGGCTGGCGGCCACGGCCTGGCTGCACTCGGCGATCGTGCAGACCCGCCGAGGCTTGTTCCAGCTATGGAATCTGGCCCTGGTCAGCCTTGCCTTCTGGCTGGTGGTGTTGGGCACATTCCTGACACGCGGGGGCCTGGTGACGAGCGTCCATTCCTTCGCTCAGTCCGAGACCGGGCCCAGCTTCCTCGCCTTCACGGCACTGACGATGCTCGGCACCTTGGCCCTCCTGTGGCGACGACTGCCTGAGCTGGAGACCGGCCGGTCGGCGGTCTCTGCGCTGAGCCGCGAGAGCGCCTTCCTGGTCAACAATCTGCTGTTCATGGCGGCTTTGTTCGGCGTGCTATGGGGTACCCTCTTCCCCATCCTGGTGGAGCTGGCGGGTGGTCAGCGCGTCACCGTCGGCGCACCCTACTTCGTGGCCGTGGTCGTGCCGATCCTGTGGCTCCTTGTGGCGTGGATGGCCGTCGGTCCGCTGACCACTTGGAGCCGCGTCACGGTGCGCGGCTTACTGCGGTCGGCGCGACGGCCGCTGGCCATGAGCGGCGCGACCCTGGTGGCGTTGGCGCTCCTTTGGCGTGATGCCGTGGCGCTGGTGGCTGCCGCCGCCGCAGTACTCGCGCTCTGGGTGGCAGTGGCGGAATTGGCAAGGCGGTTGCGGGTCGCCGCAGGACGATCCGCGGCCCGCGGCCAGCCGCCCCTGCGGCGCCGCCTGGGCTGGCACCACCGCGCGGTGGGTGCCCACTTGGTGCATCTTGGCGTGGCCCTCTTGGCCGTCGGGATTGTGGGCAGCAATCGCTTCGATCGGGTCGTGGAGGCCGAGCTCGAGCCAGGTCAGTCGGCCATCCTGGGAGAGTACCGGTTTGCCTACAGCGGCCGGCGCGAGGTCCAGGCCCCGGACCGAACGGCCATGGTGGCCCCCTTGGAGGTTTGGCTGGCGGATCGACCGATCGGTCGCTTGGAGCCGCGGCGCGAGTGGTTCCGCGGCCAGGAGGACCAGCCGCTTACTGTGCCGGCCATTCTGCATCGGTTGACGGGCGATGTGGTCGTCACGGTGAGCAGCTCCGACGCCGAGTCGCAGCGGCTCGCCGTTCGGCTGCGGCTTGTCCCCCTCGTGCCCCTCCTTTGGCTGGGCGTGGTCGGCATGGTGCTGGGGGGTGCGGTGGCCGTCTGGCCCGACCGGCCCGAACGGCGGCTCTTGGCGCTCGAACGGACAGCCACGGCTTCGCCGGCGAGCGAACGAGGTGCTGGCTAATGGCCGCGTGCTGGCCCGTACCGCGAGGGACGCGGCTCGTGGTGGTGGTGCTGGCGAGCATCCCCAACGCTGTCCTTGCCTGGGCCCAGCCCCAAGGCCGCCTGCCCCCGCCGCCCGTCGTAGCCCTGCAGACGGTGATGCCCGTCGCACGACCGACGCCGGGCACAACGCGCGCGCCGGAGCGTGGCGAGGAGGATCGCAACCGGCAGGTAGCAGCTGTGGCACGGAAGCTTCATTGCCCGATCTGCCAGGGCTACAACCTTTGGGATTGCCCGCTCGAGGTCTGCGAGCAAATGCGCGAGCAGATTCGGGAACGCTTGGCCGCTGGTTGGAGCGAAGCGGCCATCACCGCCGAGTTTGTCGAGCTGTACGGCCCTCAGGTGCTCCCTGCGCCGCCGGCCGAGGGCGTGTACCTGCTGGCCTGGGTGGTTCCGGTGGCCGTAATGCTGCTTTTGGCGGGCACCGTTGTGTTCGCTTGGCAGCGCGCACCGCGCCCGGCGCGTGCTGGCGGGGAGCCGATGCCAGGCGACGCAGCCGCGATGCGTCGCTTTGCCCAGTGGGCGGAGGACGAGTGACCGTCCCCCAGGCACCGCCTTGCCAGGCCCCAGGCTCCCCCGTCCGCATCGGCGGTCGCGCGACCTTGCCGGTAGCGCTGCTGGCAGTGCTCACCTTGGCCGTCGCCGCATTTCTGCTGGCCTTTGCCCTGGTTGTCGGCGCTGGCGGCCGGCGCCTGACCGTCGGCCAGCCGGCCCCGACCTTCGAGCTTGTGACCTTCGAGGGGCGGACCATTCGGCTGGCCGACCTGCGCGGGTCGGTGGTGGTGCTCAACTTCTGGGCCAGCTGGTGCCGCTCCTGTCCCCAGGAAGCACGCGATCTCGAGCAGCTGTGGCAGGACTACCGGGACCGGGGTGTTATGGTGCTCGGCGTGGACTACGTCGACACGCCCGCCGCCGCCCTGGCCTACCTCAAGCGCCACGGCATCAGCTATCCGAATGGCCTCGACCGGGGTGGGCGAATGGTGCACCTCTATCGGGTGACGGGAGTTCCCGAGACCCTGGTGGTCGATGCCGGCGGCCGCTTGGCACCGTTGCCGGTAGCAGGTGCACCGCCGCCAGGCGTGGCTCGACTCATCGGCCCGCTCGCTCCTGACGGCCCCTTGTCAGCCGGCGAGCTGCGCTCGGTGATCGATGGCTTGCTCGCAGCAGGTGGCAGTCCGTGACCGTGCTGGCATGGCTCCTGCTCTCCGCCGCGCTGCTGGCGTTGGCCTACTGGGTGGCCGCCCCGCTGGCGCAGCGGTGGGGATCGCCGGCAACGGCCGATGGCCGGCTCGCCGAGCTCATCGCCCGGCGCGAGGAGCTGGCGGCCTTGCTGCGCGACGTGGAGCTGGATGCCGCCGACCATCGCCTGCCCGCGGAGGAACAGGAAGCCTTGCGTGAGCAGATCTCGCTCGAAGGAGCGCGGGTCGTTGCCGAGCTGCAGGCGGTGGACGAATGAGGGCGGTGCAGGTGAGCTGCGCGATGCTGCTGGCCATGGGCGGCGGTGTGGCGAGCATGCGTCCGCTCGCCGTGGCTGGCAGGAGCAACCTGTTGCCGTGGCCGGCGTCGGCAGTACTCGAGGAGCCACCGGCTGGTGCCACGGCTGCGCCCCGGACGGGCATCATCCGGGGACGGGTGGTGAACCTCAGCTTGCGCGGCGCGGGCGTGGCGAGTGCCACGGTGGCCGCCGAACCGGTCGATCACCGCCAGCGCGGGCAGCCGGTTCTCGAGCCAGCCAGCGCCATCACCACGCGAACGGGGCAGGACGGCGCTTTCCTGTTGACCGGGCTGCTCCCCGACGCTACCTACCGGCTGGCGGCGACGTACCGCGGCGTCGCCTTCCCCCATGCTGTGGACGTGCCAGCTGGCCAGCCTGTGGCCACCGACGCCGGGGTGACTTTGGCTGTGTTCGAGCCGGATCCCGAGGTGCCGCTGGACGTGCGCACGGCGCACATTGCGCTGGCACCTGTTCCCGAAGACGCGGTGGTGCGCGTTGCCGAGGTCTGGGTGGTGCGCAACCAGACGTCTCGAGCCTGGGTCTACTCGCCGGGTCGTTTCGCGCTGCGACTCGAGCTGCCCTTGGGCAGCATCTTCCTCGGCGCCGAAGCCGGCGGTCGGGGACTGCCGTGCCGGGATGGCACCGTGGTGGACAGTATGCCGTTCTTGCCGGGAGAGCGCCAGACGACCATCACGTACCTTCTGCCGTATGACAGCCCGGACTTGGCAATCGAGCGACGTCTGCCATGGCCGACGGCCGAGATGCGGCTGATGGTTGCCTGGCCGAGTGCGGTGATCGAGAGCCAGGTGCTGACGCAAACGGAGCGACTGGAGGTCTCGGACACAACAGTCGGTGTGGCACTGGGCCGCGATCTGCCGGCCGGTGCCACGGTGCTGGGCGTTGTCCATGGCCTGCCACCTCCACGGCACAGCTCCACATCTTGGCCGCCGCCAGTGCTGGGCCAGACACAGCTGACTGGGCTGGCACTGGGGATCGGCGGTGTCGCATCGGCGTTGGCCTTGTGGTATGGCTGGCGGCATCGCGCGAGGCAGGCCACCGAGGGCAATGCTGGCCCGAACGCTGGGCGCGAGGTGGAGCCAAGGGGGGGCTGACGGTGGACGCCTTCGTGTTGGCTGCCTACGGGCTGGCGACGGCGTTGGTGGCTGCCTATGCCGCCAGCGTGTTGCGTCGCCATGAGCAAGTGGTGGGGCAACGGTTCGAAGAAGAGAGAGACGGCAGGGCGGCCGAAAAGGCGACCTCCTTGCCGATCGATGAGCGAGGAGAGACAACGGAATGACCATCGATCCGCAGCAAATTGGCCTGGTGGCCTTCGGCATCGCCTTCCTGGCCGGCTTGTTTTCGTTCCTGTCGCCGTGTGTCTTGCCGCTCGTGCCGGCGTACATTGGCTACCTGAGCGGTGCCACGTTCGCCAGCGGCGAGCTGGCAGCCGATCGTCGACGGACCACGACGCATGCCCTGGCCTTTGTGGTTGGCTTCGGCACGCTGTTCATCCTCATCGGTGCCGGGTTCGGTCTGGCCGCCTGGCTGGCTCAGTTCCTCAGTGGTGCTTCCGCTGCTGGGCCTGCGGGGTCGGCCGCCGCAGGCGGTGGCGCGGTGCAGGCCATGGACAACCTCATCGAAGTGCTGAAGCACGTGCTCTTGCGGGTGGGCGTCGTGATGCTGGTGGTGATGGCGGTGCGCATTCTGGATCACCCGCTGGGAGGCGACTGGCGGTTGCAGGTCGGCTCGCTCTTGGTGGAGTGGCCGGAGCGCATCGGGCTTCTCTCCCAGAAGTACGTTCGCTGGGCGGTCCTTGGCCTGGCCACCGCCGCCTTCCACCTGTGGCTGGTGGGTGCGCAGAGGGCTCCCCACCAGTACCTGGATGCCCTCCTGCTCGCCCTGCTGGTGCTGGCCGGTGCCGGTCTTTCGGCGCGGGCTGCCTGGGCTCTGGGCCTGGCGGCGGCTTTCCTGAACACCTGGTCGTTGCGCCTGGGTATTCTGTGGAGCGGCTCGAGGCTGGACCTCGTGATCGCAGCAACGGAGGCAGTGCTCATCGTCTTGGTGGTGGTCTTCCTGAGCCGGACGATGCTCTTCTACCAGGAGAAGCGGCTCGAGGTAGGCGGCCGACTGCGGAGCCGGGGGTACCTGACGAGCGCGATCACCGGTGCCGTGTTTGCCGCCGGCTGGACGCCGTGCGTGGGTCCGAACCTGGCGGTGATCCTGGTCCTGGCTACTGGCGCAGGCAGCGCGGCGATCGGCACCGCACTCCTCATCGCCTACTCGGTTGGCCTGGGGGTGCCGTTCGTACTGACCGGTTATGCCTTTGGCGCCGCGGCCAGTGGCTTGCGGCGACTGATGCCGTACATGGGCGGCATCAAGGCCCTCAACATGGTCTTGCTGCTGCTCGCGGCAGCGCTCCTGCTGTCCGGCCGGCTGGGTCAACTGGCGCAGTTCAGCCTGCCCTTGGGCATCGATCTGTGACGTGACGGGAGCGGGACAGGGGACGGGGCGCTGGCTGGCTCAGCACTGGCTGGCGGTCTTTCTCATCACCTGGGGTGCCTTCATCAGCCTGCCGGTCCTGGCTCCTGTCCTGGCCCTCCATGGCGAGCAGCGGCTCAGCCACCTGATCTACCTGGCCTACCGACCCGCATGCCATCAGCTACCCCATCGCTCTTGGTTCCTGGGTGGCCGGGCCATGGCCTACGACTGGGAGACCATCCGGGCCGAATTGCACGTCGCCGACCCAATGGAGCTGTACCACCGACCGGTGGGCAATCCGCGCCTTGGCTATCCGATGGCGTACTGCCAGCGCGATACAGCCACCCATACGACGCTATGGCTCACCGGGGTAGGCTACGGAGTCCTGCGACGACGGCGGCGGGTGCGCCGCATCCCCTTCGGGCTCTTCGTGGCCGCGGCGGTGCCGTTGGCAGTCGACGGGCTGGCGCAACTCGTCGGTTGGCGCGAGAGCTCCGCTCTGTCGCGGACGCTCACTGGCGGGCTATTCGGTCTGGCCAGCGGCCTCTTGATCCTACCTGAACTCGGTGAGGCGGCCGACGAACTGCGGCAGATGCTCCTGCCTAACGGGAGTAGAACTCAATGATCAGGCTGTCCTGCACCGGAAACTCGACTTCCTCGCGCGTTGGCCAGTCCGTCACGGCGATGGTGTCGCCGTCTCGACTGAGCCAGCTCGGACGCAAGACCGTCGGCGCTTCCATCGCCCACTGCACATCGGGCATCTTCTTGGCGGTGCTGTCCAGGGACACCATCATCCCGGGCCGCACCAGGAACGAGGGCACATCGACCTTCGCACCATCCACGGTGACATGGCCGTGGACGATCATTTGGCGCGCCATCGGCCGCGTGCGCGCCAGACCGCCACGATAGACCACGCTGTCCAGGCGACGCTCCAGGAGTTTGAGGAGGGCGCTGCCGGTCATCTCCTGTTGACGGCGGGCCATGCCCACGAAGCGGCGGAACTGTCGCTCGCCCAAGCCGTAGATCCGCTTGACCTTCTGCTTCTCACGCAGCTGCCGTGAGTAGTCGGACGGTCGGCCGCGTCGTGGCCTTCGTCCATGCTCGCCGGGTGGCTGCTCCAACCGTCGCTGCAGTTGTGCGCCGCCGGTGGCAAAGATGTCGGCACCCTCCCGGCGCGCCCGCTTGTGTCGTGGCCCTCTGTAACGTCCCATCCGTATCCCGTTGCGTGCGATGTCGACTCGAATCGTCGGCCAAACCGAACAATGGACGACGATTATAGCGGTTCGGGCCAGGTTGCCCAAAAGGGCGTGATTCTAGGCCGGCCCTCCTAACCCGACCGCGACGGCGCTCCCGTCGCCAGGAGAGCCTCGACCCACCGGCAGATGCAATGGATGACCAGGCGGTGCCCTTCCTGGATGCGGGGTGTTTCGGTCGCACCGACCCGCAAGATCAGGTCCGACACGGCGACGAGATCCTCGCCCTCGCTTCCGGTGAGGGCCACCGTGACGGCACCGCAAGCTCGCGCGACCTTGAGGGCCTGGACGACGTTCGCCGAACGGCCACTGGTGCTGATGCCAACGACCAGATCGCCGGGCCTGGCCAAGGCCTGCACTTGCCGGGCGTACACCGACTCGAAGCCCAGGTCGTTGGCCAGCGCTGTCAAGAGGGGCGTGTTGGCGCTCAACGCGATGGCGGCGTACGGCTCTCGCAGCGTGGCGTACCGGCCGACCAGCTCGGCCACGAGGTGCTGGGCGTCGGCGGCGCTGCCGCCATTGCCAAGGGCCAGCAACTTGCCGCCCGAGGCCAGAACGGTAGCCACCTGCCGGGCGATGGCCTCGATGACCGGCACCTCGCCCAAGAGCGCAGCCTGGACGGCAATGCTGTCCTCGATGTCACGCGCGATGGTGCTCACGGGAGCAGCTCGCGGAGGGCCTGGTAACCCTCCGGCGTGCCCATGTCGACGAACGGCCCGGGCGTGCGATAGGCCAGTACCGGCCGACCGGCGGCCAGCAGGCGGGGGAACACATCCAGCTCGAGCGAGGCCGCGCCGCGAGCCGGCACTACATCCAGGATATCTGGCTCCAGGATATAGAGGCCGGCGCTTACCAGCCCCGGCCCCGCGGCGCTCTTTTCACCAAAGCCCATGATTCGATCGCTCTCATCCACGCGCAGTTGTCCGTAGCGACTGGTGTCGGGCACCCACACGGCGGCCAGCGTCGCCACCGCGCCCGGGTGTGCCCGATGGTAGTCGGTCATGGCTTGCCAGTCCAGAGGCAAGTAAGTGTCGCCGTTCAGGACGGCGGAGGTGGCGGTGAATCGTCGGCGGGCATGCCGCAAGGCACCCGCCGTGCCGAGTGGCCGCAACTCCTGCGAGTAGCGGAGCCGGACACCCAGGTCGCGCCCGTCGCCCAGGTGCGCGCGAATGAGGTCCGCCCCGTGGCCGACGCACAGCACCACGTCCCGGATCCCATGGCGCGCCAGTTGCTCGATCTGGTGGACCACGACGGGCTGGCCGGCGAAGCTCACCAGGGCTTTGGGCGTGTCGGGGAACAGCTCCCGCAAGCGTGTGCCGAGGCCGCCCACCAGCACGAAGGCCCTCATGGGCCCTCCGCGACCCAGGTGTGCAACCCGCGGAACTCGAAGTGGTAGTCCACCACCCGAGCCCCCCGCTCCTCGAGCGCCGCGGCAATGCGATTGCGCTTGTCGAAGGGACAGTAGAACATCATGAAGCCACCACCCCCGGCGCCGCTGATCTTGCCGCCCAGGGCGCCCGCTCGGAGAGCGCTCTCGTACAGCTCGAGGATCTCGGAGGTTACGATCTGGCTTGCCAGGCGCTGTTTGTGGAGCCATGCCTGGTGCAGCAGATCGCCGAAGTCGGCCAGGCGCGCTTGGAGCAAGGCTTTGGACATGGCGTCGGCAATGGCTTTCAGCTCGGCCATGGCGTGCTCGACGTCGGGCTTGCCTGCCTTGTAGTTGGCCACCTGGGCAGCGATGATGCCCGACGAGGTACGCGTCTTTCCCGTGTAGCACAACAGCAGATTGCAGTTGAGCTCGTCGATCGTCGACCACGGCAGCGGCAGCCGTTCGACCTGCGTTCCGGAACGCTCGAAGGTCATCCGGTTGAACCCGCCGAAGGTGGCAGCGTACTGATCCTGACGGCCGCCTGGGATGGCCACGTCTTGGCGCTCGATGGTGTAGGCGAGCTCGGCGATCTCATGCTGGCTCAGGCCGAGCTGCTGCCAGCAGCCAAAGAGGCCGACCAGGGCGACGACCAGGCTGGACGATGAGCCCAGGCCTGAGCCGGGCGGGGCGTCGGTCTGCAGGTAGACCGCCAAGCCCTCGCTCGGTCGGCCCGCCGCCAGACGATTGATGGCCGCATTCACCAGTTCCAGCCGCCCGCCCCGTGGCAGCGGAGCGTCGACGTCGTACTTGGCGACGACATCGTAGTCGACAGAGTGCACCAGGATCTCGCGGCTGGGCAAAGGCAGCAGGGAGGCGAGCGAGTACTTGTCGATGGTGGCATTCAGAACCAGGCCGCCGCGTTCCTCGGCGTAGGGCGAAACGTCCGTGCCGCCGCCGGCGAACGAGATGCGCAGGGGTGCCCGCGCGCGGACGATCATGGCCGGCTCACCAGACGCTGGTAAAGCGCAACGGTGGCCTCCAGCATGGCTTCCACGGAGAGTTCCCGCTGCGCCCGTTCGCGACCGGCATCGCCCAGCCGTCGGCGTAGTTCTGGATCGGACAGCAACTCCTGCAGCGCCGCGGCCAAGGCCGGTGGATCGTTGGGCGGCACCACCAGTCCGGTGATGCGGTGCTGATTGACGTAACTGGTGCCGGTGCCCAGCTCCGTGCAGACCACCGGCAGGCCACAGGCCATGGCCTCGATCTGCACCGTGCCCCAGGTCTCAGCCCGGTTGGTGCTGGGGAGGGCAAACACGTCGGCGGCGTGGTACAGCGCAACCAGTTCCTGGTGATCGACCTCGCCGAGGAAGTGGACACGGTCGTCCACCTGGCACCGAGCGGCCAGCTGCCGCCACGTCACCTCGAGGGGTCCGGTCCCCACGATCAAGGCGTGGGCTCGCAACCCGGTCAGCGCCCGGATCAGCACATCGATGCCTTTGTAGTGCCGCAGGCGGCCCACTGCCAGGACCAGCCCGGCCGTCCCGTAGGCGGCTCGGATCTGGGCCGCGCGCCGCTTCGTCTCGGGCGTGTCCTGGAAGCGCCGGAGGTCGATGCCGTGAGGGATGATCACGCATTTCGCGGCAAAGGCCGGCAGCTGACGGGAGCTGGCGATCGAGCGCGGACTGGAGACACTGATGGCGTCCAGGCGGGCGAGAAGCCGCCGCTGCAACGGTCGGTACGCCGCGCCGAGCAGACGCTGGCGAACGATGTCGCTGTGGTAGGTGGCTACGCTGTGGGGCGCGCGTCCCCAGAACAGCTGGGCGAGCTCGGCCGGCGGATAGGGCATGTGCAGATGCACGAGGTCGGCCTCGCGACTCAGACGCCGCAACGCTGGGAAGAACGCCGGGCTGATGGGCGCCGACTGGAGGGTTGCCAGCCGCCCCGTCTTGATCACGGGCACCCCACGGAGTGTCGTCTGTTCCGACCGGCGGTTGGTGCTCGTGACCAGCACCCGCGTGTCCACCCCCATGGTGCGCAGTCCTTCTGCCAACAGCCCGACGTGGTGTTCGATGCCGCCACGTACCGGCGCGTAGTCCTTGTAGACGTGCAGGACGCGCATGAGGAAAAGCGATTCTAGGTCTCGGCTAGGGCAGCGGCAAGCAGCTACGAGCAGAACGGCGACAGTGGCGATGCGGGTGCCGTTTCGCCAGACCAAAGCAGCCAGCGCCGGGTCTGCGCTAGAATCAGGCCGTGGACGGCCGTTTCGACCGCGAGGTGCAATCGATCGTCTGGGAGTGGGTCCGCTGCCCATTGTGCGGCGCCGATGAGCCCCGTCGGCTGGTGACGGACACGCTGTGGCGCCGTGATCTGCGCCTGTCGTTCACCGTTGTGGCTTGCCGTGGTTGCGGGCTCGCGTACACCAATCCCCGCGCTCACGCCCCCCTTCTGCAGCGAGAACCGGGAGGCGCAGCGCGCACCGATGCCGCGGTCGCCAACCGGCCGATCTATGCCGCCGGCCTGGCGTGGCTCGAGCGTCTGGGGTTGCCTTCGGCGGGGCGACTGCTGGATGTCGGCTGCGCCCGGGGTGACTTTCTGACCTTCAGCGCCGGGCGCGGCTACCAAGCCGTGGGGCTGGACATCAACCCTCGACTGGCGGCCGAGGCACAGGCGCGCGGGCATGAGGTCTACGTGGGCGACCTTCGCGAAGTGGACGCGGATGCACTTCTCGGTGCCCCGTTCGATGGCGTCACACTGTGGGATGTGCTGGAACACGTGGACGCTCCAGTGGCTCTGCTGGCCTCGTGCCGGGCACGGTTACGACCAGGTGGCCTATTGCTGGTCCATACCGGGAACGCGCGCTTCCAAATCCCCAAGGCCCGCCTTCTGCATGGGCTGTGGCCGAAAGCGGGTCCGTACCTGATTCCGTACCAGCATCTCACCCATTTTGATCCCCGCACGGCGAAGCTTGCGCTTCGGCTGGCCGGACTGGAGCCCGTGGCAGTCACCTTTGCTGCCACGCTGCATTATCGCCAGCCGTGGAAGCGTCGCGCCATGGCGCTGCTCAACGGGTTGGCGGCCGTGCCCCATCGGCTCGGCGGGCCACTGCTTACCAACGCCATGCTGGTCATCGGCCGGCGGGCGGCGACGCTCGGCTAGACCCTGCGCCTTCGGCGGCGACCAGCTCTCGTTGGGCGGTGCGTGGCGTGCTATCGTTGGCGGCCATGCCCTTGCCCCTCGTCGCCATTGTCGGCCGTCCCAACGTGGGCAAGTCAACGCTCTTCAACCGGCTGGCCGGAGAACGACGGGCGATTGTGGCCGGCGAGCCGGGGACGACACGCGACCGCATCGTGGCCCGTGTGGAGTGGGGTGGGCAGCAGTTCCACCTCGTGGACACCGGCGGCCTCGACCTGTCCGCCGGCGACGAACTCATGGAGCAGGTCCGCGCCCAGGTGCTGCTGGCCATCGAAGAGGCCGATGTCGTCATCTTCCTGCTCGACGCCACCGTCGCCATCACCCGTGAGGATGAGGCGGTGGCCGACCTTCTGCGGCGTTCGGGCAAGCCCGTCCTACTGGCGGTCAACAAGGTAGAGTCGGTACAGCGTGAGCTCGACGCCAGCCACGCCTGGCGGCTTGGACTCGGCGAACCGGTCGCCATATCGGCGCTCCACGGCCGAGGCACCGGCGACCTCCTGCAGGCTCTCCTGGCGCAGCTGCCACTCAGTCAACCGGAAGCCGAGGGCGACGCCTTGCGCCTGGCGATCATCGGTCGGCCCAATGTGGGCAAGTCCAGCCTGCTGAATCGACTGCTGGGGGAGGAACGGTCGATCGTGGCCACGAGTCCGGGGACTACCCGGGACAGCATCGACGCGCGGCTTCGCTACCACGACCAGGATGTGGTGCTTGTGGATACCGCCGGCATCCGCCGCCGAGGTCGGATTGCCGTGGGCGTCGAGCGTTTCAGCGTCCTGCGCGCCGTGCGCACCATCGAGCACTGCGACGTGGCAGCCCTCATCCTCGACGCGACCGAAGGCGTGTGCGCCCAGGATGCCCACATCGCTGGCCTGGTGCAGGAGGCGGGCAAGGGTGCCATCCTGGTGGTCAACAAGTGGGACCTTGTGACCAAAGATGTGCGGACGGCGGACGAGTACGGGCAGTACGTGCGCGCCGAGCTGCGATTCCTCGACTACGCGCCGCTGGTATTCGTTTCAGCCCTCACTGGCCAGCGCGTGTCCCAGATTCTGAGCCGTGCCGTGGCGATCTACCAGGTGCGGCGCCACCGCATTGCCACCTCCGACCTCAACCGACTGGTCCAGGACCTGCAAGTTCGACACCATCCGCCAAGCCGCGGTCGCCGCCAGCTGCGCATTCTCTATGCCACCCAGGCGGATGTGGCCCCACCGACCTTCGTGTTCTTCGTCAACGATCCGCAACTGGTGCATTTCTCCTACCAGCGCTTCCTGGAGAACCAGCTGCGGACCCTCGAGCCCTTCGAGGGCACGCCGCTGCGGCTCGTCTTCCGGGGCCGCCAGCCTCGATCGGCGCGGCCGGAGCGGTCCAGCTAGAGAGCCGTCCACGCGACGTGCGTACCGACCAGATCGGCCAGCAGCTCCAGCTTGTCCCGTTCCTCCAGCGTGATCAGCGGCTCCATGTCATCCACCAGCTTGACAGTCTGAAATGTGTCGTGGGGCACGAGCAGCATCGGAGTGCCACGTTCCGTAGCCTGCGCCACAAGGCTAGGCGACGGCAGCATGTTGTTGGTGAGCACGATGCCAGCGGCGTTGCCTTGCATCGCGGCAACCAGGACGTCACCACGGTCGCCGCTGGTGATGATCAGGGCTCCCTCGCGCCGATGGAGCTCGCGCGTGATGGCTTCGGTGACCGAGGTGGCGCCCACCATGATGTGCCGCACGACGCGATCCAACTCGTTCTCGCCGACGATCACCTTGGCGAAGAGGGCCTCGGCGATGCCCCGCAACGATCGGCCGGACAGCGCCGGAGCAAAGGGAATGACGCCCAGGATGCGGATACCCAAGGCCTCGATGCGCGATCGATAGCCAACCTCGAAGTCTGCTGGTTCCTGGACCTGGTTGACAACGATGCCGGCGAAATCGACATCGGGCATGGTGACGTACTGCTCTAGAAAGGCTGCATCATCCAGCACGTTCGCTGGTTCGCCGCCGGCGACGATCACCAGCCGTGCGGCAAGGCTGCGGGCCAGGGCGATCGGGTCGAGATATACCGAGGCGCCGTAGTGCAAGTCGTGCCCGGCCTCTACGAACAGCCATTCGCGTCCTGTGCCGACCTTGCTGGCCATGTCGCGCAGCCGATCGCGAGTGCTTTCGCGGTCAAACATGAAGGTCAACTTGGCGTGCTCGAAGCCGATGGTGATGTCTTCGGGGTTGTGTTCGAGGCGAAGGAAGTTCGCAAGGACGGCGGCATCGTAATCCCAAAGGCGCTTCTTGCGGTACATCAGGCGGTCCCCGAAGGGCTTGATGTAGCCGCACGAGCCGCTGACCGTCTGCGTAAGTCCCAGCACCAGGCTGGTCTTGCCGGCGGACCGGCGCGTGGATCCGACGACTACCGTCTTCATGACGTCTCCTCCGTTCGCGTGAGCAGGACTCGCACGTCGACCGCGATGGCGCCCTGGCTCTGGTCGTATACCACAAGTGGATTCACCTCGATGTCGGAGATGCCCTGGCAGTGGGTCAAGACGCGCGCCACCCGCATCAAGCAGTCGGCAACGCACTCGATGTCCTTGGGATCCTCGCCCCGTACACCCAGCAGCAAGGGGTAGGTGCGAATGTCCTGCATCATGGAGCGGATTTCCTGACGGTCCACCGGCAGGGCACGGAAAGCAACATCCTTCATGACTTCGACGTACACGCCCCCCAGACCGAACATGATCACCGGTCCCAGGGAGGCATCGCGCCGCGCCCCAAGAATCGTCTCGATGCCAGGCCGGACCATCTGACCGACCTCGACGCCCACGATGCGCGCTTTGGGGCGGTAACGCCGGCTGCTGCGCAGGATCGCCTGGTAGGCGTCGATGAGCTCGTCGGGATCCTCCAGGTCGAGGGCCACACCTCCGGCATCGCTCTTATGCAAGATGTCCGGCGAGACCACCTTGAGCACGACCGGGTAGCCGATGGTCTCGGCATGTGCCAGGGCTTCCTGGAGGGTCCGCGCCACCAGGCTCTTCGGCGAAGCAATGCCGGCGGCCGCCAAGAGCGCCTGTCCCTCCTGGGCAAGCAGGAAGCTGCGCCCCGCTTGCCGGGCCGCGGCCACCAGGCGCTCAATGGCTGGCACATCGATGTCCGCCGGATCGGCGGACGTCACATGCGGCCCGCTGACTTCGGTCCTCGTTAGGTGCCGGTAGTCGGCGAAATGGGTGCCCAGACAGGACACCGCATCGTACACGTCGGTATAGATGGGCATGCCCGTTCGCTTGAGGGTCTCGATGGTCTGCTCGACGTCCGAGCCACCCAGAAACGAGAACACCGCCGGCTTGTGCCGCCGGTTGGCCGTGAACCGTGCCTCGAGGGCCTCGGGCAGCCTTTCCGCGGTAAGAATCGCCGTTTCGCAGCCCAGGATGACCAGAGCGTGGATGTCTGGATGGGCATACGCCGCTTCCACGGCTGCCCGATAGTCGTCCACCGTGGCTTGGCCCGTCAGGTCAATGGGATTCTTGGTGGAGCCGAAGGATGGCACCACGCGACCAAAGGCCTCGCGGAGCAATGCCTGGTCGTCGAGAAGGCGCACGCCATACTTCTCGCAGGCGTCAGCGGCCAGGACGCCCATGCCGCCACCATTGGTGATGATGACGGTATTCTCACCGCGGGGCAGCGGTGCGCTCGCCAGGTAGGCACACCAGTCCAAGGCGTCCTCGATGCTCTCGGCGCGATGCACACCGACCTGTCGCGCCACGTCGGAGAAGATCTCGTCGGCACCGGCCAGAGATCCGGTGTGGGAAGCGGCGGCCATGGCGCCGCGCTTCGAGCGACCCGACTTGATCACCACAATGGGCTTCTTCAAGGCCGCCGTCTTCAGAGCGCGGACCAGTTTCTCCCCTTGCTTGATCCCCTCGATGTACAGCAGGATCACGTGGGTCCGGTCATTGGCCACCAGGTACGCAAGGAGATCGGCCTCGTCGATGTCCGCTTTGTTGCCCACCGAGACGATGGTGGACAGTCCGATGTTCTGGGCCTTCGTCTTGCCGATCATCGCCGCGCCCAGGGCGCCGCTCTGGCTCACGATGGCCACCGCGCCGGGCTGGATGTCGGCTGGCCCAAAGGTGGCGTTCAGGGGCGGCATCGCCGAGTAGATGCCGAAGATGTTGGGACCTAGAACCCGCATGCCATGCTGGTGCGCGTACTCGACGAGCTGTCGCTCGTCGGCCAGGTTGCCCACTTCGGAGTAACCCGAGGTGATGATCGACAGGAACCGCACGCCGGCCGCGGCACAGCCTTCGACCGCCGCCATGACCGATGCCTTGGGGATGACGATGGTGGCCAGGTCGATCTCGGCCTGCACCCGCTCGATGGTGGGATAGACATCCCACCCGAGAATGGTGCCGCCCTTGGGATTGATGGGGTACACCGGCCCGGGGTAGCCGCTCGCCCGTATGTTGGCCAAGATCTTGTACCCCAGCTTCTCGGGATTGTGCGACGCACCAATCACTGCGGTGGCGCGCGGTTCGAAGAGGTATCGGATGTCGGGCAGGGCGGTCATGCGGTTGAACCTCGGAACGACATCTTCAGCTCCAGTGTCTGTTGCCCGTCGTGACCACTCCGCGCAACGGTGTCGAAGCCCATCTTCTCGAACACGCGGAGCATCGGTCGGTTGATCGCGAGCACCTCCGCGGTGAAACCCAGCAAACCCTGACGCTTGGCGATGGACGTCAGGTATTCGAGAATCGCCGTGCCAATCCCCCGATTCTGGTAGTCGTCCCGGACTACGAATGCTACCTCGGCCGTGTGCGTGGCTTCGTCAATGCCATATTGGCCAAGGGCTACCACCAGCTCCCGCTCGCCGCCCTCGAGCTGCACCGTGGCCAGGATGACCATCTCCTTCGTGTAGTCAATGACCACGAACTCCTGCAGCCGCTCATGCGGCATGTCCTTACGAGCCGAAATGAAGCGCCGGTACAGGCTCTCGTCGGACAGCGAGTAGAAGAGCTCCTTGAGCAGTGGTTCGTCGTCCAATCGCACCGGCCGCAGCAGGATTTCCAGGCCGGTCTTGGTGGTGCGGTACGTCTCCAGGTCGGCCGGGTAGTCCCCGCGCTTGCCGGGCACGAAGGCTTGGTCTTGGTAGATCAGCTTCAGCCGTTTGGCTTCGGCAACCAGCCAGGGCCGGTACTTGGGGTGGGCGATGCTGATGAGCGCCATCGCCCGCTCCCGCACGTTCCGACCGTGGAGGTAGGCAATGCCGTACTCGGTGACCACGTACTGGATGTCGCCGCGGATCAAGGTGGCGGATGCACCCTCTCGCAGGCAAGGCACGATTCGGGAGTCGCGATCCTGATTGGCCGTCGATGGCATCGCCAGAATGCACCTGCCCCGCGGCGCGAGCATGGCGCCGCGCATGAAGTCTGCCTGGCCACCAATGCCGCTAAAGAACGTATGACCGATGCTCTCCGCTGTGGCCTGGCCGGTCAGGTCGATCTCGAGGGCTGAGTTGATGGCCGTCATGTCGCGGTGCTGGGCGATCACCAGCGGGTTGTTCGTGTAGTCGATGGGCCGAAACTCAAACGCCGGGTTGTCACGCAGATACTCGTACGTCTCCGGCAAGCCCATGCAGAACGCGGCCACCGTCTTGCCGCGGTGGATGGACTTGCGGCTGTTCGTGACCACCCCAGCCTTCATCAGGTGGACGATCCCGTCCGAGACGAGCTCGGTATGCACGCCCAAGTCTTTCTTGCCCATAAGATGCGACATGATGGCGTTCGGGATTCCGCCGTAGCCGACTTGGATGGTGTCGCCGTCTTCGATGAGCTTGGCCACGTTCGTGCCGATGCGATCGGTGACGTCGGTGTCCGGCACAGGTGGGAAGGTAAGCAAGTCCTCCTCGTGGAATACGGCATAGTCGACGTCGTCCATGTGGACGAATGTGTCGCCATGCACGCGTGGCATGCGGGGATTGATCTGAACCACCACGAGCGATGCGGCCTCGACGGCAGCCTTGACGATGTCGACGCTGAGGCCCAGGCTCACGAAACCGTGAGCATCGGGCATCGAAACCTGGACCAAGGCGACATCGATCGTGACCAGGCCGCGCCGCATGAGGTCGGGCACGCGCGAGAGGAAGATGGGCGTGTAGTCGGCCAAGCCCTCGTTGACCGCCTTCCGGGTGCTGTTAGAGATAAAGAAGCTATTGTGCCGGAAGTTCGCCTTGAACTTCTCATCCGCGTAAGGCGCCAGACCGAGGGTCCAGACGTGGAATACCTCGGCGTCGAAGATGGCCTTGGGATGTTGCTCGACATAACGTATCAGAGCCTGGACGAGGTACTGGGGTTCGCCGCAGCCGGTACCGATGAAAATGCGATCCCCGCGGTGGATACGGGCGAAGATCTCGTGCTCGGGGCGGAATTTGTCGGGATAGCGGGCCGCCAGCTGAGCGGCCAGATCCGGTTGGGACATCGACATCTCGCAAGCGACGAGCTGGCCGCGGCAGTGTAGCATCGGCGCTCCGGCGCGCCAAGCCGGGTCTGTGGACACCTCCCGCTACCGTCCGGCCAACCGGTCTATAATCGCCCGCGCCGATGGACCGGCGTGGACTCCCCGGGCACGACGAAGAGCTGCCGCTGGGCGCCGGCCTGCCAAGAGCCGGGTTGGTCGCCCTGGTGGCGGGGTACGTCGTGCTCGCCGCGGCCTACAATGTCGCGACCCCCGTGTTCGAGGCGGCCGATGAGCACGGCCACTACTTCGTCGCCCAGCACATCGCCTGGCGCGGCGGCCTCCCCGTCCAGAGCACAGCGGCTGGCGATCCGCCGGCAGGTCCGTGGGAGCAAGAGGGCAGTCAACCACCGCTCTACTACTGGCTGGCGGCGCCCCTGGTGCGCCTGACGGGCGTGCAGCTGGCCGCCGAAGACCTCCGCTACAACCATCAGAACACCATGGGCCAGCCGGCCCTGGTGGGCAACGAGAATCGGTTCATTCATCCGCCCCAACGCGAGGGTTGGCCGTGGCAGGGCTATGCCCTGGCGGTCCACCTCCTGCGGGCTCTCTCGACGCTCTTCGGACTGGCGGGCGTCCTGGCAGCGGCCTGGCTCGGCCGGCTGGCCTTCCCAGGTCGTGGGTGGTTGGCGCTGGCGGTCGGGGGGGTGATGGCGTTCAATCCCCAGTTCTTGCACGTCAGCGCTTCGGTATCCAACGACCCGGCTGTCACCGCCCTGGCGACCATCGGCCTGGCCGTGTTCCTGCGCTGGTGGCGCGAGCCGCGCCTCGTGTGGGCGGCAGCGCTGGGGGTGGTAGTGGCCCTGGCAGCTCTCGCCAAACTGAGCGGCCTAGCGCTCCTGCTCTTCGTGCTGGCAGGACTCGCGCTGCGTGGCCGTTATCGGCGACCGCTCGGCCCGACCGTCCAGGCAGCGATCATCGTCCTGGCCATAGTCGGAGCTCTGGCCGGCTGGTGGTACCTGCGCAATCAACGTCTGTACGGCTCCTGGACCGGGCTGGAGGTCATGCTCGGCGATCAGCTGCGCCGCCAGGTGCGCCTCGATCGTTGGCTGCGCGGTCTGCCGGCCGAATTGTGGGGCGTGTGGCTCTCCTACTGGGGGCTGTTCGGCTGGTTCACGGTGATGCTTCCGGCGTGGCTGTACGGCCTGTACTCGGGTCTGGCCGCGGGCGGCCTCCTAGGCACCCTGGCCGCCTGGCGACGTCGCGCCAGCTGGCCGGCCTGGCCGGTGGTCTGGCTGCTGGTTGCCTGGTGTGGGGCGATGATGATCAGCCTGCTCCGCTGGCTGGCGATGACCAAGGGTGGCACGGGACGCTTGCTGTTCCCCGCCAGTGGCGCGCTGGCGATGGTGGTGGTGCTCGGTTGGCGCCAGCTTGTGCCGCGGCCAACGGACCGCGCGCTGGCCTGGGGTCTCAACGGCAGCATGCTGGTGCTGGCAGGACTGTCGCTGTGGGGCGTCCTACGAGCGGCGTACGCTTGGCCGCCGGTCATCCCGGAGTCCCAGGTGCCATCATCGGCCAGGGCCACCTCGCTCGTCTTTGGCGAGGGCCTGCGGCTGGTGGCAGTGGCAGCCCCAGACCGAGTTCGCGAGGGACAGCCGTTCGCGCTGACGCTGTACTGGCGCGTGATGACGCCTCTCCACCGGGATGGCTACGTGGCCGTCCGCCTCGACCAGGCGGTGGCAGCGGACCGGCCCGAAGAACAGGGCTGGCGCTTGGTGGCTGGCCGCACCTGGCTCGCCTACCTGGCGCAGGGCGCCGCGCCCCCGGACCTGCTGGCAGCTGGACCCCAACTCTACGTCGATCGGCGCGTCGTGGTGGCTCCCGAGCTGGCGACGGCCGTATCAGTGCAGCGAGCCGAGCGCAAGATGCCGGCAAGCTACCGTTTGCCCGTGGTTGCCGAGCTGTCGGTTCACGTGTACGACATGACGGCCCGAGCCAGCTGGCCGAGCCGGGATGAGGAGGGCCGGCCGATTCCCCAGGGCTTCCGCGTTCCCATCGTCCTCGAGCCTCGCGGCGGGGCCGACCGTCGGGTGCCCTGCGCTGGTCCGCCAGTGGCGCGCTTCGCCAACGGAATGTCGCTCCATGTGCCGAACAGGAACGCAGCCGCGGGCGGTGCAGTGCGGCGACTCGAGCTGCATCGTGGCGCGGAGGTAGCACTAGACGTTGCCTGGAGTGCGCAGCGGCCGCCGGGCGAGGAGCTCCATGCCTTCGTGCACCTCGTCCCCGACGCATCGCCACCGGTCGCCCAAGGCGACGGACCGCCGGCCACCCACGGCCGCTATCCCACCTCGTACTGGTCGGCGAACGAATGCTTGCCGGCACGTCTCCGCGTGGTGACACCACGCGATGCGCCTGCCGGTACTCGGTACCGCATGCTGGTGGGCGTCTATCGGCCAGGCGAGCCCGCATCTCGGATCGCCGCAGTTCGCGCTGACGGCGCGGCGTGGCCTGAGGCGGCGGTGCACGTGGCCGATGTGTGGCTGACGCCATGAGGCTGCGCCCACCTTCGGCGCGTGCATCCGCCCGGTCACTTGACGCCAGCCGGGATGCCGTGGCTCTCATAGCGCTGGCGTTGGTGGCGGTGGTGTTCTTCTGGCCGGTGCTCTTCGCCGGCCACTTTCTTCCCCTGGGCGGTGGCGACCTGGCTTCCTTCCTCTTCCCCATGTACCGCTTCATTGCCCGCGAGCTGCAAGGCGGCCACATCCCACTGTGGAATCCGCATCAGTATGCCGGCGCGCCGCTGGTGGGCGACAACCAGGCCGGGCTCTTCTATCCGCCAAACCTACTGCTCTTCCGACTCTGGCCCGACTTTCCGTATGCTGCCGTCGAGGGATTGGTGATCGCCCACGTGTGGTGGGCCGGGGCGGCTATGTACGGCATGCTGCGCGGCTGGTTTGCCTCGCGCCCTCTGACCCGCACGGCATGCCTCATTGGCGCGCTCGCGTTCATGCTCAACGACGTCTTCCTCACGCATCTCGGCAATCTGAATCTGAACGCGGCTCTGAGCTGGTTGCCACTCGCCTTGCTGGGCCTCCACCGCGCGATGGGATCGGCCAACAGGCGCGCCGCCGGCGCCTGGCTACTCGGCGCGGCCCTGGCGGTGACGTTCAGCCTGCTTGCTGGACACGGCCAGGCCAGCTTCCTGGTGGTTTTCTGCCTGGGGGTCTACGCCCTCCAGGCGGTGACGGTGCAGCGGCGCTGGCCAGCGCTGGCCTTCTGGCCGATGGTTGTCAGCCTGGGCTCGAGCCTCGCAGCGGTGAGCCTGTTGCCGACCGTGGCCCTGTTGCCGCTCACGGTGCGAGCAAACGTGTCGCCGGCCGAGCTGTCGCGATTCCATCTCCCTTGGCCGGCCGTCGTGGGCCTCCTGGCGCCGGGTCTGTTCGGGCGCGGCAGCCAGGCCTTCTGGGGCTGGTGGGAGCGGGTCGAAGTGGGATACATGGGCGTCTTGCCATGGCTGCTCGCAGTCGTGGCCGTCGCCCGCCAGCCGCGACGCGTGGTGCTCTTTCCTTGCCTGCTCGTCTGTCTGGGCATGGTGCTGGCCCTCGGGCCCACGACCCTCGTCTATCGCGTTGTGATCAGCCCCTTCGGACTGCCCTTTCGCGCGCCGGCACGCTTCTTGGTGCTGCTGGACGCTGGGCTGGCGATGCTGACGGCGCTGGGTGCCGACTGGTTGTTGCGAAGTTGTCGGCCGCGGCTGGGGCGGCTCCTGGCCGGCGCCAGTGCCGGCACCGGCCTAGTGGTTGTTGGCCTGGTGGCCTGGGTGATGCACCTCGCTGTGGGGCACCCGGAGCGGCAGGGCCAGATGTGGGCGGCGGTTCTGGCGTTCGCCGGCCTCGCTGCGGTGAGCCTCGCCGGCCTCGCTGGGTGCCACTCGGGGCGTTTGGGCCGGCGGTGGCTGGCTGCGCTTTTCCTAGGGCTGCTGCTGGCCGACCTGGTCACCCTCGGCAGCCGCGTTGAAGTCGATCGCCAGGATCCGACCGTCGGCTTCGCGCGCACCAAGGCTCTCGAGTACCTGCGTGCCCATGCCGGCCTGGATCGCATCGAGACGGCCACCGCGCTCTGGCAGCCGGGCGCGGCGCAGATCTACGGCTTGTATGCCATGGACGGGGTGTATAACCCGCTGGCACTCGGGATCTATGCCTACTACCTGGATGGTTTGCGCTACCGCGGCTCAGCGGCATACGACCTGTTGGCCGCTCGCTACATCGTCGCCGCCAAGGGCGAGCCGCCGAGTGACCAGCCGGACATCCGTCCTGTCTTCGAGGACGATCCAGACGTCACGATTTATGAGAACGGCGGGGCGGTGCCCCATGCCCGCTATGTGTTCGGCAGCGAGGTGATCGGCGACGAAGCCAGGGCCTATGCCCGCCTGCACGAACCGGACCACAACCCCCTTCGGACGGTCGTGTTGCTCGAAGGGCAGGCGCGGGCCTGGTTGCCGGGAGCGGCGCGCATCCAAGGACTGGCGTACGGCGCCAACGAGGTTTCCGTGCGTGTGGTCAGCGATCGGCCGGGTTACCTCGTGCTCAGCGATGTCTTCCATCCCGGCTGGGGAGCGACTGTGGATGGCCAGCCGGTCCGAATCCTGCGCGCCGACTTCGCCTTTCGGGCGGTTGCCGTCCCGGCCGGTCAACACGTTGTTCGCATGTGGTTCGATCCGCCGGGATGGCGCCTTGGTGCCTTGTGGACAGCACTCACCCTGACGGTGCTGGCCGCGAGCGCGGTTTGGCTGGCTCGTGGGCACGTTCTCGATGCCAGTGGAGCTTCGCCCGCAGTCGCCAGAGGCCATTGTCGCTCCGACATGGCGGGTCTACAATCACCCCAAGATTAGCAAGGCGTCGATCCGGGCGCGACTCGCCTTGGTGAGTGGCAGGGAAGGGCAGCCATGGCTAAACGCGTCTGTGCGGCATGTCTGACAGGGTTGCTGGCCCTGGCCAGCCTGGGGACGGTTGCTGGCGGCTGGCTGGCCAGCCCGAATCAGTCCAATCTGGAGCGCATCCGCGCCAGCTGTTCTACCTACCACTCCTATTTTGTCACCTCCCTGCTGGCGGAGGCGGAAACCGCTGTGCCGCGGCTCACCGGGCCGGCCATCGTTGCCTTCCGTGACACGGCGGGCATGGGAGGCGACACCATCACGCTCGCTCGTCAGGATCAGGTCGGAGCGGTGTACGGTCTGGCGGTTGACGCCGGCCGAGGGCGGCTGTACGCGGCCGCGTATCACAAGCGGGCGACGGCCTGGGGACCGGGTGGGCCGGGCCAGATCTACGAGGTGGACCTGGCAAGCGGCGCGGTGCGACCGTTCGTCCGCCTACCGGCAGGGGTCGATCGCCACGACTACCGGACAGAATCGGATGAGCCCGCCGCGGCCTGGGTCGGTCGCACCGGCTTGGCCGACCTCGAGATCGATGACCAGGGAACGACTCTCTTTGCTGTGAACCTCACCGAAGGGCGGATCTACCGGATCCGTCTGCCGGACGGCGAGGTGCTAGGCTCGTTCCGCCACGGTGCAGCGGACGAGCCGTGGCTGCGCAATGCCCAACCCTTCGGCTTGGCCTATGCCGGCGGCTGGCTGTACCACGCGGTGGTGGACAGCCGCATGTTTAGCGACGTGCCAGGGAAGCTGTCGGCGCGCGTCTATCGCTCGCGGCCGGACGGTTCGGAGCTAAGCCAGGTGGCAGCGTTCGACTTCGATTACTGGTGGGGTGTGACCTCATCGTGGCAGCCGTGGGACAACCGGCCGCCGAAAGTAGGTGCGGGTGACCAGTACCTGGTGATTCTCCATCAGCCGATGGTGGCTGACCTCGAACTTCTGGGCGACGAGCGGATGGTGATCGGCATCCGCGATCGGTCGCTCGACATGGTGCCGGCGCTGGACCGGCTGGCGAGCTTCCAGGGCGCCGGCGACGTGCTTCTGGCGCGGCCGAGCATCGGTGGTTGGGAGGTGATCACCTACACCGAGCACTTCGACGACTATGCGCTGGCAGACGAGTCGCTCCTGGGCGGCCTCGCCTCGCTTCCCGGCTTGCCGATCATCGTTAGCCCAGCACGGGCGCCGCGGACAATCGGAAGCCTGGGGGCGCTTTGGCACTGGGTGGACAGCGGCTTGATCGCTGGGGCGGAGACGCTGGTGACCTCGCTGGCGCAGGCGGGCGTGAACGGTCTGGGCGACGTCGAATCGCTCTGCCCGCGCAACGCTGCCCCTGACCCGGCCATACTGCCCACGCTGACCAGCGTGGCTGCCACCGCCACCGCCGGCGGCGCTTCGACTGCCACCGCGGCAGCGCTCACTCCTCGGCCCGGAACGCCCGTGCCGGGGGACTTCCCTGAGGCCGTCGGCGAAGCCTGTCGGTCCAGGAATCCGTACGCCGCCACGATCTGCTATCCGCGGTATGGGTGGGGCTATGCGCTGTATAGGTGGGGCTATGATGGGGACACAGTAATTGCCTTCCGAGACACAGCGGCGAATAGCCCGGTGGTTCCCATGGCCCCTTGGACCACGGTTGGGGCCATCTGGGGGTTGGCGTACCATTCGAGGAGCGCCACGCTGTACGCGGCCGCCTTCCACAAGCGGTTCGCAGCCTTCGGCCGAGGCGGACCGGGCGGCATCTATCGCATCCCAATCCGCAGCGGCCAGGCAACGCGGTTCGTCATCGTGCCCGATGCTGGGCCGGACCTGCATCGCATCAGCGGCTACCACTACCTGGACACCTTGGCCCGCGACGCCGCCGGCAAGGTCGGTCTCGGCGACATCGATTTCGACGAGGATGAGTCAACGCTGTTCGTGGTCAACCTTTACGACCGGCGCATCTACGCCTACGAGGCACCAAGTGGCGAGCTCAAGACGAGTTTCGACCATGGCGCAGTAGCCGAGCCGTGGGCGGAGGACGCCCACCCCTTCGGGCTCAAGTTCTGGCGGGGCCGGTTGTACCACGGGGTGGTGCGCAGCGCCGAGAGGACGAAGCGCCGCGAGGAACTGGCTGCCTATGTCTATGAGTCGCGGTCCGATGGTAGCGAGATGCGGCTGGTGGCACGTGTGCCACTCACCTACGAGCGAGGCACGGTGCACGTGCCGGGCGTGTTGGGCGAGCAGGAGGGTGACGTGTCGCTGGCCTGGCGGCCATGGCAGGATGGTGAGAACGATCTGTCGGCGGCACGGATGATGGTCTCGATCTATCCCCAGCCGATGCTGACCGACATCGAGTTCCAGGCCAACGGCGACATGGTGCTCGGCCTTCGCGATCGGCACACCGACATGAGCCTGGGGATGCAAATCGTGGAGCCCGTCATTCGCAAGCCGGGGGTGGGCTTTGGCGATGTGTTGCTCGTCCCGCGTGAGGGGGATGGCTGGGGTGAGCCGATCTTCGATCATTTCCAGAGCCTAGGTGGCACCGGCGGCGCCCGAGCTGGGATGGGGGGCCTGGCGGCACACCTCCCCTATGGCCTATTGCTGGCCGATCGGGTGGCCTTCGGCGGCAGCGGAGCATGGCCGCAGTACGTGGCCAACGTGGTGCAGGACGTGCTTTGGTTCGACACCCGCGGCAACCCCGTCGGCCAGGAAGAGCCGTGCATTCCCGTTTGGTCCTCGGGCGGCTCGGCGATTGGTGCGGCTGTGTCTCTGGTGTCGGGGCGCGGTTGCAGGCCCAGCATCGCTACGGCTGCCCAGGCGGCCTACCCGTGGCGCCTGTGGGACAACGAATACGTCCCAGGGCGTGGCATGGGCGACGTGGAAGTGCTGTGCGGGGCGACGCCGACGCCGCCAACGTCTACGTCTACCGCATCGCCGACGATCCGGCCCGGTCGTACCCCTACCCCCAGCCGCACCGCCACGGCAACGCGCACCCGCCTCCCGACCCCAAGTCGCACCCCCACGCCCAGCGCCACGCCGCGACCGCGGCCCATCTGCCTGCCGATCGCCATCCGGATTCCCTGCGTGCCGACGGGACAGTACTCCGATGTGGCATTGGTCATTGACGTGTCGACCAGCATGAACCGGCCGACGGTGGCGGGACGCACGAAACTGGATGCCACCATCGAA
>DAOUCP010000004.1:0-13689 GCA_034432155.1 Anaerolineae bacterium
GTGCTCCTCATCCGGCGGGCGGTTCAGCGCTGACGCCTCCAACCGCGATGTGGCAAGTATACCATAGCCGAAGCCTTGGCCGCCGGACACAAGAAGAGCGCGGCCCCGCCACGCGGCCGCCGCGCCCATCTGCTCGGCCATGCCCCTCAGTCCGGCTTCCCCTGTTGGGTCTCGCGGACTCGCGGCACCTCGGCGGACGCTGGCATGGGTTCCTCCTCGACCACCGAGGCTGCCAGGCGCGTGGGCGCGAGGCGGAGCACCAGCTCGTCCGGATCCCCCAGCACGCGCACCCGATCCCCGGCCACGAGGTCGCGACGATGAATCGTATCCTCCATGCGCACCAGGCGTGAGGCGTCGACGCTGATCGTCGCCGGCAGATCCGCAGGCAGGGCCTGCACAGCCACCTCGGTCACCATGAGGTCCATGACCGCAGCGCCCAGCTCGACCAAGGGCGGCACGCCCTCCACGACCACGGGCACGTGGGTGGTCACTGCTTCGTCGGCTCGGACCTCCAGAAAATCGACATGCAGCGGTGCCAGCTTGGTCACATGGCGCTGCACTTCGCGCGCCAGCACCGTGCGTGGCCTCGGCTCGCCGGCCACTGACAGCAGAATCAGGCTGGTGCCGCCAGCTTGTCGCATCACCTCCAAGACGTCCTTGGTGCGGGCTTGCAGCGGCAAGGGGGCGGTGTGGGCGCCATAGACCACGATGGGGGTGATGTCCATGCGGCGCAGGTGACGCACCGCCTTGCCGGCGACGGTGCGTGGTTCGGCTCGTAGCATCGGATAGTCGGGCATCGCTCACTCCTGAACGCTTGGCGGCAACAAGCGAAAGAGTATAGCGGCGCCGCACAGGCGCCACAACTGGCGGCGCAGGTGCCGATGGCTGGCCCTGTGGGATGCCTACGGGAAGACGCCGGACGCGATCCGCGGCCGATGCCTGTGGCTGGACGCCAGCTGCTACCAGTGTCCGATGCCTCCGGCGGGACGCCAGTCGCAGGGGTGCTTTCGCCAGCGCCACCACCTGCCCACCGGGTAGCCGATCATCTTCGACACATCGCCACCGACGCGGATCAGCGGCACCCACAGCACCGCGCGCAGCCGTTCGCCGCGGCCCAGAGGGGCCCACTGTCGGGCGAGCCGAACGTAGGGACGCCGGGTCATAGCGGCCAGGCCAAAGAGCAGTGCGAACCACGCTACCCACTGGCCGTGCAGTGCCACCAGCCCCAGTCCCGGCACCAGCACCAGATAGACGGCGTAGCGGACGAGGTGGCGCAGGCGCCACAAGTCGGCCTTGCCATCGCCTCGGGCGTAGCAGTAGTACTGGCGCAGGAACTGGCGGTAGCGACGACGGGGCCGGAAGTACGCCATCGCTTGGGGAACGAACACGCCACCACCTACCAGGTGCCGCAAGCGCAGGTCAAAGACAAGGTCTTCACAGTAGTCGAGCCACTCCGGGTAGCCGCCGACGGCTCTCCATGACGACTTGCGGAAGGCGACCGAGCGACTGGACGGCAGGAACCGCGCAGCGTTCACCTCGTCGGCCAGCGGCAAGGTGGTTGCCCCCAGCGCCGTCTCGAAAGCGCCGACAGGATCGGATCGGAAGAAGCCACTGACGAACTGGGCGCCCTGGGCAAATGGCGCCACGATGGCGACCAGCCATTGCGGGTCCAGACGAACTCCAGCGTCCGTGCAGGCGATGATCGGTCCCTGCGCCTCAGCGATGGCCGCATTGCGACCGGCCGCGATGTTGGAACCCGGCCGCGAAAGCACCCGCAAGGGGAGTCGGCCGGTTGCCACCTCCTGCTGCAGTCGCTGCCACGTCCCATCCACCGACCCGCCATCGACGATGACCACCTCGTCGGCCGGCCTCGTCTGGATGGCCAGAGAGTCGAGGAGCCGGTCCAGGTCGGCCACCTCGTTCAGGACGGTGGCGACTACCGAGACCGTTGGCTCGGCGTTGGGGGCCATGTGCCGATGCGTCCTTCAGCCGCGGCGTGCCCGAACGGTCCTAGCCGGTAATGGGGGGATTGCTGAACCGGTAGCCCACGCCAGGGATGTGCTCGACGTACTCGCGGCCGGCATCCACGCCCGCCAGGCGGCGCGCCAACTGCCCCGCCAGGGTGTCAATGTCGGCCGTCGCCACGGGCTCCGCCCCGCGACCGAGGCTGGGGCCAAGCGCCTGCCCGATCTCGCGGTAGGTGATGACCCGCGAATGGTTGTCGGCGAACAGCGCGAGCAGTTCCAGCTCCTCGCGCGGCAAAGGCAATTGCCGCGTTCCGACGCGAGCCGTGCCTGCCTCGGCGTTCACGGCCACCCAACGGGCCCGCTCGCGGATCTGGTCCGCCAAGGCCGAGGAGAAGATGCGGCCGTCCAGCACGTAGCCGCGACGCTCCAAAGACTGGACGGCTGCCTCGAAGTCCTCCTGGCCGTTCTCTGGCCGGGCGTGGATCGACAACAGGGTGAGCGCACAACGCTCCGCCTGCGGGAGTTTGCGCCACGCATCGTCGAACAAGGCCGCGGTGCGCAACCGGAACTCCGCGCGCACCTGTTCGACTTGCTCAGGCGAGACCCTGCTCTCGCCGCCCGCGAACAGGTAAAACAGAGCGGCCGCCACTTGCAAATAGTACGGGTACCGCCCGGCCAGCTCGTCGATGACGTCGCGAACCGAGCTGAAGTCAAAATCCGTGATCTCGGATTTCTCGCGCAGGAACTGATCGACGGTCAGTGGGCAGAATGAGCCGACATAAACACTGCGGAACATGTTGTAAAACGGTGGGCCAGCGCGGCGCTCGGTGCGGAAGCGGCTCAGGTCGGTGTGGGTGGTCACGACCATGGACACGTCGCGCTCGGTGATCAGGGTCTGGAACCATTCCCAGAAGCTGGGATCGAAACCGGCCAGAATCTCGAACTCGTCGACCAACAACACCAACCGGCGCCGACGGTCCGCCAGATCGTCGAGGTAGTCCTCGAACCACAGGTGATCGGCCGGCAGGCTCACCTCGGGGCCGCCGTCGGCTTCGGTCCGCCGCACCGCCCGGGCGATGCGCCGCAGCAGCGCATCGGGACCCTCGGTGGCCAGCTGCGAGCTGACCAAGGCGAATACCAGCCCGGCATCCTGTTCGGCGCTGAGGTGGGCAGCCCGCTGCTGTTCGTGCAATAGCTGGTAGATGATTGAGGTGTTGCCGCAGCGGTGCTCACCCACCAAGGCCACGAGTTCGGCATTCAGGATCGCCTGGTAGAGCTCGCGCAAGATCCGGCGTCGGCCGTAGAAGTCGGCCGGGTTCTTGATGGGTTTGCCAAGCACAAATGGCGTGCGCGGATCGTGACGCTCAGTCATGGCAGCACCTCGCAGCGTGTAACGGTCACAGCCGATGGTAGCCGCAGGCGGGGTGGCTGTCAACGGTGCTTGGCCGACGGCCCTTGCCACCTCGTCCGGCTGGGCAGTGCACCACGACCGCAGTGTGTGGGCCCCGCATGACATCCGCCGGCGCGTGAACGCTCGGCGTCCACTCGTGCAGGCACGGAACCGTCGCCGGCGTGCCAGTCGGATCGCGACGCGCAGCGGCCGGTGGTTCGCCAGTCCACTGGGATTCCGAAGTGCACCGCTCAGTCGTTGGCCACCGGCGGCACCGCCTCCTCCTCGGTGCGGCGAACGGCGTCGTTCAACATCTCTGCCTGGCGAACCACGGTGCCGCAGATCTCCCGAAACTCCTCGGCGGTCAAGAGGCTGGAGGGCATGTTGTGCATGTAAACGATGACGATGCGGTCGGCCAGCGAGGCCATCGACCAGAAGCCCCGCTTGGCGGTCGAGTTGTGCTCCAGCAGCATGGCCAAGAGCGCGTGGGGGAAATCGTCCGCGCTGTCGCCCGCTACGATCGTGTAGCCCGCGAACTCCCAGATACCGTCATAGTCGGTGACGTAGAGGTTCCTGAAGGTGCCGTTGACATCAACAAGAAGCTTCGCGACATCGGAACGTAGATCAGATACGATCAACTCCGATTCTCGCGCGAGGCGTCGGATGCGCCTCTGAAATGCAGTGCTCATTCCCTTCTCCCGCCGCTGGCCGGGTTCGTCCATGGCCCGCCAAGAATGCCTCACGCCGCCCGACGAGGCAAAGCCGCACCGCGGCGAGCGGCGAGCCGATGTGCGCGGTCGCAGTGGCGCGTTCCGACGTGATCCCCGCCGGCGTCATGGGCGTGCCGACGCGGGGCCCGCTCCGTCGGGCCGCTTCTGTCGCGCCGGCTCGTACGGCGCCCGCCCTGTCGGCGCCGCTTCTGTCGGGCCGGCTCGTTCGGCGCCGACTCTGTAAGCCGGCTCTCTCGGGCCGACCCTCCGGAGGTCGCAGCGGCCGCTAGCGAGCGAGCTCCCGATCGCCCAGCGCCAAGGGCAGGTACAGCGGGCCCAGCCGACCGCCGGCCGTCAGGCGCAGGATGTAGTCCAGCATGCGCCCGCGGAAGCGGTCGAAGAAGCCGTAGTCGAGAGGGTCGCCGGCCAGGTCCGACAGGATTTCTCGGCTCCGGTCGGCGTACCACTCAATCGGTTGGCTGGCGTCGAAGCGCATGTAACGCGGCCAGTACTCGGTCGACGGGCGCGCCAGGATGTCGCCCAAGTAACCGGCGGCCTCGTCAGCCAGCGGCCCCGGATGCTCGGCGATGGCCCGCTTCAGGGTGGCGATCAACCGCGAGTCTTCAATGCCCTCACGCAGACATTCGAAGGCCAGGGTATCGAACATCCGGTCTTCCCAGCTCGGCAGCGCTAACTGGTAGTTATTCTGGCTGCGCCGGCCTACGTCCGTGCCCAGCCGTTCGTACACTCCGGCCTCACAATCGTCCCACGGTTGCGGACCGGAATCCCCATAGGCGTATACGTAGATCCCCTCGGCACCGAGGGCCGAACCGTAGATGCCGTTCAGGAACCGGTTGTTGAGCGGCACAGGTTGGGTGGCCGGGTAGGTGGTATAGAAGGAGAAGCTGTCGCCCGCCTCCCAGGTGCGCTCGCGTTCGGTGGCCGAGACGTAGCGCATGGCGTACACACGGTCATCCAGGTAAGGATCCATCGGGCCCAGGGTGCCGGCCGGATCGGGCACAAAGCTGTGCTGCCAGTGGCTCTCGGGACTGGTCGAGTACACCCACTCCGCATGGCGCCAGGTGTCCTCTACGAAGTCCACCTGCAGCTGCTCGCGGCGACTGTGACCGTTAACGATGCGTAGCTCGATCGCGACCGGTCTGCCCAAGGAGGATGGTGGCAACGCGATGGGCACCAGCTGGTACGCATGGGGCAGAGCGTCGGCCGTCCAGACGAGGCGGCCATCCAGCCACAACGACTTGTGAGACTCGAGCTCGGCTGGCAGTCTCACTTCATCGGCGATGGCCAGCGTCAGGGTCTCGCTGATGGCTGGCGTGACCGTTGCCGTCAGGCGGGCCGTCTGCTCCTGGGGGTAGCCGCGGTTGATGGCCTGGGCGAAGGCCAGGGTTTCGGCTGCCGACAGCGGGCGATGGAGCAAGACGATGTCGTCCATCTCCCCGCGGAAGCCGCCGATGCGCAAGGGCTGTGCATTGGCTGCCAGGTTGCCTCGTCCGGAGCCGGGGAACGGCAGACCGTTGACGTAGAGCGTGGCACCACGGGCCGCCTCGTAGACCCAGAGGATGTGGTACCAGCGATCCATCCCGGCTTCGCAGTCCAAGGTCGCGGTCGCGGACACCGCGCTCCAGACGCCGCCGGCGTTGGCGTACCACCCCAAGCGACCGGCGTATTCGGGGTTGCGGCCGTCGTAGCTGCCGAAAAAGTAGAAGACGTAATTGGCGTCGCTGGTGCCCGACCATTTGGCGAAGGGATGGCGGGCATAGGCCGTGGAGCAGGCCAGGGGCTTGAACCAGAAGCCAATGGTCAAGGTGTCGGTCAGCACCAGGCTTGGCGCATGGGGAACCCGCATGGCGGACTGCTCGTCCGGCAACCGCAGCACGCCGTCGGCCACCGTCGCCCCGCCTTCCAGGAGGCCCGCATGATGGTAGACCGAGCGATCCACGGCGTCGGCGTCGAAGTCCCAGTAGCCGACGAGTTGCGGATCCTCTGCCACCGGGAGGGAAGCGCGGGCGACAGCGCCGGCCAGTTCGTCCAGGGAAAAGCTGTGGCCGGCCAAGGGGCGCTCACAATCCGGATAGTAGGTCACCCAGGTGCGCAGACCGATCTCCTGGGTCAAGCGGTTCAGGTAGTTGCTCGGCCGTCGGCGTTCGGGGTCCGAGCCGGGCTCATCGCGGAAGGTAAACAGGGGCTCGACATCGTAGGGCGCGAAGGCCGCCCGATAGGCGCGCAGTGCACCGCGGTACACCTCGTCGAACTGTGGGCATGGGGCGCCGAACTCGACCACGCCTGGGCAGAGGCGACGGAACAAGGTGTAGGCGTTGTCGATGATGCCGACCCGTGGCTCGCGCGGCAGAATGCCCAGGGCATGGAGCTCAGCCAGTTCTTGGTCGATATCGCCGACATCGACGTCGAAGGTCGTAAGATCGATCGACGCGTCCAGGTAGATGATGGGGTTGATGTCGTGGTCGGCCATGTCGCGCAGGGCGACGAGACGATCGGTGGCGAAGTACTTCCCGGGCAAATAGGGTGAGTGGTACAGGAACGGCTGGGCATCCGGTGGCTCGAGCGCCACCGACAGCAAGGTCAGCCGTAGATCCAGTTCCGCCGACGGCGCGTTGGCGGGCTCCACGCCAATGCGCCCCACGTAGGTACCGGGGGGAGCTTCGGCAGGTGTTTGGATGGTGATCCAAAGCTGCTGGCTCGTGCCAGCTCGTTGCGCAAAAGGTGTGCCGTCCAAGAGGATCCACGGATTGGCGCCGTAGTAGCCGTCGGTCGAGTACGCCCAACGCTTGTCGACCACCCCGACACGCTGCACGTGGATTCTGTCTTGACCAATGGTGCCGCCTGGACCGCGCAAATCCGACACGTGGACTTGGACAGCCTCCAGGTCTTGAAGGGCATAGATGGCGAAGCTGACGGGTTCCGCTTCGCCGGCAACTTCGGCCACCTCAAGTGCGTGCACCCGTTCGGAGCGCTCGGGCACCGAGTTGGGGAAGATGCGCTGCAGCCGATTCCGAGCGTACAGGACAAAGGGCGGATCGCCTGGCCGCGCCGTCCAGGTGCGCGACTCGACATAATCACGGCGAGTCAGGGTCCGCGCCGCCCGATCGGCCTCGCGTAGGCGTTCGAACTCGTCTGCGGCAACGAAGCGCAACTCAATCCGGTCAATCGGCAGCGGCTGGTAGTCACCCAGCTGATCGGGGTAGGTCAGCTGGAACTCGAACCAGCCGTCGATGGCGCGCAAGGTCTGCCACGGACTCGCCTCCAGGTAAGCGCTGGTCTCTTTCCAGGCGTTGTCGGCCAGACCGGCGAAGCTGATCAAGGCATGCCAGTGGGGTTGGGGGGCGTACCCGTAGTCCAGGCGGTGGCTGATACGCGGCCAGCAGTAGGCGCGACTCGCCGACCAGCGATAGCAGTTCGTTTCTTCGACAACGTCGCGATAGCGGATGGTCAGGACGGCGTTCGTGTACGGTACCCCGTGGCGGAGCGGCAGAGCGCCCGGCGCAAGACGGAACAGGAAGCCTCGCGCCTCGTTCAGGCTGCGGTAGGTGATGCCGTCCGCGACCTGGCGCTCCGAGAGCCCGGCTCCCTCCTCGAGGTAGGCGCCAGCGGCGGGATCGGTGTCGCTGTCGGCGCCGACATCGAGCACGATGGCCATCGGAAGAAGCATCGGCGAGCTCGGGGTGCTGGCGCCCGCCGGTCCGCCGGCCGCGGCGCTGCCACCGGCCGCTGCGGCGAGGAGGATGAGCAAGCAAACGTTACGGCCCATGTTCTTCCTCCGTTGTAGCGTGTCGCGATCTACCGGATCCGGTCACCTCTTCTGCCCGCCTCGCCTCCAGCAATCCGCTGGGGCTGGCGAGCTCACTCCACTGTGGCGCTTCCCGGCCCGGCGCTGCGGAGCGCGCTCTGCAGGCGCCGGCCGACGGACACCGCTGCTTCCGCGGCCAGCAGTCGAGCTACCGTCAGGTAGCGAATGCCAGGTCCGCGCACGGCAAGGTTCAGCTCACGCTTGTCACACACCGTCGACATGTTCAGGCGATCGATCAAGGGCTTCCATTCCGCCAGGCGCCGCTCGCGCTCGGCGGGTGTCGCCCGGGTCACCAAGCAGTCGATCTCGCCCATGACGGCCACGGCCTGGTCGATCCGCCGCTCGGTGGCCGTCGCTTGGCTGGCGGTCACCAAGCCATGTTCAGCCTTGAGTTGGTTCATTCGCCGACCCGCTGCGTAGGTGACGGCCACCAGTTCGTCGCGGCTCAACCAGCGGGTCTCGTAGTTGAGCACCCACTTCCAACTCGGCGCCACCAGCCGGCGCCGATGCTCCTCCAGGGTACGCGCCAAGAGTCGGTAGCCGTGACGTTGGGGCTCGGCAAAGGCGCGACTGCCGGGGTCTAGGAAGGGCGCCAACGGTGAGATGAAGGGCGCCAGCCGACCGTCGCCGCCGAAGCGACGCAGCAGTGCTGCCGCGTAATCCACCGTCGCCATCACCGACTCTGGCGTTTGCTTCGGCAGTCCAATCATGAAGAACACATCCACGCGTCGGGCACCGGCGTCCAGCGCCGCGGCGATCGTCCGCTCCATGGGTTCGTTGTCGTACGGCTTTCCGAAGGCGCGCCGGATGGCCGGGTCGTGGCTTTCCAGCGACACTTCCAGCGTGAAGTCGGAAAACGTTCCGCTGACTTGCCGCAGGAATCCATCTGTGGCCGGGGCGAACAGCTCCACGATGACCGGACGGCGGAAACCGCCCATGGCTGCCAGGAAGCGCTGCGCGTAGTCGTGACCGGCCTGGCGCAGGTCGCCCAACACGAACACCGGTCCCCGGCTGATCGCCGAGGCGCGCTGCACGTCCTGCGCTAAGCGCTCGGGGCTCCGAAAAGCGGGCCGGCTTCGCCCGTGCACCAGGCGGAACGCACTTGCGGAGCCGCCGCAAGTCACGCACTCCTTGGTGCACCCTCGGCATGTCAGGGCGGCCATGATCGGGTAGTCCAACCAGTCCTTGAAGGGGACGTAGCTGCGCACGTCCAGGTCGCGGGCCGCCGCGCGCAGCACGTAGCGGTAGTCGAGCATCACGTGGTCCAGATCGGCTGGGCAGTAGCCGATCGGGTTATGCCGCACCGAGCCGTCCCGCTCCCGCCAGGACAGGTTGGGGATGCCGGCCAGACCGATGGCTGCTCTGCCGGTCAACGAGGCCATCAGCATCCGCAATGGCTCTTCGGTCGAATCGCCGCGAATCACATAGTCCACATAAGGCAGACGGAGAATCTCATCGGCGTAGAAGCTGGCCGAGAAGCCGCCCAGGATGACCGGAATCTTGGGCTGGAGAGTCTTCAGCCGCTCGGCGATCGCCAGTGCACCATGGGCGTGCGGCAGCCAATGGAGGTCGAGGCCGAAGGCCGCAGGCGCGAGGGAGCGCAAGCAGGCCTCGACATCGAAATCCGGCTGGTGCAGCATGCGCACCGCCAGGTTGACGATGCGCACCCGAAAGCCGTGCCGTTCCAGGTACTCGGCCAGGGTGGTGAAGCCGATGGGATACATCTCGAACACCGGCGTCGATGGCACGAGATCGCTCACCGGGCCGTGCAGGATCGACTGCTGCCGAAAGTCGTAGACGCTCGGTGCGTGCAACAGCACCAGGTCAGGCGATGGCGACATCCGTCGGTTTCCTCGTTTCCTGGGATCGCTCAGGCCCAAGGCCCCGCTACGGCTCGACCGATCGGCTCAAGCGGGGCAACGCCAGGCGGTGCGGCGGCTGGGCGTACCACGTCACCGGAATGCGCACCACCGCCTCGCTCGAGCCGGTGCCGATGGCCAGCACACCGTGCAGCGGTCCGACGGCCGCAGATCCGCTCGCGGCGCACATCCGGATGACCAGCGGCTCACCGGCGGCTAAGGTGGAGGGCGTTGCGCCCTCGAGATGCAGCCCCCGACCATAGGCGACCTCCGCGACCAGGTCGAACTCGGTCCCCGTCGCCGGCACCGATTGCGGCATGACCCCGATCACGTAGTCGCCAGGTGGCCGGATGCCAGGCAGCGACATGGTCTGGCGGTTCGCTTCATCCAGCGAGAGGCCCAGCAGCTCGTCGTCGGCCGGCTTCCCGTCGGCGTTCGCGTCATACCAGATGGCGAGGACCAACTGGGTGTCGGGAGGGCTGGCCAGCGTCAGGTCGAACCGGGCCGCTGGCTCCGGAAGGGTGAGGGTGCGGGTGAGCATCTCATCGGGCCCAATCCGGCCCCCGGCCCATCGCCAAGGTTCCGCCAGACCGGCCGCCACCAGGCCCAGTTGCGGCAGGTCGAGCTGCGAAATCACACGGACATCGCGGCAGGTATCGCCAAACAGCGTCACAGGGGCCGGCGACACCTGGATCGAGCTCACTGTCGTCTCGAACGGCAGCTCGTGAATCGCCCCACTGGAGCGCACATTGTGCAACATGACTTCGTGCAGGCCGCCTCGGGCTGCGGCCGCTAGCCAGTCCTCGTCGCCACCGCTCGACGTGCCGCGCAGCCAGGTGCCTTGGCCCCGGTAGCCAGAGGCGCTCTGGGCCACACGCTCCAAGCGGTAGGGCCCGTACCACTCCGGGTCCGACCAGTCGTCGGCCCGATTCTCTGGCTGCCGGGGGTCGCTGAAGCGATCGCTCGTCGGTCCCCACAGGCTGGTGTCGATGTCGGACAATGCCGGGACCCGGTCCTGCCAGCGCGTCCGAAGGAGCCAGAAGGTGCCGGGGTCGGGCGTGTCCGCGTCCAGGAAGAAGAAGCGCCAGTCGCCCGTTTCCATTCGCCACACCCGGTCCTGGAGGCCAGCGACGGCACCGTTGTCGTATGGCAGGCGGTCGGCCCTGGCCGCCGCTCCGCCCAGAGTCAGGAAGCCCTGCCAGTGACAGCGGGCGGCCACGTTGACGTTCACCGGGATGGTCAGCCGGCGTTGGAGGAGCTCGTAGCCGCCGCCGCTTGGCAGACGCATGTCGTCCGGTGCGCGATCGTAATCGACAAAGATGGCGCCCTCGTGCGCTCCTGGCGCCGTGTCGGCGGGCACGCGCAGCGCGACTGCCAGCGGCGTCGCCTGCTGGGCCGGCAGGCGCATGGCGCCCCTGGGGAGGTTGAGCCAGCTCCAGTCCTCGTAGCGGTAGAAGTTCAGTCGGAACTGGATCCGCAGTTGCGGCGTCAACGGCGTTCGTCCCAGGCAGGTGGCCGGGTCCTGCTCGTTCTGGCATTCCATCGGTCCATGCCACACGCCAAGGTACAGCCCTGACGACCACCGTTCCAGGGGGTGGTGCATGCTGAGCGCCCAAGTGTTCCCCTCGGCGAAGTCCTCGTCCACCACTTCGTATTCGTAGCGGTCCATCTCCGCAGTGGACCAAACGACGGCACCCTGCTCGTCAAGTTCGAAGTTCACCGATTTGTTGAGGTTGGCATCTCTCCATAGCCGAAGGTTGCGGTTGTGATCGGTATGGCGCAACAAGCGTATCTGGAAGCTGTTCTCCAAAGCCGGGTTGTTGTCGCCGTTCACATCGGCCATTTCCATCGGCAGAATGGCGTGCACCACCATGAGTTCCGTGTTCTGAGGGATGAGCGCCTTGTCGATGGCGACCACGTAGTTGGGAATGGACGTGGAGTATTCGGATTCGGTGGACAGCTTGGTGTTCAGCGATAGATCTGTGCTACCGATCTGAACCACCCGTCCGGCGCTGATCCGCACGTCGATCGGACTGGCCATGGGATTGTGGAGCTGCACCGTATCCGACGCCGCTTCGCCGGCGAACAGGATCTTGGCGAATGCCGGCGCCGAGGCGCCCCGGTAGTCACCTGCCGTCCAACTGGGCGGCATGGCGTAAACACCGTACTGGCCAGCCGCCAGGCGGGCTGCGTCGGCAATGTCGAGCACCCCGGCGCCGCCAGCGAAGCTGTTGTAGCCGGCGAAGCGCGCACCGGCCATGAGCAGCGCCCGCGCTTCGGCAGCCGTTGGCCAGTTCTCGTGGCGCTCGCGGTATGCCTGGTACAGCACGGCCAGGCCACCGGCCACCACGGGGCTCGACCGACTGGTGCCGGCCCAGGGCTGGTTGGCCCAAGCTCCGAACGGGATTGCCATGCCCGCACCGCGGAACGCCGGCAGCACGGAGAGCGGCAAGGCCCCCCAGCCATCGCTGCCGTTGGCCAGGATGTCGGGTCCGCCGCGGCCATTGGCAGTCGGGCCGCGGTTAGAGAAGCTGACCACGTCCCCGAAGGTGATCTGATTCGTATCGGTGATCGACAGGGTGCTCGATGCGCCGTGCTGGCTCGAAGCCCCGACCATGATGGCCATGGCCGGTGCCGGCGCGGTCAGAGTGCCGTAGCCCGGCGCACCGTTGCCCGTCGACTTCACCCAGGATAGAGCGGGCGCAAAGCGCCGGAGGTAGTGATCCACAAGGCGGCCATCTAACTCCCAGCCATCTTCGTCTACGTTGGAGAAGCCGTAGCTGTTGGAGGCGATCTGAATGTCGTCGTCGTTCCGCGCTGGATCATGACCGAAGACCACATAGCGCCAGGCAGTGGCCATGCCCAGGAAACCGCTGTAAGCGTCACCCACCGCCACCACCGCTGCCTCCGGCGCCATGCCGGGGTTGATGATCGCCGGCCTGCCGGACTCCAGGTCTCGATAGGCGGGCGCCCAAGGCGGCGGACCCAAGCGCCCGCGCGAGGCGATGTTGGAGGCGCAAAGGGTGCCGTGGATACCGTTGTCCACCAAGAGGCCGAGCAGGCTGCCGGCGGCGGGTACTTCGTCCTCAACACCCCACAAGTAGCCGCCGGGAATCGGCAACCGCCCGTCGGCAAGGTAGTACAAGAGACCACCCGATAGATCGGCGGTGCCGTCACCATTCAAATCGTGGGTCGAGAGCGGGCTGGCCTTGGTGACCGCCTTTTCATCTCGGAAATCGTGGTCCTTGTCCAGGTCAACGTACACGGTGTCGTAGCGTCCCGGCACTTCGGGGTCAAGGAGCAACACGCCGGCATACTCGGTGGGCTCGGGACCGTCGGCGGGGGTCACGGGGTAGCCAACCACCGGTCGCTTCTTCACGGGTAACGGTGTGGCCTGCCTGATCGGGTCGTACGGCGCGGCATGACTGGGCGACCGCGGGATGCGTGCCAGGAACGTGTCGGGATGATGCCCATAGCGCGCGCGGCCACTGGCCGATACGGGCAACTGGTACTCGACGCAGTGGTCTGCCAGTTGTGCCGTGCCGTCCGCCAAGCGCATGAGGGGCCGGAAGCATGCCCCGGCGGCGGTCGGATCGTCGGGCAAAGGCTCGGTGGCCGTCTCCTGGTAAGGTTCCAAGAGACTCACCTGGCCGCGACGCAACCCCTCATGGTCGCCGGTCAGCTTGTGGGCGACAACGAAGGCGTAGGCGGCGCTCGGATCGTAGACCTGTGGCCAGCCCGCATAGGGGTGGCCCTCGGGTAGCACGGCCCAGGCTGCCTGCAAGTCCTGGTGGCCGAAGTCCACGCCGGTGTCCAGCACCGCCACCCGCACTCCCTGACCCCGCCAGCCTGCCGCCCAGGCATCCGCCGCCCGGTGGCCATCCGCCGCATCGTGCCAGCCAGCGAGCAGGACTCCGCTGGTGCGGGGCGCTCGGGA
>DAOUCP010000005.1:0-36598 GCA_034432155.1 Anaerolineae bacterium
CCCCGCCCCGCCCCGCGCGCCCCGTCCGTAGCCAGCTGGGGTGGCGGACCGCCCAGTGTCTCCGTGGCCGGGACGTGGCTGCGACCGCCGAGACCGCGCACCGCCGACACGGCTGTCCACGAAGGACAAGGCCACGCCGCCAGCGCGAGCTACGGGGAACAGGCACCGCTCACCAGCGCCGATGCGGCCGGCCTGCCCATCCTGCGGGTGATCGGGCAGGTGGGCCGGATGTACATCGTCGCCGAAGGGCCCGAGGGTCTGTACCTCATTGACCAGCACGCGGCGCACGAGCGGGTTCTCTACGAGCGACTCGCTGGGCGCGGCCGGCCTCCCCGCCGCCAGCCACTCCTGATGCCGGAGGTGGTGCCCCTGGGACCCGAGGAGTTGCTCGTCGTGACGGAGCACGGGGCCGCGTTCGCCGCCCTTGGTTTCGAGCTGGAGCCCTTCGGCAGCGATGCGGTGATGGTACGGGCGGTCCCCGAGGGCATCCCCACGGTGCAGCTCGCGGCGCTGTTGCACCAGGTCATCGATGGTGCCCGTGAGGGATCGGATTCCCTGGCCTTGGCCTTCGAGGAGCGACTCATTCGTTCGGTCTGCAAGCAAGCCGCGATCAAGGCAGGACAACTGCTCGAACTGCACGAGATGCGAGAGCTGGTGCGCGATCTCGAGCGCTGCGCCTCGCCGGCCACCTGCCCGCACGGTCGACCGACCCGCATCGTACTGGACAGCCAGCGCCTGGCTCGGGAGTTTCGCCGGAGCTAGCGCCACCGCGCCTGGGATCCAACCGAGTCGCTGCGAAAAGGTTGGCAGCTCCTGGCCGAGGGCATAGAATAGGCCCGTCGGGACGGCATTGGGAGGCGGGCATGGCGCGACGTTGGCGACGACTCATGGGTCTCGGTGCACTGGCAGGGGCGACACTGGTCGCGCTGCGGGGCGTCAAGTGGTTCCTGGGCTCCCCCGAGGGTGTCGGCAAGGACAGCTTCACCTTCGGCGGGGACGAGGAAGATCCGTACGCTATCGACGAGCGCACCCTCGGCGGCGACGTGAGCCCTGACCTCTTGGCGCGGCTGGTTTGCCCACTGGACAAGGGGCCACTCATACTCGTCGACGGCAAGTGGCTGGTGAATCCCCGCAACGGCTATCGCTACCCGATCACCGACGGGATCCCGGTGATGTTGGTGGAGGTGGGCGAGCGCTATCGTGACCCCTCGCTCATCACCGAGCCTTCCCCGGCAGAGACAACGTAGGGTCACACGCGGTCACACGGCAAGGAGGTTCTCGTTGAGCGGTAAAGTCCGCGTAGCCATCATTGGCGTCGGCAACTGCGCCTGCTCGCTGGTTCAGGGCGTCCACTACTACCGCGATGCCAAGAGCGAGGATGTGGTTCCCGGTCTCATGCATGTCGATCTGGGCGGGTACCACATCCGCGACATCGAGTTCAGCGCTGCCTTTGACATCGACGTCGAGAAAGTCGGCCTGGATCTCAGTGAAGCTATCTGGGCGGGTCAGAACAACACCATCCGCTTCGCCGACGTGCCGCACCTGGGCGTGAAGGTGCACCGCGGCATGACCCACGATGGACTTGGCTACTACCTCAGCCAGAAGATTCGCAAGGCGCCCGGTCCGACATCGGCGGTTACCGAGATCCTGCGCGACAGTGGCACGGACGTGGTGATCAACTTCCTGCCGGTGGGCAGCGAGATGGCCACCAAGTGGTACGTCGAACACGTGTTAGAGGCCGGCTGTGCCTTCGTCAACTGCATCCCAGTGTTCATTGCTCGGGAGGCATACTGGCAACAGCGGTTCCAGCAGCGCAACCTGCCGATGATCGGTGACGACATCAAGAGTCAGGTGGGGGCAACGATCGTCCACCGCGTGCTGGCTACCCTGTTTGGCGATCGCGGCGTTCGGCTGGAGCGCACGAGCCAGCTCAATGTGGGCGGCAACATGGACTTCTACAACATGCTGGAGCGCGCCCGCCTGGAATCCAAGAAGATCTCGAAGACGCGTGCGGTCACCAGCCTGTTGGGTTACGATCCGGGCGCCGAGAACGTTTACATTGGACCGTCTGACTATGTCCCCTGGCTCACCGATCGCAAATGGGCATACATCCGGTTGGAGGGGCGGGCGTTTGGCGATGTACCTCTCAACATCGAGCTGAAGCTCGAGGTCTGGGACAGCCCCAACTCGGCAGGGATCACCATCGATGCCGTCCGCCTGGCCAAGATCGGCCTGGATCGAGGCCTGAGCGGCACCCTCGAGGGACCGTCTGCCTACCTGATGAAGAGCCCGCCGGTGCAGTACCCGGACTGGATCGCCCGGCAGCTAACCGAGGCATTCATCCGGGGCGAGTCGGTCTCGCCACCGGAAAGCGGCCGGCTGGCGACCGGCACTGCCGAAGAGCGGGAGCACGAGGTCGAGCCGCCGCCCGACGATGAAGCGGCCTGGGTGGACCGGGCGTCGCCCTGATCGCCTTGCGCGGCGCAGCGCCTCGCCGGCCCGCATCGTCGCAGCCAGCCGGGCCGACGGTGCCTCACCGGCTCGCATGGGGGCAGCTAGCCGGGCCGACGGCGCCTCGCCGGCCGACAACGGGGCAGCTAGCCGGGCCGACGGTGCTTCGCCGGCCCACATCGTCGCAGCTAGCCGGGCCGACGGTGCCTCGCCGGCTCGCATCGTGGCAGCTAGCCGGGCCGACGGCGCCTCACCGGCCCACATCGTCGCAGATAGCCGGGCCAGCGGTGCTTCGCTAGCCCGCATTGTCGCGGCGTCTCGGATGCTGTGACCCTGGTCCTCGTCGTCCTGGCGACCACCGTGCTCGGCAATGCGTTCTTCGTTGCCGCCGAGCTCTCCGCCGTGGCAGTGGAACGCGCCCGGATCAGCCATTTGGCGGCGCGGGGACACCGGCGAGCTACCTGGCTGGCTTCCCTCTTGGCATCGCCGGCGCGTCTGGACCGCTACGTCGCTGGCTGCCAGGTCGGTATTACGGCGACCAGTCTCGTGCTCGGCATCTACGCCCAGCGCAGCCTGACAGAGCGACTGGCAAGCGGCCTGGCGGGCACCGGCTGGCGACTGCCCGGGGCAGCGGCGCTCGCCTCGGCGGTTGTGCTCCTGGCCCTGACCGGCCTACAGCTCATCGTCGGCGAGCTGGTGCCCAAAGCCGTAGCCCTAGCCCAACCGGAGCGAGTGGCGATCGCCACCAGCCTGCCCACGCGGCTGGCCACCGCTCTCTTTCAGCCCTTCATCGCCCTCCTGAACGGCTCGGCCAATCTCCTGCTGCGCATGGCCGGCCTTCGGCCGGCGGATACGCGTGTGCGGCTGCATTCGCCAGCCGAGCTGGAACTGCTGATCGCGGAGGCCGCGGAAGCCGGCCGGCTTGATCCCATCGAACGGCGGATGCTAGTGCGCGCCCTACGCCTGTCGCGGCGCACCGTCCGCCAGGTGATGGTCCCGCGACCACGCCTCCTCCTAGCCGGGCTCCAGGCAGCACCGGTCGACGTCCTGGCCCGGATGGCCCAAACCGGCCTGCGCCGCGTCGCCGTCTATGGGCAGGATTTCGATGACCTGCAGGGTATCGTGGAACTGAAGGACGTGCTCCGCATGCACCATGCGGGCCGCCCGTCCATCGCCGATGCGGTGCGACCGGTGCCGTTCGTCCCGGAGACGATGCCGCTCGCGGAGCTCTGGCAGCGCCTGCAACAGGCCAATGCCCCCGTGGCCATCGTTCTGGACGAACAAGGCGGTAGTGCGGGTATCGTCACGCGCGAGGATCTGCTGGAGGAGATCATTGGCGAAGTGCGGGACGAGTTCGATGCCGAGCCTCGGGCCATCGAGCGACTGGCGGACGGCGGGGCCGCGGTGCGGGGCGATGTGCCGGTCGGTGACGTGAATGAGCTATTGGGCACTGCGCTGCCGACGGCGACCGCTGACACCGTGGCCGGCCTGGTGATGGAGCTCTTGGGGCGCGTCCCTGAGCCCGGCGATCGCGTGTCTGCGGCTGGCGTAGAACTCGAGGTGCGGCGCGTGGAACGGCGCTGGGCAGCGCTGGTGGTGGTTCGCCCGGCAGCCGGAGCGGGCCATGAGTGATTTCGTGCTCCTTGCCGCTGGGGTGCTGGCGTTGCTCGCCATCAACGGCACCTATGTGGCGGCCGAGTTCGCGCTCATCGCCGTCCGGCCAGCACGCATTCGGCGTCGCGCCGCCGAAGGTCACACCGACGCTGGCCACCTGTGGCGTCTGCTGTCCGACTTGCCGGCCCTCAACCGGTCGCTGGCCACCACGCAGCTCGGCATCACCGCTGCCAGCCTCGGCCTCGGCATGTGGGCCGAAGCGGCGCTGGCCCAGCGTGTGGCCCTTCCGCTCGTCTCGGCCGGCTGGTTGTCGCCAGAGCAGGCCGAGGCGGTCAGCCTCGGCGCGACCCTCGCCTGCCTGACCTACCTGCACGTGGTACTCGGCGAGATGCTGCCCAAGTCCCTGGCGTTGCGCTACCCCGAGACCATCGGTCTCGGCCTCGCCCGCTTCGTCGGCCTCTCCGAGCGTCTCGGCCGCCCGCTGGTGGCGGCAGTCAACGGCTGCAGCAACGCCATCGTTCGTTTGGCCGGCATCCGGCCGACCGGGGAGCAAGAACGCACCTTCCACCCGGAAGAGCTGGCGCTCTTGATCCAGGAATCTGCCCAGGGTGGATTGCTCGCCGTGCGGGAGCGAGAGATCCTGCTCGGGGGGCTGCACTTCGCCCAGCAGCAGGTGCAGAGCCTCATGACTCCCCGGGCTCAGGTCGTTGGCTTCCCCCTTGACATCCGACAGGAGACGCTCGAAGGGGTACTCCTGGGCTCCGAACATAGCCGATTCCCGATCTACGATGGCGATCTGGATCATGTGGTCGGCATCCTTCACCTGCTGGACTACGTGCGGTGGCAGCGATCGGCGACGGGTGCGCTCGATCTCGAGCGCCTGGTGCGACCCACCCGGCTCGTGCCCGAGACCCTGTCGGCCCAAAGCTTGCTGGAGCTGTTCCGTCGCCAATCCAGTCACCTGGCGATGGTCACCGATGAGACCGGCCGCACCGTGGGCCTGGTGACGCTCGCCGACGTGGCTCGCTGCCTGGTGGCAGCGCGAGACTGACTCACCCGCCGCACGGCGACCGAATCGCCATTTCTTGGGCCACCGTCGCGGCCCACCTATAATCCGGTCGGGTCTCAGGCGGCGCATCCGGTGGCGCCGGGGCAAGCCAGCCTGGCGGCCCGCTGGGATACCCGGTCACCGATCTTCTGGCTCTCGCAACCGCTCCACCCCACAGCCCATGAGGTACGGATGAACGACGATCTAGCCGCTGTCATCGCTGCCTGCGAGGCGTTTGGCAAGGACCGGACGCGCCTCCTCGACATCGCCCGCGAGGTCCAGCAGCGCTTCGGCTGCGTGCCCCAGGCGGCCATTGATGCCATCGCCTCCGCCCTGGGCATGCCTCGGGTCGAGGTCGAGAGCGCGATCTCCTTCTACACCTTCCTGTCGGTCGAGCCCAAAGGCGCGATCGTCATCCGGCTGTGCGATGACGTGATCGACCGGCTGGCGGGAGTCCAGAAGGTTGCCGAGGCCCTGGAAGCCGAGGCGGGCGTTCCGTTCGGGCAGACAACGCCCGATTGCTTGCTGAGCCTCCAATGGACGGCCTGCATCGGCATGAGCGACCAGGCACCGGCCGCCTTGGTGAATGACACCGTGGTGACCGAGCTTACGCCGGGGCGGGCCCGCGAGATGGTGCAGGCACTGCGGCAGCATCGGGATCCGAAGCGCCTGGTGCACCGCGTGGGCGACGGCAACAACGCACACCCGCTGGTCCGCGCCATGGTGATGAACAACATACGCCGGACGGGACCGGTTATCCTCACGGACACCAAAGTGGGCGAGGGATTGCAGCGGGCCGTCGCCATGAGCCCGATCGAGGTGATCCGGACGATCAAGGCGGCCCGACTCCGCGGACGGGGAGGGGCCGGCTTCCCGACAGGCCTGAAGTGGGAGTTCACCCGCTCCTCCCCCGGCGAGCGCAAGTACGTCCTGTGCAATGCCGATGAGGGCGAACCGGGGACCTTCAAGGATCGGGTGATCCTCACCGAGAAGCCGGAGCTAGTCTTCGAAGGTATGGCCATCGCCGGGTACGCCATCGGGGCCGACACCGGTTATGTCTACCTGCGCGGCGAGTACGCCTACTTGAAACCCTTCCTCGAGGACGTGCTGGACCGCATGCGCTCCGCCGGCCTCCTAGGAAGCGAACTGTGCGGCCGCTCCTGCTTGAGCTTCGACATCCAGATCCGACTGGGGGCCGGGGCATACGTGTGCGGCGAGGAGACGGCCCTCATCAGCTCGCTCGAGGGCCGGCGGGGGGATCCCAAGACACGGCCGCCCTTCCCAGCGCAGAAGGGCTTCTTGGGACAGCCTTCGGTGGTCAACAACGTCGAGACGTTCTGCTGCGCCACCCGGATCATGGAAATGGGTGCCGCCTGGTTCAGCCAGTTCGGTCGCGGGGACAGTGCCGGCACGAAGCTTCTGAGCGTCTCCGGGGACTGTCTGGCGCCAGGCGTGTACGAGGTCCCGTTCGGGTTGTCCTTGCGCGAGCTGTTGCGCGAGGCGGGCGCTCCCGAGGCCGGGGCCGTCCAGGTGGGTGGACCCTCCGGCCGGCTCGTCGGCCCGCAGGACTTCGACCGGACCATCAGCTTCGAGGAGCTGGCGACCGGTGGTTCGGTCATGGTGTTCAGCCCCGAGCGCGACGTGCTGGAGATTGTGCGCCAGTTCATGCGCTTCTTCGTGCACGAAAGCTGTGGCTATTGCACGCCTTGTCGCGTCGGGAACACCTTGCTGCTTCAGCGAATCGAGCGCATCTTGGCGGGCCAGGGCGAGGAGGGAGACCTCGACTATCTCCGATCCCTCGGCGAGTCCGTCCGCACGCTGAGTCGCTGCGGACTTGGCCAGACCTCGCCCAATCCCATCCTCACCAGCCTCGAGGCCTTCCCCGAGGCGTATGCCTCGCGGCTACGTCCGACTACGGATCGGCAGCGACCGTCGTTCGACCTCGCGTCCGCCTTGCGGGCCTCGGACATCATCACCGGCCGGTTGGACACGCCCTTCGCGAGCGGGAGCAAGATGACATGACGGAGCCTTTCACCATCACCATCGACGGACAGGCTGTGCCGGCCGAGCCGGGCCAGACGATCATGGCTGCCGCCAACGCAGCGGGCGTCTACATCCCGCGCCTGTGTCACCACCCCGAACTGACACCTTACGGCGCGTGCCGCCTCTGCACCGTCTTGGTCAACGGCCGACCGCAAGCGGCGTGCACCACGCCGGCAAGCCCTAACATCAACGTCGAGAACGACACGCCGCGGCTCACAGAGCTGCGGCGACAGATCATCGACATGCTCTTCGTGGAGGGCAACCACTTCTGCATGTTCTGCGAGAAGAGCGGGAACTGCGAGTTGCAGGCCCTGGCCTACCGCTTCGGGATCACCGTGCCACAGCATCCCTACCAGTTCCCGGTCCGAGCTGTAGATGCCACCCACCCCGCCATTCTGGTGGACCACAACCGCTGCATTCTCTGCGCTCGCTGCATTCGGGCATCGCAAGAACTCGATGGCAAGCACGTCTTCCAGTTCGTCGGTCGCGGCGCGGCCAAACGCGTCGGGGTGAACAGCACCGTCGGCCTGGGTGGCACGGACATGGCAGCCGCAGATCGAGCGGCAGCCCTGTGCCCCGTGGGCGCCATTCTGGTGAAGCGGGTTGGCTTCGCCATTCCGATCGGCAGCCGCGCCTATGACCGGGTGCCGATCGGTGGGGCAGCCGGCGCTCGGGAAGGCGTCAGGGAGGCGAAATGAGTGACAAACCGAAGGTGGCCACATGCTCGCTGGCGGGCTGCTTTGGCTGCCACATGTCGCTACTGGATATCGACGAGCGCTTGCTGGAGCTGGTCGAGCGCGTGGACTTCGATCGCTCGCCGATCGACGATTTCAAGCGCTTTCGCGGCCGGGTACAAATCGGTCTGATCGAAGGTGGTTGTGCCAACGAGGAGAATGTGCACGTGCTCCTTGACTTCCGCCAGCACTGCGACGTCCTCGTCTCGGTCGGCGATTGCGCCATCAGCGGCGGCCTGCCGGCGCTGCGCAACATGGTCTCCTTGGACGAGTGTCTACGCGAAGCGTTCGTGCAAGGCCCAACGGTGCACAACCCGGGCGCCCGCATCCCGGACGATCCGGAGATTCCGCGGCTTCTGGACCGCGTCTACCCCTGCCATGAGGTCGTGCACATCGATCACTTCCTGCCCGGCTGCCCACCGTCGGCGGAGGCCATCTGGCAAGCCATCCGGGCACTGCTCGACGGCGCGCCACTGCAGTTACCGTACCAGCTGATCAAGTACGACTGAGAGAGGAGCACCGACGGTGTCTCACGGGTCAGACACGACGCGCATTGCCATCGATGCGGTCACCCGCGTGGAAGGCCACGGCAAGGTCACCATCTTGCTCGATGGACAGAACCACGTGCAGCAGGCGCGGCTGCACATCGTCGAGTTTCGGGGCTTCGAGCGCTTTGTGATCGGGCGGCCCTTCTGGGAGGCGCCTGTACTGGTCCAGCGCCTGTGCGGCATCTGTCCGGTCAGCCACCACCTGGCGGCTGCCAAGGCGATGGATCGCATCGTAGGCGTCGACCGCCTCACGCCGACCGCCGAGAAGATGCGGCGCCTCATGCACTACGGCCAGATTCTGCAATCGCACGCGCTGCACTTCTTTCATTTGTCCTCGCCCGACCTCCTATTTGGGTTCGATGCCGATCCGGCCATTCGGAACATCGTTGGCGTAGCCGCGCGCCATCCTGACATCGCCAAGCAGGGCATTCTGTTGCGCCGCTTTGGCCAGGAGGTCATCCGTTACACCGCCGGCAAGCGCATTCACGGCACCGGAGCGATTCCGGGCGGCGTGAACAAGAACCTGTCACCTGCCGAGCGCGACGTGTTGCGCCGTGAGATGGACGACGTCATGGCCGCGGCGCGCGGCGCTGTCAACCTGGCGCGCAGTTACATCATCGAGCACTTGGAGCAGCTCGCGCCCTTTGGCTCGTTCCCCTCCAACCACCTGTCGATCGTAGGCCCGAACGGTGAGCTGGAGCTGTACGACGGCCGCCTGCGAGCCATCGATGCCCGCGGCGAGCGAATCTTCGATGGCGTGGACAATCAGAGCTACGCGGACTTCATCGCCGAGGAGGTCCGCCCATGGAGCTACATGAAGTTTCCGTTCCTTCGCACGCTGGGACCTGAGAAGGGCTGGTACCGAGTCGGTCCGTTGGCTCGACTCAACACCTGCGAACGCATCGATACCCCAGAGGCCGAGGTCGAGCGGCGGCGGTTTCGCGAGACGTTCGGCGAGGCGCCGAGTCCCATGACCCTGGCCTACCACTGGGCACGGATGATCGAGCTCTTGCACGCCGCCGAGAAGATCCGCGCGCTCTTGGACGACCCCGACTTGCAGGGCAGCGAACTTCAGCTGCGCGGGGAACGCCGCCACGAAGCCGTCGGCATCGTGGAAGCCCCGCGCGGGACGTTGTTCCACCACTATGAGGTGGGCGACGACGACCTCATTCGGCGCTGCAATCTGATTGTCTCCACCACCAACAACAATGAGCCCATGAATCGGGCGGTGACCCGCGTGGCCATGGATCACTTGTCCGGGCAGCCGGTGATCACCGAAGCGCTCCTCAACCACATTGAGGTGGCCATTCGGGCTTACGATCCTTGCCTGTCGTGCGCCACCCATGCTTTGGGCCAGATGCGGCTGGTGGTCGAGCTGATCGATGTCGGCGGCCAGATGGTGGATCGAGCAGTTCGCTAGGCGTGGCGAGTGCTTTCGCGGGGATGGCACGGTGACGGGCGCAATGGAGCCGGTGCTGGTGCTGGCGTTCGGGAATCCGGGGCGCCAGGACGACGGTCTGGGGCCGGCGGCGGCCGAGATGCTAGCCGGGCACGCGCTGCCGGGCGTGACCGTCGAGGCTGACTACCAACTGATGGTAGAGGACGCGGCCCGCATCGCCGAGCACGCCGCGGTAGTGTTCATCGACGCCGCTCGGGGCGGACCGGAGCCTTTCTGCCTGGAGCCAGTGCGGCCGGTACGGGTAGCTCCCTTCTCGAGCCACGCGAGCCAGCCGGGAGCCTTGCTGGCCCTCGCCGCCGAGCTCGATGGCGTCTCGCCCCCTGGCTTCCTCATGGCCATCCGTGGCTACGAGTTCGACCACTTCGACGAGCAGCTTTCCGAAGGCGCTCGTCGCAACCTCAAGCTCGCCGTGCAATGCCTCGCCGAGCTTCTGGGGCATGAGCACAGCGCACGGTTGGTGATGCTCGAGCGCTACGCCAACCAGGGTGCGGCGGGATGCGCCAACCGGCTGGCAGCGGAATGCGCCAATCAGGTGATAGCGGGATGCGCCAACCGGCTGGCAGCGGAATGCGCCAATCATGTCGCGGCGGAACGCGCCAATCAGGTGACAGCTGAACAGGAGGAGATATGGCTGGCAGACCGGTGACCGTCCTGGTCGTCGACGATGACCCGGATGTGGTGGATGTCATGCGCACCATTCTCGAGGCCAATGGCTTCGCCTGCCAGACGGCAGGCAGCGCCGAGGAGGGCCTGGCGCGCTTCGCGGAGAGTCAGCCGGACCTTATCCTGGCCGATCTCATGATGGAAGAGGTGGACTCGGGCACCGGCTTCGTCCGGTCGCTCCAGCTGGCGGGCAACACGGCTCCCGTCTTCCTGCTGAGCTCGGTGGGCGACGCCCTGTCGACGACGGCCGACCCGGCGAGCCTCGGGCTGGCAGGCATCTTCCAGAAGCCTGTCGATCCGGCCACCTTGGTGCGAACGCTGCGGGCGGCCCTGCGCGGCCAGCCAGGAGCTGGCGAGCCGGGCGGCGACTAAGCCAGGGCAGGGCCGTCGGTCTCCGGTTCGCGCAGTCGGCCGCCCGGCACTTGGGCTGCTCCGTCGCTCGGCGGTTGGGCTGCCGGCAGGCGGATCACGAACTCGCTTCCCTGGCCCTCGCGGCTCCACAGCGCGACGGTGCCACCCTGCCGCTCCACGGCTTCCTTGACGAACGCCAGGCCGAGGCCGGTGCCCTCGACCGATCGCGCGTTCTTCGCCCGGTAGAAGGGCTCGAAGAGTCGCGGCTGCTCGGCGATGGGAATCCCGATGCCTGTGTCCCGCACCCGCAGCTCGATCCGATCGCCCACCGCGGCCGCGGCCAGCCAGACGGTGCCGCCAGGCGGCGTGTACTTCAGCCCGTTAGACAGCAGGTTCTCAATCACCTGACGCAGGATGGCTGCATCGCTGGCCACCCATAAGGGAGTCTCGGGCAGATCGACCTGCAACTGGAGGGAACGTTGCCGCGCCAGATCGGCGAAGGTCGCGACCACCGTGCGGGTCACCGCCGCCAGATCCACCGTCCCGACCTTCGCGCTTGTTGCCATCTCGCGGGTCCGACCCAAGAGCAAGAGCTCGCTCACCACCGTGGCCAGCATGGCCAGGCGACCCCGCACCCGCTCGAGCGTCTGGCGCTGCGGCTCGGCCAGCTCGCCCGCATAGCCCTGCCGCACCACGTCCAGCATGCTCACGGAGGCATCCAGCGGGGCGCGCAGATTGTGCGCCACCTGCAACAGGAAACGGGCCCGCTCCGCGGCCAGAGCAGCCTGCGTCTCGGCAGCGCGCTCGGTCTCACGGCGCAGCCGCTCGACCAGGCACGCCGTCACGGTGGCGACGAGGAAGGCTGCGCTGGCGAAGCAAGCCAGACGCACTGCGTCCCACGCCAGAGCATCGCCAGCCGTCGGCGCCGCGTCGCCCAGGTGAGCGCCCGGTACGGCAAGAATGTTAGCCCGATCGAGGAAGGTGCCGGCTGCTAGGCCAGCGACGATTAGACCCGCCACCAGCCAGGCCCAACGCTTGCCCAGCCCCAGGGCAGCCAAGACGACGGGCCAGAGAAGGAAGGGCAAGAGGGGGCTCGCCAGGCCCGCCGACAGCTGAACCAGGGCAAAGACAGCCGCGCCGTCGAGGCCAAGGCTGGCAAACACCAGCCGCCGGCTTAGGACGGCCTCGCGGCGGGATTCGGCCGCCGTGGTCGGTCGCCGCCGCAGCCGCCGCTCTAGCCAGGCCAGAACCGCGTTGTAGCCCCACATCGACGCCGCCACGGCGAGAACGGGCGCCGTAGCGAGTGGCAGGCCCACGAGCCTGCCGCACAGGACGGCCAGTCCGATTGCCAGCGGCGCCCACCAGCGCCAGGCAAGGAGCCAGGCCATCTGCTCGACGGCCCGTGGGACAGCCCCGTCTCGCGGCGGCCGATCGTGGGTGCGGACGCCCCCATCTCGCAGCGGCCCATCGTTGGCGGGGACGCCCCAGCCCCGCGGCTCCCCCACGTTGGCGGGGACGGCCCCCGTGGGTCGTCCGGTTGCCGCCCCGCCATCCGTCACCGTAGCCCCCGTCCCTCGTTGCGCTGTCGCCGCGTCGCCGGTTGCCTGGGACCCGGCCGGCGGCCGCGGCCGACGCGAGCCGTGCTACTTCAGGTAGGCGATGTCATCCCAGGGATGACGATACAGACCCTGCTTCAGGCGCTTCTGGTCGAGATGATGGCCGATGAGGCCAATCGAGCGGCCCAGGACGAACAGGCCGTTCAAGGCACCCAAGGCCACGTACTCATCGGCCTCCTCGCGCGGGAACTCGGCGCGCAGCAGGTCGACAAAGCAGATGCCGATGCAACCGTCCACGTTCAGGATGAGGTTGTCCCGCTTCTGCGTGGTGACCTTCTCCACTTCCAGCGCGTACTTGAGAATCGCTGGATTGGCAAAGTTCGCGAGGGCATAGTCCACCAGCAACTTAACCCGCATGTCGGGGTTGTGGATCGACTTGACGCGGTGTCCAATGCCTGGAATGCGGATGCCGCGCGCCTTCATGTCGTCCACGAACGCCTTGGGCGACATCCCGGCATCGTATGCCTGCGAGAAGTAGCGAGCGGCGTCGTCGATGGCGCCTCCAAACCGCGGTCCGATGGTGAGCAAGCCCGACGCCAGCGAGGAGACGAGGTCCTTGCCAGCGCGGGTGGCGACGATGGTATTGTGAGCGCCGGAGACCGCCGGGCCGTGGTCGGCGGTGATCATCAGCGCCATCTCGATGAACCGAGTGGCGTACTCGGGCAGCAGGCGCTTGAACCACAGTTGCGAGATGACGCCGCCGATGCCGATCCAGCGCTCGATCACCTCGGAGATGGGCAGATCGCCATAGGTAAGCTCGGTGCCGCGATCATCGGAGATCGAGGAGACGATGGAAGCAGGACGCCGTACCAGGCCCCTTTGCACCGCTACGCGGTAGTCCTGCGGCACAGGCGGCGGCTCCACCTCTGGCGCCGGCGTGATGACTCCCTGGGCAACGAGCGATTCGTAGACCTCTCGGATTCGGTCGCCGTAGTCATCGAAGGACCGCGGCACGATTGCCCCCGCCGCCGCCAGAGCAGCATTCTTGGCGTCAGCCGTCTCCAGCTCTGCCGATGCCGAAGCACCGGCATGGCCGAACTGGACGCCCGTCTTGAATGCCTTGGCGCATGTCCCGGTCACCCAGATGACCAGCGGCTTGCGGATCCGGCCGTCGCGCAGAGCATCGACAATCTCGTATTCGTCGGTGCCACCCACCTCGCCCAGCGAGACGAGCATTTTCACGTTTGGGTCGGCCTCGTAGCGCAGCAGATGCTCCAACAACGTCGAGCCAGGGTACCGATCCCCACCAATGGCGATGCCTTCGTACAGGCCGTCCGTGTTCCGGGCAATGATGTTGTAACACTCGTTCGACATACCGCCGGACTTCGAGACGAAGCCAACCGAGCCGGGCCGGTGCAGCTTTGACTCCAGGATGTTCTGCAGCGTGCCACCCGTATTGCCGATCTTGAAAGCGCCAGCCTTGATTCCGCCGACCGTGGCCGGCCCGATGATCCACTTTCCCAGACGGTGCGCCTTGGCGATCAGCTCGCGGCTCTGCCGCTCCGGAACACCCTCGGCGATGATCACCACCGTCCGGATGGCCGGCAGGTCGAGCGCCTCGTGGGCCGACTGGGCGGCCGAGCGGAACGAGGCGAAGCTGATCACGACATCGGCAGCCGGATGCCGCTGGCTGGCCCTTTCCAAGGAGCGATACACCGGCAACAAGATCTCTCCCGAGCCGAAGAAGAACTTCTCGAAGGACTCTCGGCCAGCCGGGTCGATGATGGCAGCTACCGAGGGAGTGGCCCGGCGCGACGCGTAGTCGAAGTCCAGCATTCGCTGCACCGCGTTCGTCTGCATGTTGTAGATGAACGCTTGCGTTTGCGCCGTGAACAACACGTAGTCGGGCTGGTTCTGTCCAGCCGAAGAGCTTACCGCAACCATCTATGCCACCTCCTTCAGAGCCATCGAGACAATGCGCGTCATGTGCGTCTCCGGACCATACACCGCCATCGGCACACCGATCTCCTCGCCCACTTCCCGCATCAGGCGCAGCCCCTCCTGGTAGTTGGGACCTCCCCGCCGCACGTAGATCTTCACATGATGCTGACGCAGCTTCTCTCCGTACTCCCGCAACGCCCGGATGATCCCGGTGAACGTTGCCGCGACGTCGGTGAAGTTGGCGATCCCGCCGCCGATCAGGAGCACCTTGCCGTCAGGCCGGTAGGTCCGCGTCATGAGATCGAGGATGGTCTTGGCGTACAGGTAGGTGAGCTCCTCGCTTGGATCGCCGGAGTACTCGCCGTAGTTCGCCATCTCATGCATGTAGCCGAGATCGGTAATCGTGTCGGCAAAGATGACCGAAGCCCCGCCACCAGCGACCATGCTCCAGACGCGCCCTTGCGGGTTGAGGACCATCAGCTTGAGCGATGCCCCGGACATCGCATCCAGTTCACTGACGTAGCGTTCCTCGGGCGTGGCTTCGCGGCCGAAGGGCGGCGGGAACTCGATGTCGCCCCAGCGATCGCCCACCAGCCATTGGGCTGTGTCATCCAGCTTGGCGGCCATGTCCAGAGGGATGATCGCGGCGTCCGTCACGACGACGGGGTTGAGCTCCAGGTAGGCGAAGTGCAAGTCGGCATAGAAGCGGAACAGAGCAGTCGTGAAGTCGGCCAGTCGCATCTGTTTGTCGGCCGGCAGGGAGGCAAACAGCCGCTCGCCCAGTTCGGCCACCGAGGGCATCTCGCCCACCGGCACGAGGTACCGGACCGCCTTGGCATCGATGTCACCGACATCCACCCCGCCCGCGGGGTGAAACAGGATCTGGTCACCAGACCGCTGCGAGAGGATGGCCAGGTAGGCCTCCTCGTCCGATCGGTGCGGCACGAACGGCTCCACCAGGAAATGATCGATCTTGCCCACCACGCCGTTCACTTCCAGCGGCTGTCCCATCCGCTCGCCAATCCAGGCGGCTGCCGCCGGCCAGTCGGCATCCAAGAGCAAGAGGCCGCTCTTGCCCCGCCGCTTGACGAGCTGGTCGGGCTTGACCACCAGCCGTTCGCTGGTTAGCCAGGGAACCCTGGCCGGCAGGCTGGCCAGTTCGACGCCGGGCCCCACGGATAGATAGCGGTCCGCCAGGTGCCACCGCCCACCCGATAGCTCACCCAGCCAGCGAGCGAGCATACGCTTGCCATCTGCCTCACGAATCGCTCGTTGTGCCATGCCACACCTCCTAGTTGCTGTTCTCCAAGCGCTGCCGCACCTGGCGGATAAACTCACGCGTGTTCACCTGGCGAATGTCTGGACTCGGCGTCGTCAAGCGAACCAGGTCGGCCGTCATGATGCCCTGGTCGATGGTGTCGAGGGCGGCCTTCTCGAGTCGGTCGGCGAAGGCCACCACCTCGGGGGTGCCGTCCAGCGTCCCTCGCTTGCGCAGCGCCCCCGCCCAGGCGACGATGAGGGCCATCGAGTTCGTGGAGGTCTCCTCGCCAGCCCGGTGGCGATAGTAGTGCTTCTGGACGGTGCCGTGAGCGGCTTCGTATTCAAAGTAGCCAGCCGGCGACACCAGCACCGACGACATCATCGCCAGGCTGCCACATGCCGAGGCCACCATGTCCGACATTACGTCGCCATCGTAGTTCTTGCATGCCCAGAGGAAGCCGCCAGGGGATTTCATCACCCGTGCCACGGCGTCATCGATGAGGGTGAAGAAGAACGTTAGGCCGGTCGCCTCGTACTGGGCCTGCCAGTTGGTGCGGAATTCCTCTTCGAAAACCTCCCGAAAGAGCGCATCGTAGGTCTTGGAGATGGTGTCCTTGACGCCAAACCAGACGTCAACACGCATATCGTAGCCCAGCATGAAGCAGGCGCGGGCGAAGGAACGGATGGAATCGTCCCGATTGTGGATTCCCTGAATCACACCTGGCCCAGCGAACTCGTGGATGGTCTGGCGCACGGACGGCCCGCCGTCGGCCGGGGTAAAGACAAGCTCCGCCTTGCCGGGCCCGGGCACGCGATACTCCTGGTTGGCATAGACGTCGCCGTACGCGTGACGGCCCACGGTGATGGGTTTCTGCCAGGACCGAACCATGGGTTGCACACGCGAGACCAGGACCGGTGTCCGAAAAACGGTGCCGTCGAGAATGCCTCGGATGGTGCCATTGGGACTGCGCCACTGCTTTTTCAGGTTGTACTCGGCGACACGTCGCGCGTCGGGCGTGATCGTGGCGCATTTCACGCCCACGCCGTATTGCTTGATGGCGTTGGCAGCGTCGATGGTGATCTGATCCTCGGTTCGGTCCCGGTTCTCCAGGCCGAGGTCGAAGTAGATCAGAGGGACGTCAACGAACGGCAGGATGAGTTCCTCCTTGACCCACTGCCACATGACCCGGGTCATCTCATCACCGTCCATCTCGACGATGGGCGATGCTACCTTCACTTGCGGCATCCCTTCACTCCTTCAGAAGATAGATAACATCCATTATGCATAATCTAGCCCACGCTGACGACCACGCCGACGTGGGCTCGAGGTCATGATACGCACGCGCGGCAGAGGGCGCCACTTTCGACGAGAACTTGGACAGTCGATGGCGTCAATGGTCTAATACGGGAGCCCGCGTGGGCGCGGGTGCGGCGGTCGCAGCCGCGAGCCTGGCGCAGGGCGTCGGGGCGACCCCGCGTGGGCACGGGTACGGCCGGTACCGTGCGGCGGCCATCGTCTGCATCCGCCCGGAGTCCGCGCGGGCGCGGGTGCGGCCGCCGCCGGGCCCGGGCAGGCCGTGCCCCCCGCAGAAGCTTGCGCATCCGAACCGGCTATCGCACCACAAAGGAGGCACCGCCATGGAGGCAGCGACTCACCTGCAGCACATCGCCCGCTTGCTCGAGGAGCACCGCGACGTGCTGTACAACCCTGACCGGCGTCGGATGATTCAGGAGGTAGTGGACAACAAGGAGGTCATGATCTCCGCCAACGGCGCGCTGGCCACGTGGACGCCGGCGGAGTCAAGCGGACGGCGGCCCCTGGATACCTACATGGCCCGTTGGCCCCAGAGCGAGCACACCATTGACTGGACCTCGCCCAACAACATTCCGATGCTACCCGAGACCTTTGACATGCTCGTGGAGGATGCCCTGGCCACGCTGAGCCAGCAGCGCCGCCTGTACGTGGTCGACCGCGTACTGAGCGCCGAGAGCAGCTACGCCCTGCTGACGCGCGTCATTGCCGATTGGGCGTCCACAGCGTTGTTCGCCGACAACATGTTCCGCCCCATCCCGCCCGATCTCGATCGCAGTGTGTTTGCCGGGCGCCCGTTCACCCTCCTGGTCCTGCCCTATCACAAACTCGACCCGCTGCGCTACGAGGGCCGGCTGCGCAAGATGCCGGACGGCAAGACAGCGGACGTGGCCGTGGCCATGGACTTCGACCGGCGACTCGGCGTGGTCTACGGCTCCGCCTATGGCGGGTCGGTCAAGAAGACGATGTTTACCGTGATGAACTACTACCTGCCAGCCGAAGGCATCCTGCCCATCCACTGCTCGGCCAACGAAGGGCCGGCGGGCGACTGTGCTCTGCTCTTGGGGCTCTCCGGAACGGGGAAGACCACCCTCTCGGCAGATCCGCGGCGCGCCCTGCTGGGCGACGACGAGCACGGTTGGAGTGACGAGGGCATCGCCAACTTCGAGTATGGCTGCTACGCCAAGCTCATCAATCTCCGCCAGGAAAAGGAGCCCGAGATCTGGCATGCCGTATTCCATGAGGCCCACTACCTGGACCACGGAGCCATCGTCGAGAACTGCATGATCTACCCCAACGGCCGCTTCGATGTCGACGACGACCGGTTCACGCCCAACTCGCGGGCCTCGTACCCCTTGCGCTTCCTGAGCAACGTCAAGGCCGACGGCAAGAGCGGCCATCCGCGGACCATCCTCTTCTTGGCTGCCGACGCCCACGGCGTGCTGCCGCCGGTGGCACGTCTGACCAGCGAGCAGGCGATGTTGTGGTTCTTGATGGGCTACACCAGCAAACTGGCCGGCACCGAGACGGGCATCATCGAGCCGGTGTCGACCTTCTCACGGTTCTTCGGCTCGCCTTTCATGCCCCGCAACCCGGACGACTATGCCAGGATGCTCGGCGAACGCATCGACCGCCATGGCTCCGAGGTCTATCTCATCAATACCGGCTGGAGCGGGGGCCCGTACGGTGTGGGTGCCCGCATGGACATCAGCATTACGCGCACCATCGTTGACGCCGCGCTGTCGGGCATGCTGCGGGATGCCGAGTACGTTCTGGATCCGCTCTTCCATGTGTGGATTCCCAAGGCATGTCCAGGGGTACCGCCGGACATTCTGTTCCCGCAGAACAGCTGGTCCGATCCCGAGGCCTACCTGCAACGCGCCCGCCGGCTGGCCGGTGACTTCGCGAGCCATTGGGACAAGACGTACGGCGACAAGAGCCTGGATCCTGGCATTGCGGCTCAGTGTCCCGGCAAGTGATGGCCCGCCGGGGTGCCGCCCGGGCCGGACCGTCTTGCCAGGACAGACTCATAGACGTCGCGCGTCTCGTGGGCAGCCCGTTGCCAGGAAAACGTGCGCGCTCGCTCGAGCCCGCGGCGACGCAGCTCCGCGGCCAGGACTGGCGCCTCCAAGAGGCGACACAGAGCCTCGGCCATCGACGCCGCATCGCGGGGATCGACGTGCAACGCCGCCTCACCGGCGACCTCGGGTAGGCTGGTGCAGTTGGAGCAGACAGCCGGCGAGCCACAGGCCATGGCTTCAACGAGCGGCAAGCCGAAGCCTTCGTACTCGCTGACCATGGCGAAGGCTTGCGCCCCCGAATAGAGGGCGGCGAGAGCCTCGTCCGGCACAAAGCCGAGCAAGTAGACTGAGCGGCGGACTGGCGAGCGCGCCAGGTCGGCGAAGAAACGGTCGTACAGCCAGCCCGGCCGGCCGACCAACACCAGCGCGTCGGTGAGGCCGGCGGCGCGAGCGCGTTCGTAGGCCACGAGGAGGCGGGAGAGGTTCTTGCGCGGCTCAATGGTACCCACCGTCAGCACGTAGCGTTCCGGGATGCCGTAGGCGGCACAGACCGCCGCCACGGCGTCGGGGTCCTGCGGGAAGAAGCTCGGCGCTGCCGCCTCGTAGACGACGCGGATGCGGGCTGCCGGGATGCCGTAGGAGCGCACGATGTCGTCCTTGGTGAAGTGCGAGACGGCGATGAGCTGGTCGGCCCGCCGGCAAAACCGCGGCATCATGGCGCGCAGGAACCAGCGGTTCAGCGGCTTGTGGTGTTCGGGAAGATGACGAAAGACCAGGTCGTGAACGGTAAGTACCGTCGGCAGGGACCGGAACGGCGGCAGTAGGTGCTCGGTGGCATGAAAGAGCTCGCCGTCGGGAAACCGATCGTCGAAGCCGATGCCGGCCAGCTGGCCGGCGCTGACCATGAGGCGCCAGGGTTTGTAGCCCAGGCTGACGGTGCGCGCCGGCAGGTTCTCCATACCCGGCGGTGGCTGAGCGCCCCCCTCTCGGTTGTAGAACAGAGCCAGGCGGTCGCCCAGGAGCGGTTCGAGCGCCCGGCTCAGGCTGGCGGCGTAGCGCCCCAGTCCGGCCCGGTGGTGCACGGCGGCCGAGACGTCGACATAGATGGCCATGGGGACGGAGCATCATAGCACGGCCTGCGACCTGGCGGCGATGGCCTTTCGGCACGGCCGCACGTCGGCCTGCGAGGTGGTCGGCCCGGTCTCCCCGCTCGACCGCACGTCGGCTTGTCAGCCGGCCGATCTCTCTTCGTCTGCTGCCGCACCGATCAGCAGGCGCCACCATAAGGCCAGGCTCACCATGCCGATGGCGACGCCAAACCAGAGCGTGGCGAAGCGCGCCAGCAGGGCTGCCGCGGTCGCTTCGACGCGGCCCAGACCGAGCAGGTGCCCGCCTAGCCCGACCAGGCTGGCCTCAATGGTGCCCAGGCCGCCTGGGGTCGCCAGGGCAGCGCCGAGCAACGTGCTCAGACTGAACACCGAGACGGCGGCCATTGCGCCCGCCGGCGTGAATGTCAGCTCGGCAGCCTGACCCTGCCGCACGCCCTCCACAATCAGGTAGTAGGCAAGTCCCTCGCCGAGCCAACTGACGACGCCAACGGCAACCGCGATCAGCAGATTCCGGGGTCGCAAGAGGGTGTAGGCACTCTCGTATGCCACCCGAAGGCCATGCGCCCGTTGTCCGACGAGGGGCCAGCGCTCGATCCGGGCCAGGGCCGTCAGAGCAATGGGACGCAACCAGATGCCCATCACGGCCACCGCCATTAGGGCGAAGAGGAGAACGGCTGAGCGCCGCACGAGCGGCTGGGCACCACCCAACAAGCCACCGCCAGCCAGAATGGTCATGGCCAGCCCGTCGGTGAGTCGTTCGGCGATCACGATCGGTGCGCTGGCGCTCAAGGGCGTGCCGGCCGTCTGCTTCACCACCAGGCTCTTGGCGAACTCGCCCAGCTTACCGGGCGTGAGCACCATGGCAAAGCCGATGCCAAAGGCCCGCGTGGCGTCAGCGCGCCCCACCGGCGAACCGATCAGGCGCAGGTACCAAAGCCACTTGAGCCAGCGACCGACGTAGTTGAACAGCACGAGGGCGAGGACGAGGGGGAGGAAAGCCCAAGGAAACTGCGCCAGCGAGTGCTTGAGCTGCGCCCAGTCGCCATAGAGCGCTAGCCCGACGTAGACGCTGAAGGCCAGCAAGGCAACGAGCGGCAGCCGTCGGCGGAAGGTTGCCAGGACAGAGCTGCGGGGCGGTGGCCAGGATCCGTCGCCCATCGCTTCGGCACGCCGCGGGCCAGGGCTCATGCCGGCAGCACGCACGCGAGCCGGCTCACGAGGCCAGATCGCGCACCGCCGCCTCCAGCCGCTGCACCAGCTCGGGCAGAGCCTCCGCGGCCACCGAGCAGAAAGCCAGGCGCAAGTAGTTCGGTGCCAAGGCGATGACGCCCGTATCGTAGTGGTCGAGCAGCCGTCGGCGGACCGTCTCGGCGGCCAGGCGCCGTTCCGCAGGGATCTCGAGCAGCGCGAAACAGCCCGAGTTGCAAGGCAAGGGACGGAGCAGCTGGCCGTCGACGCGCGCCAGCAGGTCCTTCAGCAATCGGTAGCGCTCCCAGAGCACCTGGCGGACGGCCTCCATCGCGGCGTCGATGGTGTTGTCGCGCAGCGCTTGCAAGAGCAGAACTTGGGAGGTAGCTACCGGCGAACTGACGGTGCCCCGCATCACACACTTGGCCTTGCTCTCGAGGGCCGGCATCACCTCGTCGGCAGGATCGAAGGGAAAGGTGACAAAGCCGACGCGGCCGCCGAAGAGGCAGAACTCCTTGGTGGCGCCGTCCACCTTGACGGGCAGCAGGTTGGGATGGGCACCGACTAGGTCCCAGAACATGGATTCGCTTGGGATCTCGGGCTCGAACACGTACCCCGCATAGGCATCGTCGCAGAGGACAACCAGCGGCCGCTGATCGGCGATGCCAAGGAGGGAGGCGCGGATGCGCACGCGTTCCTCGACCGTTGGCGAGTAGCCGCCCGGATTTGAGGGGAAGTTCAGGACCGCAACCGCCGGCTCGCCTGCCGGCAAGTCGACCAAGGCGTCCTCGAACACCGTGCAGTTGAACCCCTCGCCCTGGTAGACGGGACCCGAAACCAACCGCGCCCCGGTACGCACGGCAAAGGCCAGCCGATAGTTGCCCCAGAAAGGCGCGGGCACGACCACGGTCCGTCCCTCGCCGCCGAAGAGATCGGCGACCAGCGAGACGCCGTGCGTCAGCCCGACCACCACCAGCGGCAGCGCCGATGGTTTGTCCTCGGGCTGATGGCGCCGCTGGCGCTCTCGCCAGCGTTGACGCAGTTCGGCAAGGCCATCGATCGGCGAGTACGAGAGTGCCATGTTGCGGTCCGCATCTGCCAGACCTTCCAGGGCGCCCTCGATGGCCGGCGGCGCCAGAATGCGACCGTGACCGTCGGTGATCTGGCCGATGGTTGCGTTGTACGTCTTGCCCCGCGCCTCGGCCGACTGGAAAGGAATGTCCGGTGGGTAGGCAGCTCGGCGGCCCAGCGGCGAGAGGCTGGCCCACAGGCTGGGCGCGCGCGCTTGGATGGTCGCGTTCAGGCGGTTGACGAGCTCATCGGCCACGATGGATTCCTTCCTCTACTTGCGGCAGCATCGCGCTGTCGCATCCTGCGCAGCCGCGATGCGGAGCGCAATGCTACTCGGGCGGCTTTGGCGGCGCCAGTCTGTGCGTCGGCGGGGGGCACGATCGGTACGGCATGCTCCCTACACCACACGTGTTATAATCCGGCCGCCCGAGGCGCGGAGGAGCGCTGGGCGGTCCGCCTCGGGGCTGGCGAAGGCCGTCATCCGTTGTCGCTCGGCCGAGGTGGCAGAATGAAGGTCCTCATTCCAGCGGCGGGCTTGGGTACTCGTCTGCGGCCTCACACCTATCACCGGCCCAAGCCCCTGTTGCACGTGGCCGGTTCGACGGTGCTGGGTCATGTACTCGACCGGCTCCGAGGTTTGCCGGTCGACGAGATGATCTTCATTGTCGGCCACCTCGGCGATCAGCTCGAAGCCCATGCCCGCAGCCAGGTGACGGTACCGCTGCGCTTCGTGACGCAGTCCGAGCTGAAGGGCCAGGCGCACGCCATCAGTCTCGCCGCCCCTTGGCTGATTGGCCCGCTCCTCATCGTCTTCGTAGACACCATCTTTGAGGCCGATCTCTCAGGGCTCGAGGCGCTCGACGGCGATGGCGTGATCTTTGTGAGCCCGGTGGAGGACCCGCGTCGCTTCGGGGTGGTGACGGTTGACGCCAACGGCTGGATTACCGAGTTCGTGGAGAAGTCGCCCCAGCCGAAGTCGAACCTGGCCATCGCCGGCTTGTACTACCTGCGCGACGGAGCCTGGCTGGCGCGAGCTGTTGCGCGGCTCCTGCAGCTCGGCATTCAGACCAAGGGCGAGTACTACCTGGCGGACGCGCTGCAACTCATGGTCGGCGAGGGAGCCCGCTTCCTGACCCGTCGCCTGACCGTCTGGGAGGACTGTGGCACCCGCGAGGCCCTGCTATGCGCCAATCGCTATCTGCTCGGCCGTCTCGTCGCCGGCGAGGCACAAGGTGCGACCCTTGAGTCGGTGGCTCTGCGACCGCCCGTGCACGTAGCAGCCGGAGCGCGCATCCGCGGCAGCGTGATCGGGCCGTACGTGCACATCGGCAAGGACTGCACCGTTGAGTCGAGCGTGATCGGACCGTACGTCAGCCTCGCCGAGGGGGTGAGCGTCACGGACTCGGTCATTGGCAATTCCATCCTGGATGCCGGCTCGACGGTGGCCGGCGCTCGACTGGAGGACAGTCTGGTTGGCGCCACGGCGAGCGTTCGCGGCGCCGCAGCGCATCTCAACATCGGCGATGGCTCGCAGATCGAGCTGGCGGCTGACGGAGGTTCGTGAGGGAGCGGGGCAGCCGGCGCCATGGCCCGGCGACAAGGCTGACGTGACGGCCCCGCGACGAGGGCGACGCGAGGGCCCCGCGCATCGCCGGCGCCATGGCCCGGCGACGAGGGACAGGCTGTTGGGATCGCACCACCAGGGAAGGGACGCACGTGATGACGACACCAGCGACACCGATCGCGTTGACTCGTCGGGTGGAGGAAGTGCCACCGTCCGGCATTCGCCGCTTCTTCGACATTGTGGCCACCATGCCCGAAGTCATCTCGCTGGGCATCGGCGAGCCCGATTTCGTGACTCCCGAACCCATTCGACGGGCCGGCATCGCCTCGCTCGAGGCTGGCAAGACAGGCTACACCTCCAACAGCGGACTCATCGAGCTCCGTCGCGCCCTGGCCAGTCACTTGGAGACGCGCTACGGGGTGGCGTACGACCCGGAGTCGGAGGTCCTCATCACCGTCGGCGTCAGCGAAGCCTTGCACGCGGCGGCCATCGCGCTGGTGGAGCCGGAGAGCGAAGTACTCGTGCCGGAGCCGTGCTTCGTGGCCTATCCGGCGGTGATTCGCTTCGCCGGCGGCCGACCGGTGCCGGTACCGACGTACGTGGCCAACGGTTTCCAGTTGGCGGCGGCAGACCTGGAGGCGCGCGTCACGCCGCGGACGCGCGGCCTTCTGATCGGCTATCCGAACAACCCGACCGGGGCCGCCATGAGCCGCGAACGGCTGCTGGCAGTGGCGCAGGTTGCGGAGGCCCACAATCTCTTCGTGCTGAGCGACGAGATCTACGACCGTCTGGTGTACGGGGTAGAGCACACCAGCTTCGCAAGCCTCCCCGGCATGCGGGAGCGAACCATCCTGTTGGGCGGGTTCTCCAAGGACTACGCCATGACCGGCTGGCGCATCGGCTACGCGTGTGGCCCGGCGCCACTGATTGCTGGGCTGCGCAAGGTCCACCAGTACATCATCATGTCGGCCCCAACGCCAGCCCAGTATGCGGCCCTGCATGCGCTCACCGACCCGTCGGGGGAGGAAGCGGTGCAAGAGATGGTGGCGGCCTACGATGCCCGGCGGCGGACGATCGTCGCTGGGCTGAACGACATGGGCCTGCCAACGTTCGAGCCACACGGCGCTTTCTACGCCTTCCCCGACATCCGGCCTACCGGCTTGGATGCCGAGACCTTCAGCATGCGCCTGCTGCACGAGCACCAAGTGGCGGTCGTGCCGGGGGAAGCCTTCGGCGAGGCGGGCCGCGGCTTCGTGCGTTGCAGCTACGCCACAGCACTCCCGAAGATCGAGGAGGCTCTGCGCCGCATGAAGGCCTTCTTGGCCTCGCTGTGAGCCTCAGGGCGGATGACGGGTTGACGGCGGCGGGGCGTGTTGGCTCGGGCTGGTCGCTGGGCAACGCCCCCCAACGGGCTCGGGCTGCTCCCTGGGCAGCGAGAAGAGGTCGGCTCGGGCTGGCCGCCGCGCAGCAAGGGCGCGGCGGCTGGGGCCCAAGCCGCCGGGGCGCTTCGTGACGGTCACGTCAGGGAGATATGGTAGCGGCACCCATGCCCGCCCCCGACGGCAAATCAGCCTTGACTGCCCGCGCTAGGCCGCGCACGTTGGAGCTAGCCGTCGAGTCCTTGGCACCGGGCGGGGACGGCCTGGCCCACGATCAGGCCGGGCGCGTGGTCTTCGTGGCCGGCGGCTTGCCAGGCGAGAGCGTGCGTGTGCGCATCACCGAGGAACGCGCCCACTACGCGCGGGCCGCGCTGGTCGAGCTTCCGCATCCGCCTTCGCCGGAACGCGTGCTCGAGCCGCGTTGTCCGCACTTCGGGTCCTGGCCGGAGCGGGGCCTGGAGCCAGACCGGTTCTGCGGTGGCTGCCAATGGCAACACATCGCCTACCCGGCTCAACTCCGCTACAAGGCCGCCATCGTGACCGAGTGCCTGCAACGCCAGGGAGGGATGGCTGCGCCGCCGGTCTTGGCGACGGACGATGCCGGAGCCGCTTGGGGCTATCGGAACCACTTGCGGCTGCGCGTCTGGCAGGGTCGGCCAGCGTACGTAGCCCTCGACGGGCGGCGCGGGGTGCCGATCGAGAGCTGCCCGGTCGCCGATCCACGTGCCGTCGCGTTGGCTCACGCCCTGACCGGCGAGCTCCCGGAGGGCATGACAATCGACGTGCGCGTCGGTGTCCGCACCGGCGACCGCCTCATCCTGCTCTCGGGCAGCGAACGAGAGCTAGCCGACCTGGAGTTCACCACCGAGTGTGACGTGTCCCTGGTCATCGACCGCGGCCGGGGACTGGAAGTGGCTGCCGGCCAGCCTTACCTGGTCGAGGAGCTGGCGGGGCGGCCGCTCCTCGTGGCGGCCGGTTCGTTCTTCCAGGCCAACAGCCTGGCGGCCGAGCGGCTTGTGGCACACGTGCGGGAGTTCGTCGGGTCCGGTGTGGGCACACTCCTGGACCTCTTCAGCGGTGTTGGCATCTTCGCGGTGCTGCTGGCGGAGAGTGCAGCAGCCATCTACGCCGTAGAGCTCGATCCATGGGCGGTGGCAGCGGCCGTCGAGAACGCCAGCGGCCTGGATCACGTGGTCCTGGTGGCGGGCACAGCCGCCGAGGCGCTTGCCGAACTGGGCGTCGCCGCCGAGGTAGCAGTGGTCGATCCACCCCGCGGGGGACTGGACGGCGAGACCCTGCGGTTGCTGACCGAGACGGTGCAGACTAGAATTGTTTATGTCAGCTGCGATCCTGTGACTCTGGGCCGCGACGCCCGCCGGCTGGCAGCGGCGGGGTGGCTGCTGGCCGAGTGCCGGCCACTGGACATGTTCCCGCAGACCTGCCACATCGAGACGGTTAGCCTCTTTACGAGGAACGGATAGACGCCATGGCCGCTCGCATCGACCCCGAGCTGCAACACCAGTTGGATGCCGACCCCGAGGCTTGTCTCGAGGCGATCGTCGTGGCCAGCGGGAGTCTCGACGAACTGCTGGCCAGTCTGCCCGACGGTGTGGTCGTTCGTCACCGCTACCGTTTGCTGCGCGGCCTGGCCATCACTGCGCCGGCCCGCGCTCTGCGACGGCTAGCCGAGTTGCCCACCGTGGGCTCGATCGAGCCCGAGCGCTCCGTACACGCCCTCTAGCCCGCGGAGTGCCCTGCCATGAACCTAGCCAAGCTGCACGCGTCGCTTGCCGGTGCGCTCGAGGTCACAGCCAAGGGCGAGGCGACCCTGCCAGTGATTGTGAAGGTCCGGCCAGGAGCCATCGCTCGTGGCGAGGTCGAGGCTCTTAGTCGCCTGCAGCCGCAGCTGCGATTTCGACGCCTGAACGCCCAGGCGATGTGCGTTGGCTTGGCCGACCTGGAGGCGCTGACCGAGGATCCGGCAGTGGAGTGGATCTGGCCCGACTTGCCGGTCCATAGCTGGCTCGACACTTCCGTGCCGCTCATCCGGGCGCTTCAGGTCTGGGAATCGGGCTTCACTGGCAAGGGCGTTCGCATCGCCCTCTTGGACACGGGGCTCGATGCCCAGCACCCGGACTTCGCCGATCGTCTGGTGGCTTACCGTGATTTCGTGGCTCCCGATGCGCCACGGGCCGGCGTGCCCCAGGATCCGAACGGGCACGGGACCCATGTCGCGGGCATCGCCGCCGGCAGCGGCAGGGCCGCCCAGGGCCGCTATCGGGGAGTGGCGCCCGATGCCAGCCTCATCGTCGCCCGCGCTCTGGACGAGACAGGCGCGGCGCGCACGAGCCAGGTCATGGCCGCCGTGGAATGGGCGATCGACGAAGGCGCCCAAATCATCAACCTGAGTCTCGGCGGCGGGCCCTATCCGGCCGATGGCAGCGACGCCCTCTCGGTCCTTTGTGACGCCGCTGTCGAGGAGGGCGTTGTGGTCTGTGTAGCCGCCGGTAACCTCGGGCCAGCCCGTCAATCGATTGGGGCACCGGCGGCCGCCGCCCGTGTCATCACTGTGGGCGCGGCCGATATTCGAGAGCCCCTGGCGGCGACGGTGGTGGCGGACTTTTCGAGCCGCGGGCCGACGGCCGATGGCCGGCGCAAGCCGGAGCTGCTGTTTCCGGGTCGAGGCGTGACTGCGCCGCGCGCAGCCGGCACCTCGCTTGGCCAACCGGTCGGCGAACGTTACACCCGGCTGAATGGCACGAGCCAGGCGGCGCCGATGGCGGCCGGAACGGCGGCATTGCTGTTGCAGGCCAATCCTCGGTTGTCGCCGGATGAGATCAAGGCCCGGCTGATGCGCGGGGCGCGACGGCTAGCCGATGCCTCCGCGGACAGCCAGGGAAGTGGTCTGGGGGACGCCAGGAACACCTTCCTCTCGGCCGTCGGTGAGCCGCTGGCAGGGGACCCCGGGCCGCCGAGCCAACCGGGGACGGATCCCGTTCCCGGCCGGTCCCTGCCCGGTTGTTCCCCGTTCGCCAGCCGCTTCCGGAGGCACCGATCGTAACGTCCCCCGGGGCAAGCACGTCGGTACGCCTGCCGGCGATGGTGCATTAGGGGTGACCCGGCGCAGAGGGCAGCGGGCACGCCGAGCGGAAGACGGCGGTCCGGGAGGGGCAGGACCAGGCTCATGGCTGCCGTGTCCGCCACGCTGGAGCCTGCGGCGATCGGGGAGTGCAAGGACCAGGCGCGGCGTCGGCAACGACGGGATGAGCGGCCGCGCAGACCGCGACCACCGGCAGCCAGGGAGAAACGAAAACGCCAACGGGAGGGTACGGAATGAACACCAAGGCGGCTAGCGCCCACAGACGGTCGGCTGTTGACCACGGCAGGTACCGCGGCCATTGGAGTGGACGACACGTCTCGCCGCGCATCCTGCTGGCCGCTCTCCTGGCGGCGGGCGGCCTCGCCGCCCGTCAGGCTGCCGTACAGGCCGAGGTCAGTCCGGTCGAGCTAGAGGTTGTGGCCGTGGTGAACCAGGAGCGGCTGGCGCTTGGCCTTGCGCCGCTGGGCACCGACGCGCGCCTGTTCGCGGCGGCTCACGACCACACGCAGTGGATGGCCGACAACGACACCCTTTCGCACATCGGCGCCAGCGGCTCCGGTCCGGGCGATCGCATGCTGGCCGCCGGCTACAACTGGACCGCGTATGGGGAAACGCTGGCGGCCGGTGCCGCGACAGCCGTCGATGTCGTGCTAGGCCGGACGTGCGATAGCTGGTGTTCGTCGCCGTGCATCGACGGCCGATGCGATGGCTGGCGGCAGTCCGCCGCTCACTGGGCGATCCTGATGAGTGCCACCTACCGCGACATTGGCGTTAGCTACGTGCGCGACGACTCCCCGGGCGACCCCTATCGGCACTGGTGGACGGTGAACGTCGGCAACAGCGCAAGCCCGGCCACGCCGGTCACCACGCCGACAACCGGAAGCCCGGTTGCCAGTCCTTCGGCCACTGCCACGCGCACGGCGACCGCCACGCGCACCGCTACAGCGTCCGCCACGCGCACGGCGACCGCCACGCGCACCGCTACAGCGTTTGCCACGCGTACGGCCACTGCGACCATCAGCCGCACGGCAACCGCGACCGTCAGCCGCACCGCCACCGCCTCCGCCACCCGGACGGCCACGGCATCGGCCACGCGTTCGCCCAGCCTCTCCGTCACGCCCGTGGCGACCGGCAGCCGAACGCCGACGCCAACGGCCTCCCGCACCCCGACGCCGACCGTCACGCGCACCCTAACGCCGACCGTCACGCGCACGCCGACAGCGACCGTCACGCGCACGCCGACGGCCCTCGCCAGCCGCACCCGCACCGCCACGCCCACGGCTACACACACGGCGACGGTGCCTGCAGGGGGTACCTTGCTGGTGGGCACCGTCAATGTGCCGCCGCCCGCGGTCCTTGGCGCCGTGCAGATCGCCGTCGACGGCGTGCCACAAGGCCAGGTGGGTGCCGATGGCGTATTCGTGGTTCTGGGACCCAATCCCGGTCGGCGCACCGTTGCCGCTTGGCGGACCGGCGCTCTCGTAAGTCAGGGCGAGATCGACATCCGGGGCGGAATGGTCAACAACGTGGGCGACACCTTGCTCATCCTCGGGGACGCCTACCCCGACCAGATCATCGACCTGCTCGACTGGTTGGTGGTGGCCACCCACGTCGGCGCGTGCCAAGGGGCAGCGGCATACGCGGCAGGGGCGGACCTCGACGGCGACGGCTGTATCGCCTCGAGCGATCTCTGGTTTGTGCTCCAGAACTATGGCCGCCGTGGACCCACGGCCTGGAGCCTGGATCCGTAGGCCGATCGTCTGGCGCGGCGTTGCTCCTGACTAGGCACGAGGATGGGCGGCATCGTAGGCTTCGCGCAGCCGCTCATCAGTGACGTGCGTGTAGATCTGCGTCGTCGCCACGTTGGCATGGCCTAGCAGCATTTGCACCTCCCGCAGGCCAGCGCCTCCGGCCAGCAAATGGGTGGCGAAGCTATGGCGCAGCGTGTGCGGCGTTACGCTGCCCAGGATGTCGGCCTGCCGGACATAGGCCTTCACGATGAGCCAAAGCCCCTGCCGAGTCAGCCGGCCGCCGCGAGGATTCAAGAACAGCGCTCGCTCCGCCGGATCCCGCAGGAAGGCCAGGCGCCCCCGCTCCAGGTAGGCCCGCAGGATCTCCACCGCCCGCTCGTGGATCGGCACAATGCGCTCCTTGGCGCCCTTGCCGAAGCACCGCACCGAGGCGGAGGCCAGGTTCACGTCGTCGACGTTCAGCGCCACGATCTCGCTGACCCGCATACCGGTAGCGTACATGAGCTCCAAGAGGCAGGCATCGCGCAGTCCCTTGGCGCCAGGTTCGTCATACGGTGCCTGAATAAGACGTTCGACCTCTTCGGCCGACAGCGTGCGTGGCAGCCGCTTCTTGACCCGTGGCGAATCGAGGAGTGCCGTGGGATCCTCGGCGATGATCCCTTCCGAGCTTAGGAAGTGAAACAGGCTCTTGATGGCCGCAACTTTTCGAGCAACCGTTGCGGTCGAGTATTCCCGCTCTCGCAGTGCCATCTGGTAGTCAACGATTTCTGCTCTCGTCACATCCGACCACTGCGTGATGTGTCCCTGGGCCTCCAAGTAGTCGGCGAACTGGGCCAGGTCACCGGCGTACCCGGCAATCGTGTTCGGGGCATAGCCGCGCTCTACGTCGATGTAGTGCAGGAACTGCTCGATGGCCTCGCGCACTGTCGCTCCTTTCGCCTGCGCACCGTCCTCCCGCCGCGCCGGTGCGCCAACAGTGTACCAGCGTCCCGATAATGAATCAAGTTGCCTGTCCTTCGCGCTGGCTCCAACGCCACGGCGGCCTCCACTCGCCCGGGCCGGAGGTCGGTCCGAGGATGCGGACGGTGCCAGCGGGGCGCCTGGCCGTGCTGGGAGGAGAACTTGCCATGGGCAAAGCAGCTATGGTAACCTCGCCCAGCCGTCGCGAGGCAAGCCGCGATGGCGGCTTTTGTGTTCGGCGGTCGCCCGGCCGTGCGTCGGCCGAGTGGCTCGTCGGTCCGATTGCGAAGCGAGAGGCACGCCTTGAACATCCTGGTCGTCATCAAGCAAGTGCCGGACACGGCCATCCGCATCCAGGATCGCATTAAGGATGGCACCGTGGATCTGGACGGCGTGACATGGATCACCAACCCGTACGATGAGTTTGCCGTCGAAGAGTCCTTGCGGCTGCGCGAGAAGCACGGCGGCACGGTCACGCTTCTTGCGCTGGGCCCGGAGCGGGTTCAGAGCAGCATCAAGGACATGCTGGCGCTGGGCGCCGATGAAGGCATTCATCTTCAGGATCCGGCGTTTGACCACTTGGGCGCTCGCGAGCGGGCGAAGGTACTCGCCGCCGCAATCCGCAAGCTGCCCTTTGACCTGGTGTGGTCGGGCTGGAAGGGCGTGGACTACGATGAGGGCCTGGTGCCATCTTACCTGGCCCGGGAGCTGGACTTGCCCTACGTGGCGGCCGTCACCGAGTTCCAGGTGACGGGCGACCGGGCGCAGGTGCGTCGCGAAGTGGAGGGCGGCGTGGAGGGCCTGGAGGTGCCTCTGCCCGCGGTGTTCGGCGCACAGAAGGGCCTCAACGAGGTGCGCTACGCCAGCCTCAAGGGCATCATGGCTGTCAAGCGCAAGCAGATCCCCGTGTGGTCAGCAGCGGATCTGGGGCTGGACATGGCCGCGCTTGGTGAACCGATGGTGCGGACGATGGCCATCGAACGGCCAGCCGAGCGACCGCCGGGACGAGTCCTGCAAGGGACATGTGAGGAGGCAGCCCGCGAGCTGGCGAAGCTGCTGCGCGAGGAACTGAAGGTGATCTAGGATGAGCGAGACATGGATCCTTGCCGAGACGCGTGACCGAATCGTCAAACCGGTCTCCTTCGAGCTCGCCAGTGCCGCTCGATCCCTGGGCGACGGCAGCGTCGTCACGGCGGTGCTCGTGGGCGCCGCCAGTGCTGACCTTGTCCCAGCCCTGGCTGCCCATGGGGCGGACCAGGTGCTGGTGCTCGACGATGCGCGCCTGGACGCCTACTCGCCAGACGGCTGGGCAAGAGCTCTGGCCGAGGCGGCGCGCCAGCGACAGCCAGCGACCATTCTGGGAGCTGCGACCACGCGTGGCCGCGAACTCACCGCTCGCCTAGCGGCGGAACTCGATGTCGGCCTGGCCTCGGATGTGATCGCCCTTTCGCTCGCCGACGGCCAGCTCGAGGCGGTGCGCCCCATTTACGCTGGCCGGGCCATCGCCCGCGTTCGGGTGACCTCCCGCCCCCGCATGGCCACGGTGCGGCCGGGCAGCTATGCGCCGTGTCAGGAGACCGCGGCGGGCGAGCCGGTCCGCCTGCCCGTGGCCGACTATGGAGCCCGCGCCGTGGCCACCAGCATGGAGGCTGCGGCCTCGGCTCGCCCGGACGTGGCGGAGGCGGACATCATTGTGACGGGCGGTCGGGGCATGGGCGGGCCGGAGCATTTCGCGCTCATTGAGGCCCTGGCCGACGAGCTCGGCGCCGCCGTAGGCGCCAGCCGAGCCGTGGTCGACGCCGGCTGGCGACCGCACAGTGAGCAAGTGGGCCAGACCGGAAAGACGGTTTCGCCATCGCTCTACGTGGCCTGCGGCGTATCCGGAGCGATGCAGCATCTGGCGGGTATGAAGACGTCGAAGCGCATCGTGGCGGTGAACAAGGACCCGGAGGCGCCCATCTTCCTTGTCGCCGACTACGGTGTCATTGGGGATGTCTTCGAGGTGCTGCCGGCGCTCACCGAGGCGATTCGCCAGCTGAAGAGTTCCTAGGCTTTGAACCGACGTTGGGCGGTGGCAGTCAGTGGCGTGCTCCTGGCACTCGCCAGTGCGTTGCCCACGCATGCCCAGCCGGAGTGTCGCCAGGCGGCCATCCGCTCGCCCCTCCGGGGAGCCCGCCTCCTGGGCGTGGAACCGATTCTGGGCAGTGCCAGGATCGACGACTTCGCTTTCTACAAGCTGGAATGGGCCAGCCAGGCCAACCCCGACAGTTGGTCTGCCGTTAGCACCATCAAGAGCCAGCCGGTCGTCAACGGCTTGCTGGACGAGTGGGACACCTCGCGGCTGCCGGATGGCCCCTATCGGCTGCGCCTGGTGGTGGTCGATCCGGCAGGCCGGGAGGTGTGCATCGTGGCGGTCGAGGATCTCGTCATCGCCAACCAGCCGACGGCCACACCGACCGCCACGGCGACCATCATCCCACCGGGCGCGGCAGTGAGCGGTCAAGCTGCCGGCGAGGCCGGGCAGCTCGCGCCCGGCGAGGCCACGGAGCTCGCAACGAGCACACCACTGCCAACGGCCACTTTGGCGCCCATTGTGCCACGTTCCTCGGGCAGCCCGCGGGACGCGCTGGCCTTGGAATCGCTCTGGCGCTCAGGGCCGTTGCGGAAGACGGCAGTGGCGTTCGCCAACGGTCTCTTGGCGGCACTCGTCTTGATGGCCCTGGCGTTGGCGATCGGGCGGCGCCGAGGTCCGTAGCCATGTGGAAGCGACTCCGTGGCCGTGCAACGACTCTCGGGCCGGCGGACTGGTTGATCGTCGGTCTCGGCAATCCGGGGGCGCCTTACACCGGCAGTCGCCACAATATCGGCCGGGACACGGTGGCCGCGCTCGCCCAGCGCTGGGGTGCCCGACTGGAGCAGTCCCGCTATGGGGCGCGGTTCGGCCGAGTCCAATGGCGCGGCCAGACGCTGGTGCTGGCGGTGAGTTTGACTTACATGAATGAGTCCGGCCAGCCAGTGGCGGCACTGCTTCGCGCCCTGGGTGCCTCGCCAAGCCAGCTGCTGGTCGTCAGCGACGATCTGGACCTGCCGCTGGGAACCATCCGGCTGCGCCAGAGCGGCAGCTCCGGTGGGCATCGAGGTCTGGAAAGCATCGTCCAGCATGTGGGTACGACCGACTTCCCCCGTCTGCGCCTGGGCATTGGACGTCCGCCCGAAGGCCAAGATGCGGCCGACTATGTGCTCTCGCCGTTTGCCGACGAGGAGCGTCCGATCGTCGCGTCCGCCGTTGAGCGCGCCTTGTCGGCCATCGAGACGGCTGTCAGCGCCGGCATCGCCGCTGCCATGAGTCGGTACAACCGGGAGGCGCAAGAGGCGCGGATCACGTCCTCGAGAGGAGCGCACCGCGCATGAGAATCCTGGTGACGGGTGGTGCCGGCTTCATTGGCTCGCACCTGGTGGATCGACTGATCGCCGAGGGACACGAGGTGACGGTGCTGGACAACTGCAGTACGGGGCGGGAGGAGAACCTGGCGCACCTCGCCTCGGAGCCCCGGTTGCGCTTTCTGCGAGGCAGCATCCTGAACGACACGTTGGTGGCGGCAGTCATGGCCGAGGTCGAGTTGGTGTACCACCTGGCCGCGGCCGTTGGCGTCGGCTACGTGGTCGCCGACCCCTTGTGGACCATCCTGACCAACGCCCGAGGCACGGAGATCGTGCTTCGACGAGCCGCCGAGTTCGGCGTTCGGACCGTGTTCGCCAGCAGCTCCGAGGTTTACGGCGAGAACGTGGACGTGCCCTACCGCGAGGACAGCCCCCGGATTCTGGGACCGACGTGGATCCCCCGCTGGAGCTACTCGACGAGCAAGGCGCTGGACGAACACCTGTGTTTCGCCCATCGCGATCGCGGGTTGCCGGTGAGCATCGTTCGCTACTTCAACATCTACGGCCCGCGGATGGATCCCTTGGGCTACGGCAGCGTGATCGCCCGGTTCATCAGCCAAGCGCTGGCCGGTGTCCCGCTGACGGTCCACGGCGACGGCGAGCAGCGGCGATGTTTCACCTATGTCTCGGACGCCGTCGAGGCCACCATCCGAGCCGGGTCGGTCCAAGCGGCGGTGGGCGAGGTGTTCAATGTCGGCAGCCGCCATGAGCGCTCGGTCAACGAGCTGGCAGCGGAGATCCTCCGGCTGACGGGATCCGCTTCGCCGATCGAGTATGTCGACTACGGTAGCGCGTATGGACCGCAGTTCGCCGATCCCCGGCGTCGCCTGCCGGATACCACGAAGGCGGAGCGGGTCTTGGGCTGGTGCGCAGCGGTTGATCTGCCGCAGGGCTTGGCGCAGACGATTGCCGAGAGGCGGTCGGTGCCGTGAGGGTCCTGGTCACCGGTGGCGCCGGCTTCCTGGGGTCTGCCTTGGCGCGGCGGCTGGCCGCTGACGGCAACGTCGTCGCCGTGCTGGACGATCTGTCGAGCGGCGATCCCGCTCGCCTGCCGCCTACGGTGCGCTTCGCCCGGGGCGACGTGCGGGACATCCCTTCGCTGTGGTCGCTCCTGGTCGACGTCGAGGTCGTCTACCACCTGGCCGCCCGGGTCAGCGTCCCGGCGTCCATTCTCTATCCTGCCGAGTACAACGCTGTGAACACCGGAGGCACGGTCAGCCTCATGACGGCCGCCCGGGATGCCGGCGTGCGCCGTGTCGTCTTCGCGTCGTCCGGCACCGTGTATGGCGAGCAGGCCCAGCAGCCGATCCCCGAGTCGGCCTGGCCACACCCGGCGAACCCCTATGCCGTGAGCAAGCTGGCCGCCGAAGGCTACGTGCGGGCCATTGGCGAGCTCTACCGAATCGAAACCGTCACGCTGCGCATCTTCAACGCTTACGGTCCGGGGCAGGTGGCAGCACCGTCCCATCCGCCAGTGATCCCTGCCTTCGTGACCCAGATCCTCTCCGGCGGCAGCCTGATTCTGCACGGTGTTCCGGCCGGCTCGCAGACGCGGGACTTCGTCTACGTCGACGATGTTGTGGAGGCCCTGGTGCGCGCCGGCACCGCGGCGGGCATCAGTGGCGGGCTGTACAACATCGGCAGCGGCACGGAGGTGGCGATCGGCGAGGTAGTGCGGCTCCTGGAGCAGGCAACGGGGCATCGCGCGGCCACCTTGGCTTCCGGACAGAGTGGTGGTGTGGCCCGGATGTGCGCCGACATCTCCTTGGCGGCCAGCGAGCTTGGCTGGCGGCCAACCGTTCCCCTGCCCGAAGGCCTGGCCAGGACGCTGCGCGCCCTGTCGGGTGGGTCCGGCTAAGGTCGGCGGCGCCGCCTACCGGGTGGGTGCGGCTAGGGTCTGCCGCACGGCCACCGCGGGCGGCAGTCGAAGCGATGGATGCCGGCCTGGCGGGCGACGGCGTAGGCCGCTGTCAGCTCGCGATCGCTGGGCCGGCGGTTCTGCTCCGGGTGGCGCGGGCCCCCCCCCGCGCCGCC
>DAOUCP010000006.1:0-5942 GCA_034432155.1 Anaerolineae bacterium
GAGCGGTGCGGGTGATCACATCCTGGAGCTGGCCGCAGACGTACAGCTCGATGGTGGACACAGCGGGCGAAACTGGCGCCACCATGCGGAAGGAATCGGTATCGCCCGCTTCCGACCGCAGCTCGAAGCGGGACGCGTACAGCTCTTGCTGTTCTGCATCCAGAAGACGCACGAGGCCATCGCCGGTGGCGCCTGGGGTCACGTCCAGCCAGCCGTCTGGGATCTGCCATGCCGGCTGGCGGGTGGCTAACTGCTCGCGGTCACCGGGCACGATGCCGGAAATGAGCATCTGCTCTTGGGCCGGCGACCGGGCCGCCGTGCGGCACTCTCTCACTTCGTGGAACGAGCTGTACGCGTCCCACCGTCGCCCTGGATGACGTTCTGGCAGCCGCCACCAGCGCCTGCCCCGCCCTGGGCCCTCGCGCATCGCTCCTCCGACAGGCCGCACATCATGTGGAATTCCATGCTACCTCGTACATAGCGCGAAGGGAAGAAGGGTCCCCCGGTCCGGTGGGCGTCGCAACCGCTCTGTTCGGAAGGCGGAAGAGATGAGTCTTCGAAACCAGACGTGTGGCCCAGCTTATGTTCGAAGGTGAATGGATGAAGGCCAGCGGGTGACACTTTGCCGGCTGCCTGCGGAGCTCCTTTCGCCACCTTGGAGAAGCCGGTCGCGTCACCGAAGTCCGCCTGTTCGCCGAACCAGGCGGAGATTCCCATCCTTTCTCGATGCTCCAGGATGCAGTTGGCGTCCCAATCGGAAGGACCGAAAGCTGTAAAGATAGTACGTGACAGCCTTCGCGCCTGCGCAAGGGGCACGGCGCGTTGGGCGGCAGGCTCCTGGCCCTTGCGGTACCAAGCCGTGGCCGGGCGGCAGGCTCCCGGCACTTGGAGTACCAAGGCGCGGGCGGCAGACTGCCGGCGGTTGCGCTACAAACGCTGCCCGAGAGACCCTGTCCCGTGCGGCGGCTTATCGAACTTGCGTTAAGGGCTCGTTCGGGCGCTCCGGCGACCGCGGCGACAGCATGATATAATGCCTTGGCTGGAAGGTGTCTAGCGGTTCTGCGCCACCGTACCCGGTGGTGGCTCAGCGACCGATGTCGCCGTCCAGGAACGTTCCCGCCATGGCTCAGCGCAAGGCCACGAACCCAGGCAAGCCCGCGCGGCGTGGCGTTGCCCGAGCTGTCCAGGGCGAGCCGGTCACGGTCCGGCCTGCCCGTGCCCGCCGGTCGGTGCCCGCGAGCGACGGATCGGCTGGGGAACAGGCCTCGCTGTCGAGTGGCCAGCGGCGTGAGTTCCTTGGCGCGCTGCTCGTGGGCCTGACGGTCATCACGCTCCTGTCCTTCGCCAGCCCAGGCGGCCGCCTGTCCCAATGGTGGATTCAGACCCTGCGGGCGCTGTTCGGCTCGGCGGCCACGCTGTTCACCTTGTACGTCGGCGCGTTGGGGGTTTGGCTCATCCGCGAAGGCGTGGAGGACCGCGGTCCCATCCGGCTGGGGCGACCTCTGGGCAGCCTCGTGTTCCTGCTGTCGCTGGTGGGGCTAATCCACATTGCCGCCGTGACTGCCTCGGATGGTCGAGACAGCAAGATGCTAGCCGAGTCGCTGGAGGGCGGTGGCTGGATCGGCCACGTTGTGTCCAGCGCGCTGGTGGCCAGTCTCGGAGGCCTGCCGGGAACTGCGGCGCTGATCCTCGTCGGCACGCTGGCCGCCAGCCTGATGGCCGGCGTCTCGCTCCGCCAGTCGGTCATGGCCTTGCGGCTCGCCAAGCGCCGGCTGTGCCCCGACCGGTCTGTCCAGATGGCCCGGGCTTTCGACGGCGCGCCCGCGGAGTCCACTGGGTCGGGGGCGACTGCTTGGCCCGGCAAGAGCCCAGTGGGGGGAAGAGTGTGGCCGCAGGCGCCGGAGGGTGGGGACACGAAGTTCCCTGCCGCTAGGGACGAACCGCCAAGCGCTACCCCGCGGCCAGGTCGGCCGACCGAGCTGGTGCCGAGCTGGACAGCCATCGTCGCGGCCAGTGGCGGCAGTCCGTGGCAGCTGCCACGGCTGGCCGATGTCCTCGACCGACCGTCGGAGGTGGCCGGCGGGGCTGAGGATGTGCAGGTCCTGGCCCGCAAGATCGAGTCGACGCTAGCCGAGTTTGGTATCCCGGTGCGCGTGGTGGAGGTAAACCGCGGTCCCACCGTTACCCAGTATGCTCTGGAGCCTGGTTACGTGGATCGGGGGGGAGCCCGTCAGAAGGTCAAGGTGAGCCAGATCGTGGCCTTGCAGAATGACCTGTCGCTGGCCTTGGCTGCCAGTCCCATCCGAGTTCAGGCACCGGTGCCGGGCCGACCCTATGTGGGCGTCGAGGTGCCCAACTCGGCCAGTCAGTTGGTCAGCCTGCGGGACGTCCTGGAGCACGAGTCGTTCCGTCGCCTGGTGGAGCGCGGTACCCTGCCTATTGCCTTGGGGCGTGACACGAGCGGGCGCCCCGTCGCCGCCGATCTCGCCGAAATGCCACATCTCCTGGTTGCCGGCGCCACCGGTTCCGGCAAGTCCGTCCTCATCAATGCCATCATCTGCTCGTTGATCCTGACCCACACGCCGGCCAGTCTGAAGCTGTTGCTCATCGACCCCAAACGCGTCGAGATGGCCGCCTTCCGCGGGCTTCCCCACCTGGCAGCCCCGGTGGTGGTCGACACCGAGCGCGTGGTCGGCGTGCTGCAGTGGGCGGTGCGCGAGATGGACCGCCGCTACAAGGAGTTTGCCGACGCTGGAGCGCGGAACATCGCCAGTTACAATCGACAGCGGGCGGAAGGCCACCTGCAACCTCTGCCGGTTCTGGTGATCATCGTGGACGAGCTGGCCGATCTCATGATGACGGCGCCCGAGGAGACCGAGCGACTGGTGACCCGACTCGCCCAGCTCGCCCGGGCGACGGGCATCCACTTGGTCATTGCCACGCAACGGCCCAGCGTGGACGTCGTGACCGGCCTCATCAAGGCCAACATCCCGGCGCGCATCGCCTTTGCCGTGTCCAGCAGCATCGACTCGCGGGTGATCCTGGATGCCGCTGGCGCCGAAAAGTTGCTGGGGCGGGGCGACATGCTCTACCAGGCCAGCGACTCGAGCCGGCTGCGGCGCTTGCAGGGCTGCTTCGTCTCCGACGGCGAGATCGAGCGGCTGGTGCGCTTCTGGCGCAGTCAGGCGGTTGCCAAGAGCCCGGCCGGCCGGCAGCTGCCCCTCGGCTTGCCGGAGCCACTGATCGAGCCCGAGACCTGGGAGGCGATGATGACGCCAGGCGGCCGGGCGGCAGCCGAGCGGGACCCGCTGTGGGAGCAGGTGGTAACGTTGCTGGCGGATCAGCGCACGGCCTCGACGAGTCTCTTGCAGCGCCGACTGCGGATCGGTTACTCGCGGGCTGCCCGACTGCTGGATCAGCTCGAGGCGGCGGGACTGGTCGGGGAGGCCCAAGGCAACCAGCCGCGGCCCGTGAACCAGGAGCGCTTGGCCCGCCTGGTGGGACGGACGGGCGGCGCCCCGGATGCGCCACCGCCCGTGGACGCCGAGGGCGATCGGGCGCCCCCTTGGACAGGGAGGTAGTCACGTGGGCCGATGGTGGATGGGCAAGGCGGTCGGACTGGCCCTGGCGACAGGCGTTCTGTTCGGTGCCGGATCTGTGGCGGCCGATGAAGGGCAGGTGGTCTACCGGCTGTCCATCAACCAGCCCATCACCGTGGCTAGCCACGACTACCTCGATCGAGGGCTGCGACTGGCTGAGGATCAGGGCGCCGCGGCGGCGCTGGTGGAGCTCAACACGCCGGGCGGCGACGTCTCGACCACGGTGCGGATGGTCAGTCGCATTCTGAACGCCAAGGTGCCGGTGCTCATCTGGGTGGGACCGGCGGGCGCGCAGGCAGCTTCGGCAGGCACCTTCCTCGTGTTGGCGGGCCATGCCGCCGGGATGGCGCCGCGAACAACCATCGGGGCTGCCAGTCCTGTGGGGCCAGGTGGTGCTGAGCTGCCTACGACGGCGCGACGCAAGGCAACCGAGGACATCGCGGCCCTGGGGCGCAGCCTCGCCGAGCGGCGCGGCGCCCAAGCCCGCTCCTGGGCGGAGAAGGCAGTGCGCGAGGCCGCAAGTGCGTCGGCCGAAGAGGCGCTTGCCCTGGGCATCATCGACGCCTTGGCCGACAGCGCGGGCGACTTCTTGGAGCGCGTGGACGGGAAGGCGGTGACGGTCGGCGGCCGCCGGCTTGCCTTACGGACCGCGAGGGCGACCCTCCGGGATGTGCCGCCCAGCTCGGCCGAACGGCTGTTGGCGGTGCTCATCCATCCGGCGGTGGCTCTGTTGCTCCTTACGGTGGGCGTCAACGCCATCCTCATCGAGTTGGCCAGCCCGGGCGGCTTCGTGCCGGGGCTTGTCGGCGTGCTGGCGCTGGCCCTCGCCTTCTACAGCCTTGGCGTGCTGGCAGCCAACTGGGTGGGGCTGGTCTTCATCGGCGCTGCGTTTGTGCTCTTCGTCCTGGACCTGCAGTCGCCGACGCACGGGCTGCTGACGGCGGCCGGCATCGGCATGTTCGTGCTCGGCGCCGTGGTGCTGTTCCAGGGGGGCTGGTTTGCCATTCCGTGGGCGACCATCGGCGCGTTGGCGGTGGGGCTGGCCCTCTTCTTTGCCCTGGCCGTGGGGGCCGTCGTTCGGACCATGCGCCGCCGCCCCCTGACGGGCACCGAGGGCTTGCTTGGCAGCCAGGCTGTGGTGCGGCAACCGCTCGTGCCGGAGGGCATGGTGTTCGTGGACGGCGAGCTGTGGCGGGCGCGGCTGGTGAGCGGTGCGTCGGTCCCTGCCGGCGTCCGGGTGCGCGTCGTGGCGCGCGAGGGCAGTGTGCTGGTCGTTGACAGCGATGCGGAGCCGCGGGCGCCGAATGCCGCAGGACCGGATCGCACGCTGCGGTAACGCTCGAATTCCGAAGCACCCTCATCAAAGGCCACAGAGAGGAGTCGAAATGGATTTCTTCACCCCTTGTGCCGCGATCGGTTCGTTGGCGGTCTTCTTCGTCTGGATGGCCGTGCGCATCGTGCAGGAGTACGAGCGCGGGGTCATCTTTCGGCTTGGCCGCCTTGTGGGAGCCAAAGGCCCCGGGCTCTTCCTGATCATCCCGTTCATCGATCGCATGCAGAAGGTCGACTTGCGGGTGGTGACGCTCGACGTGCCAACGCAAGAGGCCATCTCGCGCGACAACGTGACGATCAAAGTGAATGCCGTTGTGTACTACCGCGTCGTGGATCCCAGCGCCGCCATCGTGAAGGTCGAGGACTACCGGCGGGCCACGTGGCAGATTGCCCAGACGAGCCTGCGCAATGTGCTTGGCCAGAGCGAGCTCGATGAGCTCTTGGCCGAGCGGGAAGCGGTGAACCAGCGTCTGCAGCAGATCATCGACGATGCCACCGAACCGTGGGGAGTGAAGGTGGTGTTGGTCGAGGTGAAGGACGTGGAACTGCCGGACAACATGAAGCGGGCGATGGCCCGCCAGGCGGAAGCCGAGCGCGAGCGGCGGGCCAAGATCATCGCCGCCGAGGGCGAGTTCCAAGCAGCCGAGCGACTGGCGCAGGCAGCCGGGGTGATCGCCCGCGAGCCGGCGGCCATCCAGCTGCGCTACCTGCAGACGCTGGTCGAGATCGCGGCCGAGAAGACATCGACCATCGTCTTCCCGCTGCCCGTGGACTTGCTGCGGGGTCTCTTGCGCCTACCTCAGGACGACGACCGTCGGGCGACCTGAAGTCTTGTTTGCGGACGGCACTACGTCCCCCTCGTGCGGGGGCGCCGTCCACCCAGGCGCGGGCCAGCCGTGCCTCGTCGGCCACGGCCCACTCCCGCGGGGGCGCCAACCGCTGCGCTGGAGGTGGCCGGCACGTATGGCACCGCGGCTCCCTCGTGCGTGGGCGCCGTGGGGGGGGGGGGGG
>DAOUCP010000007.1:0-1675 GCA_034432155.1 Anaerolineae bacterium
GGACATGGCCTCCGCCGACAGTGGCTGGGCCCTGGCCGAGCTAAAGATTCTCCACTACGACGGGACTTCGTGGTCGGTGCAGTACCAGCGGGAGGGCTGGGAGGCCATAGCTGCGGTTGCTGCCGCCAGCGAGTCCGAAGCGTGGGCAGCGGCCAGGGGCGCGACGCTGTTCCACTTTGTGAACGGTACGTGGCAAGAGGTCCCGAACGTCTGTTGCCCCTACGAGTACGAGAGTGCCTTCTGGGCCCTCCAAATGCTCTCACCGGAGGAGGGCTGGGGCGTCGGCGAATGCTGGCCGTACCCGGGCCACTATGTGATGCGCTACACCACCACCGGCCAAGGGACGCTCGAGCGGTACGGTTTGTACCTGCCTGGGCTGAGCAAACTCGCGCCATGGCGCGGTGCAGTAGCCAGCAACTGAAAGTGGCGGGCTTGCCAAGGTTCGTCGGGTGGACCGCGGTGGCAGGTCGGGCGGCAGGCGGCGCCGCGAGTGTCCTCTTGCCGTTCTGTCCGGGACGGGAGCGACGCCAGCCTACGCCAGGCCAATGCCCGTTTCCGGTGCATCGCCGCGGCGCTGCCATCAGGGGCGAGGACGCTGCGAGCGGCGCCTACGGCCAGAGGGCACTGCTCGCCAGGGAGCGGCTTGAAGGGCGCTGTCTGGACCTGAATCCAGCTGTACCGTCGCTGGTGGAAACGTGACCCTCGGTTAAACAACTGGAAGCCCTTCCCGGGGTGCAGTATAAGTGGCTTGCGTTTATCCGCATACCGCACCCGCAGAAAGGGCTTCCAGGTGAACCGTTCCCAGCGTTCCCCGAAATGCCCGCCGACTCACATCGGCTCCGAATTGTCCTCCCGCCGCGTCGGCGCCTCGTTCGCGGGAGCCGGTCGAGCGTTCCGCGCCCCGGCGCTCCTTGCGGAGCGCGATCGTCCGCTGCACGCCACGTCTGCCGGCGGGCTCGCGTTGCCACTCGCTCTCTGGCGACGCTTCGGCGTGGCCAAGGCGATTGACCAAGAGGTACACTCCTCGAGAGGCACCGCCCGTACCGAGAGTCCGATCACGTCCTTGCCCAGGTGTGGAACTCGTGCGCCGGCGGCCCATGCATCGGGGATCAGACCTATCTCCAACACGATCCGACCGTCCTTCGGATGCTTGGCACGGAAGCGATGCCGGATCCCACAACCGCGGGCGACTTCTTGCGACGCTTCGACCCGGCATGCGCTTCGGGCGCACGGACGAGCCTGCGGAGCGTGTTCGACAAGGTCCAAGAGGAAGTGTGGTCGGCCATCCCGGCGCGGCGACGAGCGCACCTTGGCGCCTGGGGGTTGGTGGACATGGACTCGCACCTCGCGGCGTTCTACGCCCGCCAGAAGGAAGGCGCCGACTTCGCGCACACCCGCGAGTGGTGCCTGCACCCGCTGCTCGTGACGCTGGCGAACACCAGCGAGATCCTCGCAGTCCGCAATCGGGTGCGGCAACGTCCACTCGGCCGACGGGGTCGAGGCCCTTCTGGACGAGCACCTGCCCCGCCTCGCACACCTCTACGAGCAGGTTCTCATCCGCGGCGACAGCGGCTTCGATCGGGCCGCGATCCGTGCCGCAGCGCGACGCAACGGTGCCTACTTCGCAACGGTCGGCGTCGCCCGACCCGACCGCGAGGACCCTCGCCCTGGCGAT
>DAOUCP010000008.1:0-3911 GCA_034432155.1 Anaerolineae bacterium
CGACTGCGGACCATGGACAGGCAACCTATCTGCGGCAGAGCATCGCTCTTCGGACTCTGACTGACCGATGGCGCACTCCCTCGGCAGCATTTTCATTTGACGGAACCGGCGGGTTCAGTGCCCCTGCGGTAACATTTTCATATGACTGGACACGGGGGCAAAGTGAGCCTGTTTCCGCCCGGCGACTCACTGCCGGGGCGCTGGTAGCCCGACAGGCCTTATTCCGTGCGGTTGGGTGTCAAGCGCGAACGGAACCGAGCGGATCTCTTGCCCTGGACAGCGTGCTACCTTCGTCCCCAGAAGGCCTCGGCCGGGCAGGGGATTTCGCTGGCGATGGTGCGGTAGATGGCCAGGAGATCTTCGCCGTCGGGCGCCCAGTAGAAGTAAACGGGTTTGCTTGCCATGGCGGTTAGCTCCTCCATGTCCAACTCGCACGGCTGGCCAAGGCCGATGGTGAAGATGGTGATGCCGGCGGCCTTGGCTCTCGCGGCGTTCTCCACCGCCACCGAGGCCGGCACCGGGTTGGCCAGCCCGTCGGTCAATAGGATGAGTACCGGCCGGTTGGTGGCCCGGCGCCGCTCGCTTGCCAGCTCCGTGTGGGCCTCCTCGATCCCGCGGTCGATGCGGGTTTGCTGGCGCACGAGGTCGGGGATGCGGCCCAGGGCAGCCTCGATCTCCGCTGGCCGGGTGGTCAAGCGTTGCAGTAGCCGCGCGTCGTTGTTGAAGATCACCACCCCCACCTGATCGGGCGGCAGGCTCATCATTCCCACGAAACTGCGGGCAGCCTCGATGGCGGCGGCGAGCTTGGTCCGACCGGCGGCAGTGCGCTGGTCGCGCATGGTGGTCGAAGCGTCGATCACCAGAACCACGTCGACGTGCTGCTTGCCGGGGGCGCACTGCTCGCGCAGGGCGAGCGGCAGGTAGAGAGGCTGGGGCTTCGGCGTGGGCGTCGCAGTCGTCCGAATAGCGGTGGGCGAGGAGCTGCGGGAGAGGGACGGCAGCGGGGTCGCCGTATACGTGACGGTCGGGGTGAGGGTGGGCGTGCCGGTCGGCGAACGTACGGGCGACGCGGTGGGTGTCGGGGTGAACCGTGGCAGTCGATCGTTGAGCGTCAGGACGTCGATCTCCTGTCCCTTGTGCGTCTGGTCGCTAGCCGTGCAGACGTCGAAGTCCAGCCGGCGGCCCAAGCGCGACGGCTCGCCGAGCTGGAAGTCTAGGATCCGGTATTCCTGCAGGGTGCCGATGGCCGCGATCACCGCGTCGCCACGTCCGGTCCAGGCGAGAGTGGCGAAGCGATGCCACACCTCCGGCACGTCCAACGGATAGACTTGCTTGGGAAGGAGAATGGAAGCGCGGAGAATCAGCCGCGTGGGTAGGAAGTCGTACACCGCCACGGCGTTCCAGCCATGCACGGCCAGCAGTGTCGGTTGGGGAACGCGGTAGTTGAAGGCGAGCCCGTACGTCGCGCTCAGTCCGGGTGTGTCCACGAGCCAGCTGCGGCCGGCGGCGAGGTCGACCACATTCAGCTGGTTTCTGCTGGTGTTGATGGCGATGTACTGGCCATCGGGACTGAGCGCGGCCATCGTCCGCCGCCGGCGCATGGCGCGATCGGCTGGCAGGGAGGCGGGATCGTAGGCGATGCGTGGGGTTGCCTGGCTCATGGTTGCCACATCGATGGTGTACACGTAGCCGTCCGTGGCGACGGCATAGACGGTTCGGGAATCGGCGGCGAACAGGAGGACGGCCGGCTCGACGCCGCGGATCTCGCCCACCGGCAGTCCCAAGGAGGCGCCGGTCAGGTTGGCCAAGAGGTACTTCTGGATGCTGCGGTCAGCCATGGCCAGCAGCAGCACCCGATCGTCGGGTGAAATGGCCACCGGCCCGCCTTCAAGCAGGTTAGCCGGGATGAACGTCGAATCCTAACGGCCTGGGTCGGCCGGCCGTTGGGCAAGAATCCTCACCGTCGACTCGCCGGCGTTGTATCCGGAAAGGACCAGCAGGCCGTCGGATCGCGCTGTCAGCCTGCCGGGCGAGCAACGATACTCGCCATGGGCGATGAGTCTGCCGCTTCGCGCATCGATCACCGAAATCTGGTTGCAGCCGGGAGAGCTATGCGACGCACCGTCCGTTGCGAACACCACGTCCTCGATGGGCACCGGAGTCACGGCGCGAGCCTGGCCTTGCCGAAGTGCGGCGCAGCCGAGGATGAGGAGGAAGGCCGCGCCAAGGGTGGGGCAAATCCGAACCGCCAGCTGGCGCGCTGTGGCCTGCCCGGGCCGGCCTGCTCGGAGTCTCAAGCCGGCTCTGCAGCCTGCCAGCCGGGCGAGAGCCCGGGGGTGCCAGAGAGGCAGTGCCTGGCGCACACCGGCCTCTACTGGTAGGCGATGGTCAGCGCCGGGCCGGAAATGCTGTCGCAGCCCAGCTCGCACTCGAACCCGCCCGTATCCGTCTGGCTGAACGACTGCGAGGTCGGCGACACACGGCTGCCAAGGCGGCAGGCGGCCAGGTCCAGCTCGTGGCCGTCATCCACTGCGGTGGTGGTGTACGCCACTTGCCGTAGGTTGAGACAGCAGCCCACTGGGTCGCGCAAGTCCACCACGAGCCGGTAGCCAGCAGAGTGGCCATCCACGTTCTCACAGGACAGCGCGTCCAAGGGACAAAGGAGAATGTCCATAATGTTCTGACTAAGAACCTTGTTGGAGAGTGCCTAGCTGGTGCCGTTCCAGTATGCGTCCACGGTGGCCGTTTCCTGGTGCTGGCTGCACGGCACATCGGCTGTGTTCCAGTAGCCGGTGATGCTCCAAGACTCGCCGCTGCGCGGTTCGACGGGGAGCAACTGGTCGCCGTACGACTTGCCGTGGGCGGCATCGAGAACACGACGTCTTGGTGCCATCGGGCGGCGTGCACGATTGGTTTGGCTGTTTGCAGGCCGGGCAATGGGCGACGGGAACGAGGCGATTCGGAGCAGCTCGGCTTCCCCAACCGGAGGCCAAGCCGACCAAGGATAGCAATGTGGCGAGGGCGAGTCGGCACTTCATGGCGCATCTCCCCCCAAAGAATCAGGCCGAGCAACCTTCGATGTGCCCTCGGACAGGCACCAGTATGCCAGATGCGCGGCGGAGCGTCTACAGCTCGCCCGGGTCAACCCATCGCCAGTTCGACCAGAAGAGGCCGCAGGGTCGGACGCGCAGAGGAACGTCAACAGCCCGCCCGGGTCAACCGCCAAGCATCGGCGAAGCACGTGTGGGACAAACTCGGCGTTCCATACGGGACGGTTGCTCATGCCCGGCGCGGCCGGGCGTGCGCATGGGGCATGGCTGCCGGCGGCGGTTGTCGAGCCTGTGGCCGCTAACTCGCCTGGCAGCGTGAAACCGGCAGCCGCCCGGAGCCCAGCAGGGGCTAGGCCCTGGCTCCCCGAACGACGGTCGCTACTTCCCGTGGCGTAGGCGGCGGCTTGCGACCTCGGCCCGATGGCTTTCGATCGGCCGGATAACGCACTGGCTGGCACTGCGGCCAACGCTGGGTTCGGTTCTGGGCCAGTCCCGAGAGATCCAGGGCGCCCCGGACCGGCCAGCCGGCACGGCGTGCCCTGGCTAACGAACTGCTGCGCCGCCTGGGCGCTACCTCCGGCCCCAGTAGCGGTCGGGCGGGCAGGGAATGCGGCGGGCAATGTCCCGGTAGATGGCCGTGAGCTCCTCGGCCGCCGGCGTCTGGTAGTACATGCTCGGCTCACTCGCCATCGCCCGCAGCAGCTCGGCATCGATGCGGGCCAGGGGATCGGTGGCGTCCGGCCGGCCCAGGCCAATGGTGTAGAGCTCGATGCCGGCCGCCTTGGCCTGCCGGGCGAGGGCAAGGATGGTGTCCTCTTGCGAGCCGCCGCCGGTGGGGGTGGGCACCCGGTTGGGTAGCCC
>DAOUCP010000009.1:0-2779 GCA_034432155.1 Anaerolineae bacterium
GATAGCACTCCCGCCACGGCGAGGCCGTGGTCGTGTCGATGAACCGGCAGGCGTACGGATGGATCTTCAACTCGGCGGGAATCCGCCGCTGCGCATAGGCAATCGCCTGCTTGTCGCAGCGCACCCCGCAAGCATACCACTGGTCATCTTTGCCCCGCACGCGCCAGCCCGGCTGCCACCGCCCGTCGCGCTGGAGCATGATGTCGTTCGGCCAGGCCTCGGTGGGCCAATCGCCGTGGACCGCTGGCAGCTTGGGGAAATTGGCCGGGTCCATCACGTCCTGGTAAATGTCGTAGCGGCTGGTCAGCACGCCCATGCGGTTCAGCTCTTCGAGCTGTTCGGGCCGGCCGCCGCGGCTCCACAGGATGCGCTGGATGCCGGCCGCCTGGCGCCCCCGGCAGATGGCCACCGGGTCCCGCTCCCAGCACCAGACGTTGACCGCGCCGATGAGCCGGTCGACGTTCGGGTTTTCCTTGCGTTTTTCGGCCAGGGTCTTCAGCAGCCCGGTCTGATTCGCATATTACCGATAGCGTTTGCACATGGCCACGTAGCCGCCCTGGTCGAACAGCACGTAGCGGAGCCGGCGGGCCGGACCGAACTGCCCGCGCTGCGCTTGCCATTGCGGCGCCAGGCACAGGCGGCCGTCGAGGCGCGCCACTTGCACGCTGGCGTCGTCGGGCGTTTCGACCAGCGTCATCAGGCCTTCCCGGCCGTCGGTCACCCCGTACCAGGCCATGCACAGGCCGTGCCCGCCGTAGAGAATGTAGTGCATCGCCGGCAGCGACGGGTCATCCACCGGATAGCTGATCCCTTCGTTGACCGGCATGATCAGCACCTCGCCCTTGGCCGTAACGAACGGCGGCGGATACCCCAGCGGCTTTTCCATCTCGCCGCTGCCCGAAAGCTCGACGGTCACTTCCGGGCGGCGGTCGTCGAGCGTCACCGCCGCGCCAAGTTCCCATGCGGTGGCTGGATCGAGCAGGCGCAGGCGCACGGTCTGCCCGGCGGGTTTGGCGTCCAGCACGATCAGCCGGCTGCCGGGCCGCTGCTGCCACGTGCGTCGGCTGCGGCGGTCGGCGATTGTCAGGGTGCCGTCAGAGGTGCGGAGCGTCACGTCGAGGTCCTTCTGCGCGAGCTGAATGCTCTCGGGCAGATTTGCTGCGCGAAGGGCTTCCAGCGTGCCGGCCTGCACGAGGACCACGTCGTCGAGCCACACCGTGGCCGGCCGGTTGCCGATCAGGCGCGGCAGGATCGTCGCGGCTCCCGGCGGAATGATGAACCGGGAGCGGAGCTGCCGCCACGGCTCGCTCTGCTGGGTGGTTGCGGCGCCAAAGGACCAGTCGATCACGTCCCCCTTGGCATCGCGGAGGATGACCGACAGCGAGCAGTCGCCCTGGCCGCTGAGTCGGACCCAGCCGCTCAGCTCGTAAATCTGCCCCGGGGCCACCTCGATCGGCTTCTCCTGGGAGAAGCTCCAGTCCTGCTCTCCGGTGTGCCGGATGCGCACGGCCTGCCGGCCAAAGCGGCGGACCTGGTCGTCGAGCGTGGCTTCGCCCGAGCCGCTGCGGGTCCACAGCTTGCCCCAGCCGGTCAAGCCCTGCTCGAAGTCGCCATTGACCAGCAGATTCTGGGGGGCTGCGGCTCCTGAGAGAATCGGAAGAACGAGGGCGGGGACAATGGCTAACGGGTTCATCGGAGTCCTCGCGGGTGCTGGGGATCGCTGGCCCGGCGTGGGCGCTGAGCATACTGCGATTATAGGACCTCGGCGGCGTGGTGCCCACCGGCGGCAGCGGCTGGGGCTTGCGTTGGCCAGCGCCGCCTGCAAGAATGGCCGCACGCCGACAGGATGCCTGGAGAGCATGACCGATGACCCGCGCCGTGTATGCCATTGCCACGATGGACACGAAGGGCCCGGAGGTGGATTTTGTGGCCCGCTGTGTGCGCCGCGCTGGCGTGCGCGCGGTGACGGTCGATGTGGGCACGCACCGCCCGCCCGTGGTTGTGCCCGAGGTCCGCCGCGAGCAAGTGTTGGCCTGCCACCCGCAGCTCCCGGCGACTCCCATCGAGCAGCTTGATCGCGGGCAAGCGGTCACCGCGATGAGCGAGGCGCTGGCCGAGTACATGCGCCGGGAACATGCGGCGGGCAAGGTCGCCGGCGTGATCGGCATCGGCGACAGCGGCAACACGGCCATCGTCTCATCGGCCATGCGGGCCTTGCCCATCGGCGTGCCGAAGCTGCTGGTCTCCACGCTGGCCAGCGGGAACGTCGCCGGGTACATCGGCTGCTGCGACATTGCCATGATGTATTCGGTGGTGGACGTGGCCGGCATCAACTGCGTCTCGCGCAAGGTGCTCGGCAACGCGGCGGCGGCCATTGCCGCCATGGCCTCGTCGGCTGCCATCTCGCAGCCAGCGGCCGGCGAAGACAAGCCCGCCGTGGCCATGACCATGTTCGGCGTCACCACGGCGTGCGTGACCCGGGTGCGCCAGGCTCTGGAAGCGGAGGGCTACGACTGCCTGGTCTTCCATGCCACGGGGACCGGCGGGCAGGCCATGGAGAAGCTCGTCGACAGCGGGCTGATCACCGGGGTGCTCGACATCACCACCACCGAAGTGGCCGACGAGGTGGTCGGGGGCATCCTGCCGGCCGGCCCGGCACGCTTCGACGCCATCCTGGCCAAAGAAATCCCTTACGTGATGAGCCTCGGGGCGCTGGACATGGTCAACTTCGGCGCGATCCACACCGTGCCCGAGCAGTTCCGCCAGCGCAGACTGTACG
>DAOUCP010000010.1:0-6171 GCA_034432155.1 Anaerolineae bacterium
CCACCCGGCTGCCGCGCCGGCCGTTGCGCGCCGTCACCGTTTGTTCGGTCAGATTCAGACGGGCGTCGGTCGCTTGACGGGACACCAGCCAGACCGGTGCCTGAGCAGACGCACTCAGGGCCCGCAGGGGCTCCGAATCGGCGGGGATGACGACGGCTTGCCGAGCCGAAGCGATCGCCTGCCGTAAACCCTGCGTTGCGGCGCTCCAGGTGTGACCGGGAGCCAACTCGTCGGGCGCCAGCGCCGTCACTGCCAGGACGGCAACACCCCGAACTGCCGCCCCGCCTGCTGGCGGCACTTCCAGGACCACCCGGTCCTCGCTGCCTAGCTCGCGCCACTGGGCGAGCACGGGGCGCAACCCATAGGCCACCCGGTAGCCGGATTCGCGCAAGGCGTCCGAGAGAACTGCCTTGGCGACGCTCTTGCCGCTGGTCCCGCTCAAGGCGACGGTCAGCGCGGGACATCGGCTGAGCACGTACTCGACGGTGTCCGATTCGGGCAGCACCAGTGTGGACCGACTTGCGACGCGGCAAACCATGTGTCCTCCTTCCCTCTCGGCCTATGGTGAGCGCCCGCCTGCGGCCAGCCAGCGGACACAAGCCAGGCCGGCGATGGCCGCCAGGCAGCCAACGAGCCAGAACCGGCGGACAACCTGGTACTCGGGCATGCCGCCCAGCTCGAAATGGTGGTGCAGTGGTGCCATGCGAAAGAGCCGGCGACCGCGCGTGAGCTTGAAGTAGGCAACCTGAAGCAGATCGGAGAGCACCTCGGCGACGAACACCAAGGCCACGAGCGGCAGCAGCCACCACGTGCCGGTCTGCAGGGCGGTGGTAGCCAGGATGGCACCGAGGACCAGCGAGCCTACATTGCCCATGAACAGGCGCGCTGGATGACGGTTCCAGTACAGGAAGCCAAGGCTCGAACCAGCGGCTACCGCGGCCGCCAGCGACGGCAGGCTCCACACCAGTGCCGCTTGGTCCTCCGGAGCCGGCAAGGTGGCGGTGTGCAACCAGGCAGCGCCCAGGGCGATGCTGGCCAGGGCGATCGCTGCCAGACCCGCGGCCAAGCCGTCCAGGCCGTCCGACAGGTTGGTGCCGTTCACCGTGCCGAGGATGGTCCCAGCGGCCACCATCAGGCCGAACCCTCGGAGGGCGAAGGCCGAGAGGCCATCCACGGTGGTTGCCAGCCGGACTCCGCCCGGACCGAGGGTGGCCGCCAGCTCGGCCGGCACGCGCAGTACCGCCTCGGGTCCAACGGACCAGGCGACCACGAGGGCCGCCACAGCCTGCAGGGCGAAGGCACGCCGCGCGGTCAAACCTACGCCCAGTTCGCGACGCCCGCTGCGGCGGGCCAGACCCTGCACGTCGTCCACCAATCCCAGGAGCCCAAAAAGCACCACGGCGATCAGGAGTGGCCACGCCTGTCGGTCGACGCGCCACGCAGGCTGGACCGCTACGGCGATCGCGCCGGCCGCGGCCAAGCCGACGAGCATCGCCAGACCGCCCATGGTGGGCGTGCCGGCTTTGGCAGCGTGCGCTGGCCCATCGGTTCGGATTGCCTTACCCAGCTCGAGCCGGCGTAGCCAGACGACCAAAGGCCAGGCGGCGAGCAGCGTTGCCACCGCAGCCACGACCGCCAGCCGAACGACCAGCCAGGTCGATGCACGGACCGCCGCGGCGGCGGCGGGGGAGCTTGCTACCTCGGCAACAGGGGTCATGGCGCCGTCGCCACGCTGAGGGGATCGGGCGGAATGCCGAGCTCGGTGATGGCCGCCTGGGCGACTTCGCGGAATGCCGGTGCGGCCACATCGCTGCCGCGGCGCGCTCGGGGCCGATCCACCTTGACAAAGATCAGCACCTGGGGGTTGTCCGCCGGCAGCATGCCGACGAAACTGGCGATGGTGGCTTCGGGGTCGTAGCCACTTGGCCCGTTCGGAGTCGGGATCTGGGACGTACCGGTCTTGCCTGCCACACGGTAGCCCTCCACGTGGGCCTGCGGAATGCCTTGCTCGACCGCTTCGGCCAACAAGTCGCGCATCGCCCGAGCGGTGGCCGGAGCAATGACCTGACGAGCGACTTGCGGCGCGGTGCGCTCGACGTGGCCGTCGGGATAGATCCTTGCCGCCACCACATAGGGAACCATGAGGGCGCCGTCGTTGGCGATGGCGGCGATGGCGCGAGCGACCTGCAGCGGTGTGGCACTCAGACCCTGGCCAAAGGCGTTGGTTGCCAGGTGGCCCTCGTACCAGGAGTCGCCCTCGGTGGCTGGGGAGTGGAGGATGCCAGCCTGCTCGGAGGCCAGGTCAACGTCGGTGAGCTCACCGAAACCGAAGGCCGTCAGGTAGCGGTAGAAGCGCTCGGCGCCCAATTGCAACGCCAAGTGGACCGCACCGACGTTGAGGCTATGGCGCAAGATTGTGGTCAGGTTGGCAGGGCCGTGTGACAAGTGGTCCCAGTTCGTGATGCGCAGGCCAGCATACTCGATGAAGCCCTGATCTTCGTATTGGTAGGCTAGGTCGACGGCCCCCGAATCGAGCGCTGCAGCGGTGGTGATGGCCTTGAGAGTGGAACCAGGTTCTAGGGTGTCGCTCACTGTGGGGTCGAGCCACGTCGCCTCGTCGACTTCCAGAAAGTGCTCGGGGTGGTAGGAGGGCAAACTGGTCGACGCCAGAATGGCTCCGGTCCGCGGATCCAGGATCAGTACACTGCCGCCGGAGGCGTCTTGTTGGTCCACCGCATCGGCCAACGCCTCTGCCGCCGCCAACTGCAGCTCGCGGTCCACCGTCAGGACCAGCTCCGACCCATGAGTGGGCGGCAAGTAGCGCTGCGGATCCGTCCCGTCACGGCCCGCCATTCGGCCCTGGCGGCCGGCCAGTTCACCATCGTAATAGCCCTCCACGCCGTAGTAGCCCTTGCCTTCGAGACTCACAAAGCCGGTCAAATGGGCCGCCGCCTCTCCCAGCGGATAGGCGCGGTAGGCTTCGGCGGTGACGTGCACGCCGGGCAGATGGAGGCTTCGCAGCCAGTGGCCCTCGGCTGCCGGGATGGTTCGTGCCAGCGGGATCCAATCCCCGTCCGCATCGGTGATCCACGCCCGTACCTCATCCGCGGTGTGTCCTGTAGCGCTGCCAACTGCAGCCGCGACCTCTTCGAGCTTCTTCACCTCGTTCCGGGCCACGCCGACGCGGTAGACGTAAGCATTCACGGCCAGGGGGCCGCCCTCGCGGTCCCAGATGCCGCCGCGCTGGGCGGGTATCTCGTCCACAGGCGGATCCCGAGGGGCGCCGTGGGCCGACACGACCCCCAGGTACACTACGCGCGCGCTGATCAGACCCAGCGCCGTGAAGGCGACTACGGCCACCAGGGCAAGCCGTCGAAGGAAGGCAGTCGGCTCAGTCACCGGGTCGCGACGTCCTACGGCCAGAGACTGTCAGCGGCGCTGGCCACGGCAGGAACGCTAGGCTGTTGCGGCACGGTGTGTGCCGGCGGTGGCTCACCGGCGACCGACCCGCGCGGTGATGCCAACAGCGCCAGGGCACTGTCTGGTCGAGTCCATGCGGCGCTTGGCTGGCTGGCCCCGAGGACATCGGCCGGCAGATAGACGAGCTGACTCGGTGGGCCAAATCCCAGCTCGCGGGCGCGGCGAGCCAGAACCTCGGGCTGGCTTGCCTCGGCGTACCGGACCAGCCACAACGCGCGAGCCTGGAGCGCCTCCTCGCGCCGAACTTCGAGCTCATGAATCCGGAGCCCGGTAGCCACCAGATCGTTGGCCGCACGCAGCCGGAGCATGATAAGGGCGGCGAGCACAGCCAGAATGGTTGTCATGTAGAGCCCGAGATCGGCTCGCCGCACAGAGCGATGCGCAGCGTTCATCCTTCCGCCTCCACCAGGGATGGGGTCGCCAGCCGCTCGGCAACGCGCAGCCGAGCACTGCGAGCGCGAGGGTTGACGCGCCGTTCGGCGATCGAGGGGCGCAAAGCGCGGCGATGCACAAGCCGCACCGTGGCCCGGTGTCGGCACCGGCACTCGGGCAGCTCGGCTGGGCAGATGCAGTCCTGCGCCGCCCGGTTCAGCAGGCGTTTGACGATGCGATCCTCGGCCGAATGGAATGCCAGAACGGCCAGTACGCCGCCACCGGCCAAGAGCTCGATGGCTCGGGGCAGGGCGCGCTCCAGCACCGTAAGCTCCTCGTTGACGCGCAGGCGCAATGCGAGGAAGGTCTTCGTGGCGGGATGCAAGTGGCCCTTCGACCGGCCGATGGTGCTGGCAATCAGCTCGGCCAGCTGGCCACTGCGCTGGATCGGTCGGTTGGCGACAATGGCGCGGGCAATGCGACGACTGTGTGGCTCGTCGCCATAGCGAGCCAAAAGGTCGGCGAGCTCCGCTTCGGGCAGGCCGTTCACTAAGTCGGCGGCCGTGGTTTCTCGGTCGGGCCCGTAGCGCATGTCCAGCGGCCCGTCGACCTGGAAGCCGAAACCCCGCGCCGGATCTGCCAGTTGATCGCTTGACAGGCCAAGATCGAGCAAAATGCCGTCCGCCGGCACGAAACCGGCCCGCTGGGCCTCTTCGACGATGGCGTCGAAGGAGGCCACGACCAGCCGAGCGCGGTTGCCGAACTCGGCCAGCACCTGGCTCGCAGTGGCCACGGCGGCCGGATCACGGTCCAACCCCAAGAGCTGACCGTCCGGTGCCGACGCTCGTAAGATCGCGGCGGCGTGGCCTGCCGCACCGACGGTGCCATCGATGTAACGGCCGCCCGGCCGCGGCTTCAGGGCAGCGAGCACTTCTTCCAACATGACCGGCGTATGCCGGCTCTCCGCAGGACTCACAGTCCGATCTCGGCGAACTTCTGGGCCATCGAGCTGGCGGGCGCCGACGATTGCCGGGCCAGGGCCCGCCAGCGGTCGGTACTCCAGAGCTCGAGTCGATTCTCGACTCCCAGCAGGGTGACTGGTCCGCCGGCCTCGAGCGACGCATACTCGCGCAGGCCGGGCGGCACCAAGAGCCTGCCCTGGGAGTCCGGCGTGCCATAGGTGCCGGAGAACAGGAGCCGTCGTAGCATCCATAGTTGCGGATCGTCGCGCTTCAACTGGGCCACCCGAGCGCGAACTTCGGTCCAGGTCGCCAGGGGTAGTAGGTTGAGGCTCCCTTCGGGGCCATGGGTGAGGTAGTAGCCGTCGGCGAAAACGTCCCGGAAGCGGGACGGCACGCAGATCCGTCCCTTTTCATCGAGGTTAAATGGGTACTCCCCGAAGAGAGCCTCCACGCTTGCTCCGTCCTCCCTGGCCAGCGGCTGAGTCGGTGAGCGTATAGGCCCGTCATTCCACCGGCCCGCCCCTGTGGGCTACTGGATACCAGTATACTCCCCTCTGGGCCCCAGGGGAACAGGGTGGGGATAAGTCGGGGAGCATCCAACGTGGACTGGGCGGTGGCAGCGGTTCACGCTGTCGGCGGCAAGATGCCTGCAGTTGCGGATGTGCGCCCTGCCGGCGGCGGGACGCCGCGGCTACCTCCTGTGGACAACTGGCCGGGGCTTCCACCGTCGTCGCTCCGGGCACCGTGGCCAACGCTTGGCCGGCGCAGGCCTGTCGTCGTTCACCTTGACTCCATGCCCTCTTCGCGTACAATGCTGCCCAGCGTAGAACGGCTGTTCTGCCGTCTGCTGCCACCCACGATCGAGCAGACAGGAGGTTCGGATGTACCAACGCGTTGTCATCGTGGGCCACTTGGGCCGCGACCCCGAGCTGCGTTACACGGCCAACGGGACGGCGGTCGTGAACTTCCCGGTGGCCACCAACCGCCGCTGGACCGACCCGGAAGGCAATACCCAGGAGGAGACCACCTGGTTCCGGGTCAGCGTTTGGGGTCGCCAGGCCGAGACGTGCAACCAGTACCTGCAGAAGGGGCGCCTGGTCCTGTGCGAGGGCGAGATCCGGACGAGCCAGTATCAGGACGAGCAAGGGGGCACCCGCTACAGCTGGGAGTTGCGCGCCGCGGCGGTCAAGTTCCTCGGCAGTCCGGGCGAGCGCGGCGCCACGCCGATGCCGCCCGAGGAGGCAACGGAGGTCGGAGTAGGACCTCTCAGCGAGGACGAGATCCCCTTCTAAACGGCTACCGGCACGAACCCCAGGGCTCATGAGTGGACTCCGCCGGCTGCACTGCCCGGCGGAGT
>DAOUCP010000011.1:0-36716 GCA_034432155.1 Anaerolineae bacterium
CGTTTTTTGATGGCTACCGGCCGCAGTTCTACATCCGGACGATGGATGTAACAGGGACGGCTCACCTACCGGAAGGGACGGAGATGGTGATGCCGGGGGACAATGTGCAGTTGACGGTGGAGTTGTACAAGCCAGTAGCGTTGGAGGCACAGAGCCGGTTTGCGATTCGGGAGGGCGGTCACACCGTGGGTGCCGGTGTCATCACCGCCATTGAGGAATAGGAATAGGCCAGCCTATCACGGGCGAGGGAGGCCAACATGGCCAGCAAGAAGGCGACGCGGGCGGTCATCACCCTGGAGTGTACCCAGTGTCGCGAGCGGAACTACGTGACGGAGAAAAACCGGCGCAATGATCCTGGGCGGCTCGAACTGCGCAAGTACTGCCGTCGCTGCCGCACTCACGTCGTGCATCGCGAGACGAAGTGACGGATCACGGCAAGGGGTGACGAGGTGAGTGCCGAGACAAGACGGACGAGTGCGCTGGTGGAGTATCTGCACGAGACGCGAACTGAGTTGCGAAAGGTCGTCTGGCCAACGCGCGAGCAGGCTCAGACGCTGACAATCGTCGTGCTCCTGGTTGTAGTGTTGATGACGACGATTCTTGGCGGGATGGATTTCCTTCTCACCCTCTTGCTTAATTTGCTGCTGAAGATTGCCGGAGGAGTCTAGGTGGCGAGGAGGCAGCGGTGCGGCGGGTCGGAAGGGGCCGTTGGGGGGCTTGGGATGAGCGAGTCCGAAGACGCCGAGAGGCGCGAGCCGGGGTCGGGGGGAGAACCTGCTTCGGAGGGATTGCCGCCACAGTGGGTGTCGGTCGCCGAAGGGCGTCTGCCTGACCGGCCTGCCGCAGCGGCGCCCGCTGCGCCAGCCAAGAGCCGGCGACGGAAGGCGACGGCCGAGCCGGCGGCGGACACCGGCGACGAAGGGGCTGGGCGAAGCTCGAAGCGGGCGGCGAGCAAGCGGGATCGGTCGGAAGAGCCGCCGCCGGTTGAGTCCTTGGGTGCCCAGGCAGAACCTCCTGCGCAGACAGAGCGCGAAATACCGGCCGAGGCACAGTGGTACGTGGTGCACACCTATTCCGGCTACGAAAACAAAGTGCGAAAGAACCTGGAGCACCGCATCGAGTCCATGGGCATGGTCGACAAGATCTTCCAGGTGCTGGTTCCCGTGGAAGAGGAGGTCGATATCAAGGATGGCCAGCGGCGGCTCGTCGAGCGCAAGGTGTTCCCGGGCTACGTGCTGGTGCGGATGATCCTGGATGATGAGTCGTGGTCGGTCGTCCGCAATACACCCGGCGTGACCGGCTTCGTGGGCGGCGGTGGCGTTAGCGAGCGGTTGCGACCGACGCCGTTGCGGCCCGAAGAGGTGGAGAGCATTCTGCGGCGCATGGAGGCCGAGGAGCCCACCATCCGGGTGAGCTTTCGCACCGGCCAGAATGTGCGCATCGTCGACGGGCCGTTCACAGACTTCCACGGGGTGGTGGATGCCATCGACATGGAGCGCGGCAAGGTGCGACTGATGGTGAACTTCTTTGGCCGGGAGACACCGGTCGAGCTAGACTTCCTGCAGGTCGAGAAGGTCTGACATGCTGGTGACGGCGAATCGGATCCTCGTGGATCGGTGGTCGTGCTGGCGACGGTACGCTGGGGAGTAAGGCAGTGGCACGCAAAATCATGGCAATCATCAAGCTTCAGCTTCCGGCGGGGCAGGCGACACCGGGCCAGCCGGTCGGACCGGCGCTGGGCCAGCACGGCGTGAACATCATGCAGTTCGTGAAGGAATACAACGCCCGCACCGCGAACCAAGTGGGCGAGGTCGTGCCAGTAGAGATTCTCGTCTACCAGGATCGGTCCTTCACCTTCACCCTGAAGACCCCACCGGCGGCAGCGTTGCTCAAGCAAGCGGCCGGTGTGCAGAAAGCGGCCAAGAATCCAAAGCTAGAGCGGGTCGGGAAGGTCACTCGCCGGCAGTTGCGGGAGATCGCGGAACGGAAGCTGGTGGATCTCAACGCCTACGATGTCGAGTCGGCTATGCGCATGCTCGAAGGCAGCGCTCGCTCGATGGGCATCGCAATCGTGGAGGGCTGACGGTGACGACGGTGAGCAAGACGCGCAGAGGCCCCAAGAAGCGAGCGGCTGCCCTCGCCAAGGTCGACCGGTTGCGGGCCTACGTCCCGGCGGAGGCCATCGCCCTGGCCAAGGAGGTGGCGTATGCGCGGTTTGATGAGACAGTCGAGCTGCACTTGCGGCTGGGGGTCGATCCCCGTCATGCCGACCAGCAGGTGCGCGGTGTGATGCAGCTGCCCCATGGCACGGGGCGGGAAGTTCGGGTGCTCGTCTTCGCGACGGGCGACGCCGTGCGGCTGGCCAAGGAGGCTGGCGCCGACCAGGTGGGCGGCGAAGAGCTGGCGGAGCGAATCCGCGAGGGGTGGCTGGACTTTGATGCCGTGGTGGCCACGCAATCGATGATGCGCGTGGTTGGGAAGCTGGGCCCGGTGCTCGGCCCGCGCGGGCTCATGCCGAGCCCGAAGGCTGGGACGGTGGTGCCAGACGAGGACGTGGGTCGCGTCGTAGCCGAGCTGAAGGCTGGCCGGATGGAGTTCCGACTGGACAAGACGGCCAATCTGCACCTGCGCATTGGTAAGGTGAGCTTCCAGGAGCAGCAGCTGCTCGACAACCTGGCTGCGGCCGTCAGCGCCGTCGTCAGCGCCAAGCCCGCGGGGGCGAAAGGGACGTATGTCCGCTCGGCTACGCTGACGACCACCATGGGCCCGGGAATCAAGCTCGACGTCCCGGCAACGTTGGCCGCAGCCAGCTAGGAGCCTGCGTTCTCGTTCCTGGCGGCGGGGCCAACGCCCGCTGGTGCGACACAAGAGAATCACAGGGTTTGCCGTAGACCGCAGGTGCGCTTCGTCGAGGCGCCGAAACCGGGCACCGGGCCTGCCGAGGCAACACGATGCTGGAGGGCAATGAGCAGCACTTCCGGCGAGGGGTGACGACCCCCGTGTGCCGAGGCCGGCCGCGGGGGTTCTGTTTTGCGCGTTCGTCACGAGCGCTGCGCGATCCGAGGTGGCCGAAGGAGGCGGACTTGCCACTATCCAGGCAGGAGAAAGAGAAGCTGGTGATCGGGACGGCGGAGCGGTTGCGCCAGGCCGAGGCCATCGTGCTGGCGGATTATCGAGGGCTCAATGTGGCGCGATTGCGGGCTTTGCGCCGGGCGCTGCGGGCGCAGCGAGCCGAGTTCCGCGTCATCAAGAACAGCTTGCTGTTGCGAGCGTTTGAAAAGGCGGGCTTGACAGTGCCCACGGAATTGCTGACGGGCCCCACATCGCTGATCCTGATGTACGATGAGCTGTCGGCACCGACCAAGGTGCTGCTCGATGTCGCACGGGAGACCGAGCTTCTGACAATCAAGGGCGGCATGATGAGCGGCCGGATTCTGGGTGCCGCGGCCATGCGGTCCCTGGCCGACCTGCCGAGTCGGGAGCAGTTGCTCTCCCAGTTCGTGGGACTGCTTGCGGCGCCGTTGCAGCGCCAACTCGCGGTGCTCCAGGCGCCTGTGCAGGGTTTCCTGAATGTGTTGAATGCTCGAGCCCGCGAAGCCTGAGCGCTCCGCGGCACCACCAGCGCGGCAGGCCGAGGAATGGCGTGCGGCGCCAGATTCGACGAGCCGTCCATGGCGGCAACGCAGAAGGAGAGATCTATCGATGGCGGACTTTGAGAAGTTGGCAGCAGAAGTTGAGAAGCTCACCGTGCCTGAGATCGCTGAGTTTGTGAAGTTTCTCGAGGCTCGCTGGGGGGTCAGTGCGGCGGCGCCCGTGGCCATCGCTGGCATGCCTGTCGCGGCCGCGGCTCCGGCTGCCGAGGAAGCGGAGGAGCAGATTGAGTTCACCGTGGTGCTGGAAGAGATCGGACCGGAGAAGATCAAGGTCATCAAGGCCGTCCGAGAGGTGAACAAGGATCTGGGTCTTAAGGAAGCGAAGGATGTGGTGGAGAGTGCACCTTCCAACATCCTGGAGCACGTGAGCAAGGACGTTGCCGAGGCAGCGCGCAAGGTGCTCGAGGAGGCCGGCGCCAAGGCGAGCATCAAGTGAGATTGGCTTGCCGCGTATTGCAGAGGGCGGACGGGAGGTGCGGTATAGCGCTCCGCCCCCTGGCTTGACGGCCGGAGGGTACGTGCGGTACGGCCCTCCGCCCCCTGGCTTGACGGCCGGTTGGGCAGAAGTCATAATGAGCAGCGAAGCGTAGGGACTCCCGCCGCATGCCGTCGGAGCTTGGTTCGTACTTGCAGCGCCACCGCGAGGAGCTTGGCCTGAGCCTCGAGGACGTCGAGGCGCGGACACGCATCCGGCGCCGCATCCTAGCGGCCATTGAGAGTGGGGCGTGGGAGGAGCTGCCGCCTAGCGTCTATACGCGCGGGCTTGTCCGGAACTATGCCAAGGCGATTGGTGTGAGCCCAGCCACGGCGTACCGGATGTTCGTCAAGGAACGACCGACCGAGGCGCGCGTACCGGAGCCGCAGCTGCTTTCCCAGCCGCTCTTGCAGCAGCCACGACTGAGCTTCGAGCTGATGGCAGCGCTTGGCCTGCTCGCCATCGCCATCGTCTTGTTTGGCTGGATGGTGACTTCGGTCTTGCTGCCCCAAGTACGACAGGCGGGAGTGGCGACCCTGCCGGGCGGCACGCCATTGCCTCCGCCGACCGGCGCGGCGACAGCGACGGCCTCCCGCCCCACCGGTACTCCGGCCATGGTGGCTCGGGCGCGACCGTTGCCTGACAGCGATCCGAGCGATGCGTCGCCGACCGCCTCGGCAGGCGGCCCGACCGCGGCAGCAACGGCGCCTGCGACCGCACCTACGGCCAGGCCGGGTCGCTTGGAGTTGGTGGTGACCGCCACGGGTGACGCCTGGTTGATGGTTCGAGCGGACGGCGAGCCGGTCTTTCTGGATCTCCTGCGCCAGGGGGAGTCCAAGCGCTGGATGGCCAACGAGCGATTCCGGCTGCGCACCGGCAATGCCGGTGGCACCGTCATCTCGCTGAACGGGCGCCTCGTACCTTCGCTGGGCGGCAATGGCGAAGTCGCGGAGCGCGAGTGGCGGCTTCTGCCCGACGGCAATATTGAGCAATCCGGCTGAGGATCGGGCAGCGCGGCCGACCAGCCCGCCGGGCGCCAGTTCGGCCCATGCCACTTCGGTCGTCGTTGCCCTGAGCGGCGGGGTGGACAGCGCCGTCGCGGCCGCCCTGTGCTGCCAGGCTGGCTACCACGTAGTGGCAGTAAGCCTCCGATTGTGGGCCCAGGCGGTCCCGGGCGCCTCCAACCAGTGCTGTGGCGAGGAAGCACTTCGCCTGGCGTCTCGCGTGGCGACGCAGCTTGGCATCCGCCATGAGGTCGTCGATCTCGGCGAAGCGTTCCGGCGTGCGGTGGTAGACGCGTTTCTGGCCGAGGTGGCGCGCGGCAATACCCCCAATCCGTGCTTTGTGTGCAACCGCCTGCGCATTGGGCATCTTGTGGCCGCTTTGCCCTGCTTTGGCGCCGACCGTCTGGTGACGGGGCACTATGCGCGTCTGGACCGCGATCCGCAGGGTCGGTGGCGGCTGCTCCGCGGCGTTGACCGTGTCAAAGATCAGTCCTACATGCTGTATCGCCTCGCGCAGGAGCATCTTTCCCGTCTCCACTTTCCGCTGGGCGGGCTGGAGAAGGCGCAAGTGCGCGAGACCGCTGCCCGGCTGCAGCTGCCCGTCGCCCGGCGCCCTGACTCCGTGGACCTGTGCTGGATGACCGAGGACGGTCTGGAGGGGTTCCTGGATCGCTACTTGCCGCCGGGGGCTGCCCAACCCGGTCCGATCGTGGACGGCCATGGCAGGGTAGTGGCGGAGCATCGGGGCTTGCCGTACTACACCATCGGCCAGCGCCATGGCCTGGGCGTAGCGGTAGGTGAGCCGGTGTACGTCGTCGCCAAAGAGGTGCCCACCAATGCCCTGGTGATCGGCCCGGCGAAGGCGCTCCGCGCCCGCGAGGTCCTCTTGACAGACGAGCACTGGATCGCCGGAGAGCCACCGGCCAAGCGCTTCCAGGCCGACGTTCAGCTTCGCTATCGGGCGAACCCCACGCCGGCGACGATCCTCGTGGAGGAGGCGACGAGCCGCGTCATCTTGGATGGTGCCCAGCGGGCTGCCACACCGGGTCAAGGGCTGGTGGCCTACTGCGGGGATTGGTGCCTCGGCGGCGGTACCATCGCCGCCGCTACGGCGGAACGCTAGGCACTTGGACGGCCGAAGTGGCGGGATGGTATACTGCGGTCCCTGGAGCGAGCGGCAATGACCGATCCTTGGTACGTGGTGCTGCGTGATCTGCTCATTATTCTGGCCGCTCTGGCGACGGTGCTCGCCGCGAGCTTCGGGACGCTGGTGGCCTGGCGGCTCTACCGGCTGGCACTCACCATGCGCGGTGAGATCGAGCCGATCCTGGCATCCCTCAACGAGACGGCCGCCACGGTGCGGGATTCGAGTACCTTCGTGCGCCAGTCGCGCATGCCGTCGCCGATGACCACCGTGGGCATGCTGACCGGCGGGTTACGCCTAGTTCGTATGGTTCGCCAACTGCGCAAGGCCGGCGGTGTCGATGAGGGCGATGCCGCGTCGGCCGGTCCGGCGGCGACCGGGTCGCGCGACAACGCTGCGGCCGCCCCGCAAGTAGGAGGAAGTGAATGAGGGGATTCACCCAGGGCCTAGTCGAGTTCCTGGCCGGCGCCATCGTCGGTGCTGTCTTCGGGTACGTGGCCGCCACTTTGTGGGCGCCGAAGGAAGGTAGCGCCAGTCGGGCTCAGCTAGGGGAACTGGCGGCGGGCGTGGCGGAGACGCCCAGCGAGTATTGGCGACGAATCGAGCGCCGCGTCCAGCAAGCCGTAGCCGAGGCGCAACGGGCAGCGGCGGAGGCTCGCCAGTCCCTGGAGGCTTCGGCTGGGCGTGCCGCTGCCTCTGCCGAGCACCGCTCGACGGCGAGCGGTGCGATCTAGACCTTGAGCGACTGCACCGACACCGTCGCGCGGCCGGCGAAGCCTTCGGAGGCAGCGCAGGCAGCCTTTGATGCGGGCGCTCTGGCCTTCGTGGAGAATGACCTGCCGACGGCCATCGCGAAGCTTACCGAGTGCCTCCGGCTCGAGCCCGCGATGGACGCCGCCGCTTACTTGTTGGCCCTGGCGGAGCTGCGAGCCGGCGCCCTGGCGGCAGGCCGCAAGCGGCTGGAAGGGGTGGCAGGCTCCACGCCGAATGTGATGCTGCGTGACATGGCACGCAGCAAGTTGGCGCTCGTGGATCGCCTGGCCGGCAGCGCGTCAGGGGCTTCGGAGGACGACGACACGACAGCCCGCACCGTCCGCTAGCGCCTCCAATTCGCGGAGCGCGCCGGCCACCTGAGCAAGCACATCGCCCGCCACGGTGGAACGCCGGCCGATGGCTTCCGCGGCCCTCTGGCCGGCCCGTCCATGGACGTACGCCGCCAGGCGGGCCGCCTCGAACCCCCCCAGCCCTTGTGCCGCGAAGCCGGCCACCAGGCCTGCCAGCACGTCGCCGGTACCGGCGCGCGCCAGGGCAGGCTCGGCGAAGGGGTTCACCGCCAGCCGGCCATCCGGCGCCGCCACGACCGTGAAGGCGCCCTTGAGCAGGACAATGTGTCCCCATGCCACGGCCGCCTGGCCGGCAGCGCCGAGACGATCGGCATTCACTTCGGCGGCGCTGCTGCCCAACAAGCGGGCCATTTCGCCGGGGTGGGGCGTCAGCACGCTTGGCTTGGGCAGTCGGTCCAGCAAGCCCTCGGCGCGCGCCAGCAGGTTGAGGCCATCGGCATCCACGATCCAGGATCGCGGCCACTCCGCAGCTGAGGATCCGTCGTGCTTCGGTGCTTCCCGCGTCAGCACTGGCGGCTTTCGCTCCCCCTCATCTTCGGCCGCCGTCGAGGAGGGGCGGTCGGCTGGCGACGGCTGGCCAAACCCCACGCTGGTGCGCGGCACGCCGCAGCGTTGCTCCAGCAGGCGGCATAAGAACTCGGCCGCCGGCCGCTCGGTGGTCATGCCGGGGCCAAGCAGGATGGCCTGGTAGGAGCCCGCGACCTCCGCCACCAGGCCGGCTGCCGATCGAGCGATGACGCCCAGGTCCTCGGGCAACAGAAGGAAGGTCGCTTCCGGCACTCGTGCTGCCACGACCGGGTGCAGGCTCTCCGGCACCGCGGCGGTGACGAGGCCGCAGCCGGCCCGGTAGGCTGCGGCTGCCGCCAGGTAGGCTGCCCCGGTGTATGGCGCCGAGCCGCCAACCACGAGGACACGACCGAAGGTGCCTTTGTGCGCGCCCAACGGCCGGCTGGGCAGCCAGCCGGCGGCGTCCCCGGCGGTGGTGACGGTCAGGGAAACCTCCTCGGTGGCCTGGATGCCGATGTTGTCGACGATCAGTTGGCCCACGTACTCGGCCCCCGGCAGCGTGAGCTGGCCGATCTTGGGAAACCCGAAGGTGACGGTGAGGTCGGCAGGCACCGTCGAGGCGTCGACGGCACCGGTGTCACAGTTCAGACCGCTCGGCACGTCCACGGCGACCACGGACAGGTTCCGTGCCGCCTGCGCCTCGAGCAAGACAGCCAGTGCCTCCCGGAAGAGCCCCTCGATGGGCAGCCGAGCGCCAGTTCCCAGAAGACCGTCCAGTGCCACCTCGGCCTCGGCCAATGCCGCACGCCAGACGCCAAGGTCGCTGGCCGCCTCCACGACGGCCACCGGAACGCCCAGCTCGCGCAACGGGGCGATGAGTGGGTCGCCCGTCACATCCCGCCGGCAGCACATGACGGACACGCCGTGGCCGTGTTGCGCCAGCTGGGCCGCAGCCACCAGCGCGTCGCCACCGTTGTTCCCGGGGCCTGCCAGGACGGCGATGCGCTTGGCCGGGAACCGCTCGTGAACCAGCTCGGCCACGGCTGATCCGGCCCGGTGCATCATCTCGGCGTAGCTAAGACCGGCCGCGTCTGCCGCCTGCTCGTAGCGACGCATCTGGTCGCGATTGACGAGGAACATGGCTTGCCTATCTGTGGCTGCTGGGACGGCCGTCGATTCGCACCGCCACGGCCGCCATGAGCGGACTGGGATTATGCTATACTGCCGCGCCGCTGACCATGCGACGCGCGGGCATGCATCGCCTGGCGCTAGTCCTGCTGCTGCTCCTGGCGTTCGCCCTGCGACTGCCCAGCTCGGCAGCGGCGTTGCCAGGCCTGTACCGCGACGAGGCGTACTACGGGCTCGATGCCGCCGCGGTGCTGCGGGGGCAGTGGCACCTCTTTTTCCCGGCCAACAACGGACGCGAGCCGCTGTTTGTGTACCTCGTTGCCGCGGCCGTGGCGATCCTGGGTCGAACGCCGGTTGCCGTTCGCCTACCGGCAGCCTTCGCGGGCACAGCCCTGGTGGCGGCCGTATACGCGCTGGGCGCCATGCTCTTCGGCCGCCGCGTCGGCCTTGCTGCCGCCGGCCTCACGGCGGTGACGACGTGGCCGGTGCTTCTCAGTCGCGTCGGCCTCCGTGCCGGTTTGCTGCCGCTGGTCCTCGCTCTGGCGGCTGCGGCCACCCTCCGCGGCCTGACCACGAACGATCGGCGCTGGCAAGCGCTTGGGGGCTTGCTCGCCGGCCTGACTCTGTACACGTACACCGCGGCGCGTGTGGCCTGGCTGCTGCCACCGATCGTTGTGGCGCCGCGGCTGGGGCACTGGTGGCGACAGAGGCGAGTGCCAGCGCCGGGGTGGCTCGCCGTAGTGGCAGTGAGTAGCCTGCCCCTGCTCGTGGTCCTGGCGCGGCAACCGCAAGGCCTGCTGGCCCGGCCGCTGCAGGTGGCGCTCTGGCACCAGGCCGAACCGGGTCCAGGCGCGTCCCTGGCGCTCAGTGCACGCGCCACGCTGCTCATGTTTCACGTGCGGGGCGATTCGATTGCCCGTCACAATGCGCCTGGGCGGCCGGTCTACGGACCGGCTGCCGGCCTGTTGAGCCTGCTGGCTCTGGGTTGGAGTCTGGGCCGCTGGCGGCGCTGCCGGGCCTGCCGCCTGCTGGTTGGCTGGCTCATCGTCATGCTGCTGCCCACCCTGCTGGCGGTTGACGCCCCGCACTTCTTGCGGGCCTGCGGCGTGCTGCCCGTGGCGATGATGTTGCCCGCGGTGGGCGCCGATCGATTGGCGCGGCAGTTCGCGCGACGGTGGGCTCGAGACCAGGCGGAGCCGCCACTGCGCGCGCCGCGCGGAAGGGAGGGCTCTCCCGATTCGAGCGGGCGGGATAGCATCCTCAGCGGCGTGGTCTTTGCCCTCCTGGCAGGACTCGCCATCGCGGGTGAGTTCATCGACACGGTGGTGTACACCGCACGCTGCCAACGCCCGCCGCTCGCCGACCGCCTGGCCTTTGCCTTCGAGACGGGGGCGGTCGAGCTGGCGCGCCAGGTCAACGCCGATCTGGAAGCCGGCTGGCAGGGCGGGTGGGGAGTGGCACCGGCGGGTGCGAGTGGCCACGGGCCCCAGGCGGTGTGGCTCGATCGACGGCTGCGCGATGGCTGGGCTGCCGTACCGTTCTTGGTCGCCGACCCGGACGTGGCAGCCGGCCTGCCGACGCCGCCGGGCCGCTCGCCCGTGGGCCGGGTCACGCTGTTCGACCCCTACGATGCAGTGCTGACTGCGGGTGACGGCGTGGCCTATCTGTGGCCCTACGACCCAGATTTGGACCACATCTGGGCGGGACTGCCGGCCGATGTGGCCATCGCCATTCGGCCGGGCGCGTGGGAGCGGGGCGACCAGGAGCTCGAGGCGCGAAGACTCTTCGTGCGCGCCGAAGTCCGGCCTGCCGCGAAACTCCCAGCGGACGGCGAGCCCAAAGTGGTGGCGCGCTACGCAAGTGGTCCGGTTCTGGAGTCCATCGGCCTCGCGCGTGGCCGATGCAACGACCAGGTCTGCCTGATGTTGCGTACCCGCTGGAGCGTCGAAGGGGCGATCGACACTGCGCCCATCCTTGTGGTGCGAGCCATCGCCGAAGGTGCGGTCATGGAATGGGCTCGCGAGCCGCTCGGTCACGAGCTGTATCCCATCGCTCGCTGGCGCCCCGGCGACCACTTCCTCCAAGAGACCATGCTGCCGCCGGTGTCCGCCGCAGCCGGCACCACGCTGCGGCTGGGGCTACGGCTCGTCGGCGCGTCCGGTCAGCCGCTAGAGGCGCGCGAGGCGCGCAGCGGCCGGACCGTCGACGAGCTGTCGCTCGTGCTGGTGGTGCCGCCCGAGGACGGAAGCCCCGGCCAAGCGGGGATTCAGGGGCAGCGCGGATCTTGGTGGCCATCGGCGGCGAGGACGGTAACGCGGGCCAGGGGCAGGCTGTCGCGACTGTCGGCCAGCGCCCAGCGATGGGTGGTTCGGGGATCGTAGAGACCGACGACCACCACCAGGTCGCCCTCGGTGTTCGGTGGCACCCACAGGCCGTGGCGATCCAAGATTGCCTCGCCAACCGCCCATGTGGGTGGCGGCCGGGTGTCGGAGGCAGGATAGCTGTCGTGCTGGGCCACCAGCCGACCCGCACCGTCGTAAGCATGGACGAAGACGCGTCCGTCGGCATCGGGAATTGCCGTCGCCTGCCACGCTAGCTCGACGCCGATCCCACCACCGGCGACAACGCAGTTCGTCAGAGCTGCGCGCTCCAGGCGAACGCCGTGGCCGAAGTCGATCGGTCCGTGCCACGTCTCGTTGGCCTGGGCACGGACGTAGCTCTGATACCAGATGTCCTCGTGCCACCAGCCGCCTGCGGGATAGAACTCCTGGTCGGCCCATGCCTTGAGCTGGCCGGTGTCAGGGCTGGCAATGCCGCGGTACAGCACCAGCCACAGACGCCCCCGCTCGGGCGCGCGCGATGCCAAACGTGCCTTGGCGCTGCCGACTGCCTCGTGCACCGGATCCCAGAGCTGGGCGTAGGTCCATGCCGGGTCTTGCGGCCGCCGATAGCGCTCGTACGCTCCGGCTAGGCTCAGGATGTTGAAGACCACGAGGTCGTCGGCGTGCACCTGGGGCTGCAATTGACGCCACACCGCGGCCGGGTCGTAGGGACCGCTGACCTCGGCGGTGCGGGCGTACACGTAGCCTCCCAGTGGTGGCAAGCTGGAGAGCACCAGGAGGCCCACGGCCAGGACGCCGGCGGGCGGCGAACGGTGCCACAGGATGGCGCAGGCCCATGCCAGGCCCAGCAACAGGAACGGGGTGGCGACGATCACATAGCGGGCGGCCAACATGTGTGCCTCGGCGCCGACGCTGGCACCCAGCAACACGAAGCTGACCGGCAACAGGCTCAGGCCGAGGGCACGAAGGCTGCGAGTCCCTTCCAGCAAAGCGGCAAGCCAAAGGGCGCCAACGAGCCAGCGGGAAGGGCTGCTGCCGGCCTGGCACAGCACCAGGCCGCAGAAGCCATCCTCGAGCCGTGCGGCAAGCGTCGCGGGGCCCGGGAAGAGCGCCAAACGCCCGCTGGTGCGCTCGGTGAGCGGTCCGGTGGCCACTGCCAACCAGGGCCCGTAGGCCAGGACCGCCAAGCTGCCGCCGACCAGCAGGCGCCGCCAGAGGCGCGGTGCCCGCAGGAAGCCCGCCAGCCAGATCCCGGCCACCGCGAAGGTGCAGTAGTAGAAGGTATAGACAGCCGCGGCAGCAGTGGCGCCGACCGGTACGAGGGTTCGCGGCCCGCCGCCGTCCTCGCGGCTGAGCTGGCCGACGCACCGGGCCGTTGCGAGCAGGAGAAGGGTTGCCAGGCTGTACATCCTTCCGACGCCGGCGTAGTAAACCAGAGGCGGTGCCACCGCCAGGAGCAGGGCGGCGATCAAGCCCGCGGTGCGACCGATCGGCCGCGAAGCAGGCCACCAGAGGGCGGTGGTGGTTGCTGCCAGCGGCACGGCAGCGGTACTGGCCAGAGCGGACAGCGAGCGGAGGCCGAATTCGGTCGTACCCGCCAGGCGCAGCCAAGGAGCCAGCAAGGCGTAGTACAGCGGTGGGTGGACATCGAGGGCTGTCAGCCGTACCATCTCGCGCCACGAGATGGTGGCCATGGCAATGCTCCAGCCCTCGTCCCAACGCAACGGCACCGCCACCAGCAGATGGAGCCGCAGTCCGAGAGCCAAGAGCGTCAGGGCAGCCAGCGTGGCGCGCCACACGGCTGCGAAGGGTAGCCGGCGCGGCGGGGCGGTCAAGCTGTGAGGCGGTCACCGGCCGCCAAGTGCGGCCGCTCCGCGAGGCGCTTGTGGCCGAGGTGCGGTCGCAGGATCCTCTCGCCCGCCGGTGTCCGGTGCCCCAGGTGGCGGCGACCGGCAGCACGGGTCGGCCTCGTCTGGGGCATGGGCCTCTTGCTGTTCGCAAGCCAGCCGAGCGGTGGGGTGGGCATTGCCGGCGCGGCACACATCGTTCGCGATGGCAGGCCGGCAGTGTGCGGGTGGCGCGATGGCAGGGCGGCGGTGGGCGCGTGGCGCGATGGCAGGGCGGTGGTGGGCGCGTGGCGCGATGGTCCCGAAGCTAGCGCCTTCGGTGCCCTCAAAGGGGCACGAGCCAGCAGCCTGGCGGAGCAGGCAAATGCAGACTCGTCGAGGTGCCCTGGAAATCTGCTCGCCAATCCCGGCTTTGAGGGCGGCTTCACGGTGCGTCATCGCATGAACGAGGTGGTGGCCGTCGGCTGGCATGCCTGGTACCGTTCCTCGCCCAGTGGCCGGGAGGTGCCAAGCTTCGGACCATTGCTGCGGCCTCGCGATGGCGCAGCCGCGGCTTGGCGCGGCCTCTGGGCCCAAGAAGTCGCCAGTGCCGATGCCATCCATGTGGCGGGCTTGTATCAGCGCCTTCGGCTGCCTTCTGGCTCCCAGCTAGTGGCACAGGTGAGGGCCTATGCCTGGACGAGCGACGGCGACGATCCGAACCGCTCGCTCGCGCCGAATGACTATGCGCTCCTCATCGGCATTGATCCCTTGGCGCGCGAGGATCCCACGGCACCCCACATCGTGTGGTCCACGCCGGTGACCCAGACCGATGCCTGGCTGCCGCTCTCGGTGGAGGCGGGCGTGCATGGTTCGATGGCCACGGTGTTCCTGCGAGGGCAGGGACTCCGGCCCCATAGGCACGTCGTGTCGCGCTGGGATGAAGCTTGCGCCCGTGTCCTGCATCCGATCGGCGAGTCCGCGCTGCCGGCGACCGCGGAACCCATTGTCGAGGGCGAGGCAGACGCCGGAACACTGGCCGGCCCCGCTCCACCGGAGGCCATGGCCGTCGTGACTCGCCAAGCGCTGGCAGCGGCGCTGCGCGCGACGGTGACGAGCCGCGACGGGCAGCCGCCGGCCCCGGGGTTGGCTGCGGAAGCGAATCGCCAGGCCGGGCTGGTAGCACCGACGGCCGAAGAGGGGTGGGCCGCAGACCAGAGTGCGGCGGTCGGGCCCGGCTGGCGGCGTATGGCGGCCGGAGCGGGCCTCGTCTTCCTGGCGGCCGCGGCGTTCTCTCTGGGCCTATTCGTCAACCTCGCTGGCAGCGACAGCCATCGACCGGCCAGTGGGCCAAGCGGCGAAACGGGAGGTGAGCGTGACCCGGGATGATGGCGGTCGCGATCTGCGGTGGCCGGCAGGTAGCGGATCTTCCTTGCCCGGGCCGGTGGCAGCCGCCTCTGTGAGGGCGCGTCACGTTTCACTGTGGGGTCACTTCCTGCCACTGGTCCTGGCGCTTGGGGTAGCGGTGGTGGCAGTCGGCCCCGCTCTCGCCGTCGCGGGCCTGGTGGCGACGCGAGCTGGCGGCGACAGCCCGTTCCTGCTGCAACGCACATACAGCATGGCCGAGCTGCTGCGAGCCGGCGAGTTTCCCCCACGCTGGATGCCGGAAGCTGCGTACGGCCTGGGCTATCCGTTCTGGAACTACTATGGTCCCTTGGCCTACCTGTGGGCAGGGCTGCTGGCGGTCGGAGCGGGTAGCGTGGTGGGAGCAGCGAAAGTGGCGGCCCTAACGACCTTCCTGGTCGGCGCGGCGGGCATGTACGCCCTGGCCTGGCGAACCTGGCGCCGGCGTGCTGCAGCCTTCGTGGCCGCGGTGGCATACACCCTGGCGCCTTACCACCTCGTCAATCTGTACGTGCGAGGCGACGCCCTTGGTGAGCTGGCCGGCGCCATGTGCTTGCCCTGGGTGCTCTTGGCAGTGGACACGGTTGCCGAGCGGCGGTCCATCGACGGTACGCTCGGACTCGCGCTAGCGGCGGCTGCGCTCTTGCTGAGCCACAACGTGACCGTCCTGCTATTCGCCCCGGTGCTCGCGGGATACGTCCTCTGGCGATGCCTGCGCCCCGCCGGGGACTCCTCTCCGTCGGCGAACGCGTTGGCACGCGCCAATCGTTGGCGCCTGCCGGCGGCCGGCCCGGCGCCGCTCAACGGCGCGCGATGGCGCGTTCTGCAACTGCCGTACCTCGCCTCCCGGGCCGTCGTGTGGCAGCTCGAACGACGCCTCTGGCCGCTCCGCCGCTGGGACCGACCGTGGCGCGCTGTGGCTGTGGGCCTGGGGTTAGGGTTGGGGGTGCTCCTGGCGGCGTGGTTCTGGCTTCCGGCGCTCGTCGAGCGATCCGCGGTGCAACTGGACGCCAACCTCACCGGCTACTTCGACTACCACAACCACTTTCGGGGATGGGACCTGGTGCAATGGCAGCCACGGTTCTCGTACCGCACAGGAGACACCGCGACCTTGGCTCCTTGTCGACTGGGCCTGCTGCAGCTCTTGCTGGCCGCCTTCGGGCTGCTGGCGGCGCGGCGTGATCGGCGCTGCCGCGGCAGCGTGCGCTTCTGGTCGGCTGTCGCCGGGCTGGCGGTCCTGATGATGACGCCGCTCTCCAAGCCGATCTGGGAGTGGCCGTTGCTGTCCGGGTGGCTCGCGTTCGCGCAGTTTCCTTGGCGCTGGCTGAGTATCGCGTCGCTGGCGCTGGCGATGCTGACCGGTGGCCTCGGCCGAATGGTCTACGGTTGGCCGGTGGCGCTGGTCTGCGCGGGCGCGCTCGGCCTGGCCAATCTGTCAGCCCTGGAAGTGGTCCCCTTGCCGGTGAATCGCGTCACAAGCGCCGACCTCTTGGCCTTTGAGGTCTTCAGCGGCAACATCGGCAGCACGGTGCGGGCCGAGTACCTGCCCCAGAGGGTGGTGCCTCGCCCCTGGACGGCGGCGGCGGTGCTCTTCGGGACTGCCGGTGAGCCAGTGGCCGTGCACGGTCGCCTGGCGTGGTCGCAGCGAGTCTCGAGCCGAGGCACCCGGGAGGAGTGGTCGGTCTCGGTGGACCAGATGGATGCGGCGCTGGTGGCCTTCCCCAGATTGTGGTTTCCGGGCTATGAGGCACAGCTAGATGGCGGACGCTGGCGGCCGGTGACCTACGTGCCCGGCAGTGGCTGGCTCCAGCTGGAGGTGCCGCCGGGGCAGCACACCGTGCGCTTGCGGTTGGGGCGCAGCCCGGTGCGGGCGATTGCCGAGGGCCTCTCGCTCGCCGCCTGGCTCGTCTGGCTGGCGACGCTGCTGGCCAGCCGGCAACGCCGCTGGGTGGCAGGGACGGCAGCGGTGGCATCGGTCGTTGGCCTGGCGATGCTCCTGGCGGGGCGCTTGCCGGTCGGCCGGGCGAGCGGGCCGGTGACCCTCGACTTCGCCCAGATGCCGTATCCGCACTACAACCCGCAAGGCGTGCGCTTTGGGCCAGCCAGGTTGATCGATGGCGCCATCGGTGGCACGCAGCCGGTGCCGGCGGGCGAGGGAGTGGCGGTCAGTCTGCGCTGGCAGAACGGTTCGCCAGGCTGGCGGCTCGAGGTGGCTCTGGTGCTGCCGCCGGCGGTCAATCCCGAACTGGCGGCACCCGACGTGCGGACGGTGACCGAGCGCGCCCTCGCCGAGGACATGAGCCTGGTGCTGCCAGTACCGCGTGACGCACCGAGCGGCATGTATTTCGTGCGCCTGCGGTTGCGCAACGGGTCAGCGACCATTGTTGCCACCGACGAAGTGGGTCGGGAGCTGGGCGACGTGTATTTGGGTCCGGTTCGGATCCGCGGTGGCGACTCGTTTTGGGATGCCTCAGGCCGGCCCGTGGCCCTGATCGGCGCCTTGACGCTGCTGGCGGTGCAGCCAGTGCAGCGCGGCGACCAGCTTGAGGTGCGGTCGGTCTGGGGATCGACGGCTCCCATGGCCAGGAACTACAAGACCTCGGTGCGGCTGACGGCGGCTGATGGTCGGCTCATTGCCCAGCGCGACGCTGAGTTTCTGTACGGCCACTTTCCCACCACTGCCTGGCCGGTCGGCAGGCAACTCGCGGACCGGCGGTGGTTGAGCCTGCCGCCCGGCACCTCGGCGGGCGAAGACTATGGCATCACCATCGTGGTGTACGACGAGGCGAGCGGCGAGGAACTAGGACGGGGTGCGGTGAGCAGCGTCCGACTGGAGGCGGTGCCGACTGCCGTCGCCGAGGCAAAGGGCTGAGGGCCGACGCGTCGGGGTCTGCTCGCACGGCGCCGCATGACGGAGCTGGGCCGCGTACGAAGGTGGCTCCGCGTGCTACGTCTGGCGCGCCGGCGCTGGACATGGCGGTGCCGAGAGAGGCGCCTCGCGCCCTGGCTCAAGGTCCGCTGGTTGGCTCCAGCCGCACTATCTGACCCTGCCCCTGACGGACTCGCTCAGCGTCGGTGATCGGCAGGGGCGCTAAGCTGAAGGCGTCATACACCGCGACCGTCACCGTCGGCCGCTCCGCTCCGGCCTCGCGAGCTGCGGGCGGCAGCCGAATCCGGTGGCGGTCCCAAATGGTCATGCCGGGCAACCATTTGAGGGTCGGCAGGCAGCCCAGGGCGGGTGTGCCATCGTGTTGGGCCGACCACTCCCGGCCCAGGAGTTGCACCGAGACGGTGTAGTCCTTGTCGAAGGCCCTTTCGGCTCGCCACTGGAGGTCGACCACGAAATCGTCGCCGCGGCGCTGCATCTTCCAGCCCAGGAGGGTCATGGCGCTCCCGAAGGGGATGGCTTGCGGGGGGAGCGGGGTAGTTGCCGCGTCGGCTGTGTGGGCGAGCAGGTCATCGGGCAGCGTCAGGAGCACGGCGCTATCGGAGGCAGGCTGGCCGGCCGTCGAGAAGAGCGCCTCGGCGTCTCCCGGATCGGTCAGCGGCAGGCGCTCCGCTCCGCTTGCCGCAAGCCGATACACCCCAATGGCCAGTCGCAGCCCCTGCCGCGGGGCAGCGGGTCGCCGGAACGGCACGAGCTGCAAGCGCTCGGCCAGGCCGCCAGGATGGTTCCACCGGGCCGCGGTGTGGGGCTGGTCCATCTGTGCCCAAACGTGGTTCTGCGCATCGCGAAGCTGGGCCACGATGGTGAGGGGCTCCCGGACCTCCTGCGTGGGCTCAAACCACACGACCAGCTCGAGACCGTCCCTGCTCGTGGCGTCTACGTCGACAGCGGTGAGGCGCAGCGTGTTGCCCAGAACGGGAGGCCGGCGGAATCGGATCCGCCACGGGGCGGCCGAGGCGGTCCAAGCCGTGGTGCGTTGCGCGTCAGGCGGGCTCTTGGGCTCGCCAGCGGTGGCTGGAGCCACCGGGAACAAAGCGGCGAACGGAGCGGGCGCAACGGGCCAGAGGGCGACGTCGGCGGCCAGCAGTTGGGGTGAGCGGTGGCTGATCAGCACTGGTCCAGCACCACGGGTGGCTAGGCGAAGGAGTGTCTCGCCCAGTGGCTCGCCGTCGCGGGGATAGACGTACTCCACGCGGATGTCGGATCGGCCGGCTAGGTGTCGCGCGGCATACCAAAGCGCCGTGACGTGGTGCCAGTTTGCCAGGATGGTGCTGCCAGGCGGGACCGCCGGGGAATGCAAGATGGTAAGCACGCGGGGAAGCTCGGCGGTCCGGTGCGCTCGGCCAATCTCGACTCCCCACCGCACGCTGGCCAACGCGAAGACGGCGCCTGCGAGCCCCACGAGCGCCCCTTCGGGGACACGCGTAGACAACCACCGGCGCACCGCAGAGCGAGCGCCCCCGTGGCGTCCATGGGGCTCGGCGGGCAGGACGAAGACCGTCCCTTGCCGTCCCCGGGCCAGCCGGCGCACGCCAGCCAAGAGGGCCGCCGGTCCGGCTCCTGTGGCCACCGCGAGAACGACATAGGCCGGCATCAAGTATTCCGTCGTCTGCGGGGCACGGTAAGCGACCACCAGAGCCGCCACGCCCAATGCCGCTGCCACGAGGAGCAGGCCAAAGGGCTGCACGCTGGTCTGCCCTGCCGATCGGTTGGGCATGCAAATCTGGCCTGTCAGAAGCCCGACCAGGCCGGCAATGGCCAGGCCGATGCCCAGAGAGCCGAACTGCAGGCCGAAGATCTGGATAACGACGGCCAGACGATCGGACAATGTGGCTTGCTCCACCAAGGTTACTACGTCGCCGCGGAAGCCGTAGCCGCTGACGTGCTCCAGAAGACCTCGCCACGTGGTAAGGTTGCCTGGCGCCAGGGGAGCGCCGGCCTGATCTCGCCATGGCAGATAGAGGATCGGCGTGAGCGCGACGAGCAAGCCGGCCAGGCAGGCGCCGAGGGTGCGCCGACTCCGACGCAGGTCGGGCCGCGTCCAGGCCACGAGGCCAATGGCCAGAGGCAGGAACACTACCAGGGAGGGATGGTGGCCAATCGCCAAGCCGAGGCTCAAGGCCAGCCCCACCGCGGCCCGATCGACCCTCCGGCCGTCGGGAGGTTGTCCAGCTACGCGGCAAGCCCCGCGACTGGCCCGCTGGGCGGTGCGCAGCACCACCGCCGTCAACAGGGCGGCCGGCATCCGGACATTGGCCACCGTCGTCTGGGCCAAAAAGGTGGGCGATGCCAAGAGCGCGAGCACGGCGAGCAGGCCAGCGCCGGTGCCGGCCAGCTCGGCGGCGACTTGGAAGACGAGAGCCAGCGTCAGCGCCGCCAGCAGCGCGCTGTAAAGATTGACGCTCCATGCCCATGGGTCGTAGGCCATGTCCGCTCCCAGCCCTGCCGGCGCCGCGGCAGGCCAGTCCCCCAGGGGTAGCGCCAGAACCAGACGGCCAAACAGGTGGGCGCTCATGGTATACAGGGCATAGCCGGGGGGATGGGCGATGCCGAGGTCGCGCACCACCAGTTGGAACTCGCCGCTGTCGGCCGGCAGGACGCCTGGTGCGACGAGGGGCACCATCGCAGCGAAGACCACCAGCGTAAGGACGGGCAGTGCCAGGGCGCGCCCTGCGGAGCCGCAAAGGCGACGCTGGAGTCGGCGGGCCAGGGCCCGACCGGATGTGGAAGCGGCGCGGATCACGGGACGGCCCGCGGTAGAATGCGCCCTTCAGCCACCGCGCATGTGGCGGCCGCCGCACATGTGCCTGGGCGTCGGCGAGTGGCTGCTCGGAACGCTCTGGTCAGCCATGGCGCATTCGCCGGCCGCGGTCGAGGCACCTAGATGCCGGCGAGGGCCTGTTCGTAACGCTCGGCCACCGCCGCCCAGTTCACCACGTGCCACCAGTTCGCCAGGTACTCCCCCCGTCGGTTCTGGTAGCGGAGGTAGTACGCATGCTCCCACAGATCATTGACCAGCACGGGCGTGCGCCCCTCGGTGATCGGGTGGTCGTGGTTGGCGGTGCTTTCGATGTGCAGCGCCCCCGTGCGGTCAACCGTCAGCCATACCCAGCCACTGCCCAGATGCTTGAGGCCGGTGGCGTTCATCGCCTCCTGGAAGGCAGCAACGTCGCCGTACGTTTCGCGGATGGCGGCGGCCAGGCTACCCTCCGGTTGGCCTCCGCCCGGCGCCATGATCGACCAGAACAGGGAGTGATTGAGGTGCCCACCACCATGAAAGCGCACCGCAGTCCGAATGCTCTCAGGCACGCTTGCCAGATCAGCAAGCAGGTTGGCGACTGGTTGTGACTGAAGGTCTGGATAGCCCTCGAGTGCCTTATTGAGATTGTCGATGTATGCTTGATGATGCTTGGTGTGGTGAAGCCTCATTGTCATCTCGTCGATGTAGGGCTCCAGAGCATCGTAAGCATAGGGCAGAGGTGGCAAGGTGTGCATACGATTCCTTTCTACTGCGAAGAATCCACGTGGCAACGCGGCTGCTTATCGGACATCCGGCTTCGCAAGGCAATGATGGAAGCCGAAGCCATTCGTAGATGCCGTTTCTCTTGCTCAGGCTAGGCCGACGACCGACGAGCGAGGTTGCCGCCAGCGACTAGAGAGCCTCCTTTACCGCGGCCAGTACCGGCTCGATGTCGGGCACTTCGTTGATCTCGTTCTCCTGCACGTAGCTGACGCGCCCTTCCGGGTCGACCACGAAGATCGTCCGGGCGTGAAAGCCCTTGTCCTCCAGGTGGACTCCATACCGTCGCCCAACGGCGCCGCGGGGATGGAAGTCGGCCAGGAGGGGATAACGGATGCCACGCTGCGCGGCAAAGGCGGCGTGTGCCCAGCGGTGGTCAACGCTAATCCCGAAGACCTGTGCCTCAAGGCGGTTGAACTGGCTCAGGACGTCCACCAGGCAGGCATGTTCCTCGGAACACACCGGGCTGAAGTCCAATGGATAGAACACGAGCACCACCGGCTGACCGCGGTAGTCGCGCAGTCGGTACGTCTGGCCGTCGTGGCCCTCCAGCTCAAAGTCCGGCGCCCGCGAGTCGACGCTCAGCGCCATGGCTAGTTCTCCTCTCTGGCAAGCCGTTCGGTGTCGATTTGCGCGCGCTGCAGGCGCCCACTGAAATCCACGTAGATGCTCTTCCACACGGTGAACACTTCCAATCCGGCGAGTCCAGCCTCGCGCAGCCCGTTGCCGGTCCCCTTGTTGCCACCAAATGGTAGCTGGATCTCTGCGCCGATGGTGCCGTGATTGACGTACGCCAGGCCGGTGTCGAAGTCACGGATGGCCCGAAAAGCAGCGTTCACGTCACGGGTGAAGATGGCGCTGGACAAGCCGTACGAGACACTGTTGTTGACCTCGATGGCCTCCTCCAGCGTGTCTACCGTGATGAGGCTGGTCACCGGACCGAAGATCTCCTCCCTCGCCACGCGTGCATCGGGCCGAACCCTGCCAAAGACGGTAGGCCGATAGAAGAACCCACCGGCCAGGCGCCCCTCCCCGTACCACGGCTCGCCGCCGCACAACACCTCCACGCCCTCCTGGCGAGCGATCTCCGTGTAGCTGTGGATTCTATCTCGTGCCGCAGCGTTGATGACTGGCCCGACGTCGGTGGTTGGCAGCAGCCCGTCGCCGAGGCGCAACGCCTTGGCTCGTTCCACGAGCCTGGCGGTGAAGGAGGCAGCGATCCCCCGCTGCAGAATCACCCGGCTGGCGGCGGTACAGCGTTGGCCGCTGGTGCCGAAGGCGCTCCAGACGACGCTGTCCAGGGCCAGATCGACGTCGGCGTCCTCCATGACAATGATGGCGTTCTTGCCGCCCATCTCCAAGTGCACCTTCTTCAGGCTCTCGGCGGCGGTGCGCAGCACGTGACGGCCGACGTCGGTGGAACCGGTGAAGGAGACGACCCGGATATCGGGATGGCTGACGATGGCATCGCCCACGGTGGGCCCACCACCCGTCACCAGATTGACCACTCCCGGCGGGATGCGGACGCGGTCCAATAGCTCGACAAACCTGGCGCCCAATAGGGGGGTATCGGAGGCTGGCTTGAAGACGATAGTGTTGCCGGCCACCAGGGCTGGGAACATCTTCCAGGATGGGATGGCGATTGGGAAATTCCACGGCGTGATCAGGCCACACACGCCCACGGGATCGCGGCAGGCCATCGCCCACTTGTTGGGCATTTCGCTGGGAACCACGGCACCGAACAGCCGTCGGCCCTCGCCGGCCATGTAGAAGGCCATGTCGATGGCTTCCTGGACGTCGCCCAAGGCTTCCGGCAACACCTTGCCCATCTCGGTCGTCAACAGCTCGCCCAACGACTGCTTCTCCGATCGAATGAGCTCGCCAAGCTCAAACAGGTACTGCGCGCGCCGCGGCGCCGGCGTCAGACGCCACTTGCGGTACGCCTGCTTGGCAGCCAGCACCGCCAACTCTACGTCCTCGGGCGTCGAACGTGGAACGGTGCCGATGACCTCCCCCGTTGCCGGGCACCGACTCTCCATGCGCTCGCCGGAGCGGCTCGGCACCCACTTGCCGTCGATGTAGTTTTGAAACTCAAGCATCCTGTGGTGTTCCTTTCCGAATTGCCAGCCAGCCCATGCCCCGCCTACCAACGGTACCCGGTGTCACGGAAAGCCGGGCCGGTGGCGGGCGATTGTACGTAACGACGTTTCGGCGAGTCAAACGTTCCGGCCGCCGGCCGGTGGCCGAAGAGGCACCATGGCCAGCCTCCGGCCGCAGCCGGCGGTGGCAGTCCTGCTGTCAGCGTGACGGTGGCGGGGACGATGGCTGGCCAAGCAAGAGCGCTCGATGAAAGGTCCGAGGGTCCGACCAGGATCGCAAGGGACTGCTGGAGAGAAGGGTTAGTTGGGCCGGTTGCGGCAGATCGTTGTCGCTCACGTTCACCGCCAAACCGAAGGCCGCTCCGGGCCGCGGCTCAAACCCAATCCGTGACCAGGGAAGGGCGAGCTCCACGATGTAGCCGTCATCCAGTCGCCGGGCGCTCAGCCGGATTCCCTTGGCGGACTGGCCTGCCGGACGCCATACGTACGCTTCGGGAGGCCGTGCCGCGAAGTCGCCGGGCGAAATGCCAATCTGCCAGTCATCCGCGTTGTACACCCCGATGTCACGGTCGCCCGGCAGGTCGGCATCCACCTGGATTTCCAGGCTGTCACCCAGATGGAGCTCGGCACCTTGGGCCGGCTGGAAGAAAAGGTCATCCACGACCCTCACGCCAAGGGAGAGCGCGCTGTCATCCCACGCTGCAAAGGCGCGTCCACTGACGTCGGCTGGACCGTCCCACGATTCGGCGCCGAAGGCCGGATGGACGATGTCCATGGCCTGGCCTGGCCAATCGTCCAGCCAGGCGTCGAGCTGCAGCGGGGCAACGACCCTGGGCAGCCGCCAGGTTGGCACGCGCTCGGGGGCCCCGCTCGACCAAGCCGGCGCTGGCTCGCCGGAAGTATCCTGTGGCCAGGGCGGTGACGCCACACTGTGGCTCGGGGTGTCGCTGCCATTGTCGGCCGGCGCGCGCTCGCGCAGAGAACCGTCGGGCGGGGGCGGGGAAGGCGATCCAGATCGCGAAGCCCAGCCACTGGGCGGCGGCGTATCGGGGCCAGAGCGCTGGCGCGGACCGGTCGCTGGGGTGCTGATCCCAGGCCGAACGGCTGCCGACGCACCAGCTGCCGCGACGCCCTGCGTTGGCGAAGGTGAGACGTCTCGGACGTGCCAGGCGCTCGTCCGTGGTCGGCGCGCCCCCGTGCTGGTTCCGGCCACCGTCAGCACCACCAGTGTCAGCGTCACCAGCAGCAGGCCGCTCAGAGACACGGCCAGACTCCAGCGCACCACTGGCGGCAGCTGTGGCCCCCTGGATCGCCCGGCCACACTGGGCTCGAGCATCGGTGCGCCACAGTTGGGGCAGTACCAGCTTGGCCCCAGGTGACCTCGACCGCAACGGCTGCACTTCATGGCCAGCCTTCGCCAACGGCCCTGGACGGACCAGGGATGGAGCGCCCGACCGGCAGTTTCGTCATCGGCGCTTCGCGGCCTCGAGCGCTCGCCGCAGGTTCCCCGGTGGAGATATGCAGGCCATTGAAGTGGCCACCGCTAGTCTGCGAGCCCAAAGAGCTCCCGCGCCTGTACCAGGCCGTCCCGGAGAGCATCGATGTCGGCGGTGGTGTTGTATACGTAGAAGCTGGCTCGAGCACTCGCCGGGATGCCCAGCTCGCGGTGCAGAGGCATGGTGCAGTGGTGGCCCGCCCGGATGGCGATGCCTCGATGATCCAAAATGGAAGCCAGATCGTGGGCATGCACCCCGGCCAGGTTGAATGTCACGAGGCCGCCGCGGTCACCTTCCGGTCCGTAGATGGTCACGCCCGGCACTTGGCGGAGCGTGCGCAGGGCGTAGTCCGCGAGCTGTCGCTCGTGCTGCCACACGGCGTCCATGCCCAGCTGATCCAGGTAGCGGATGGCGGCGTGCAACCCAATGGCCTGAGCCACCGGCGGCGTGCCGGCCTCGAATCGGGTGGGCGGTGCCGCATAGGTGGATTGGGCCAGCTGCACCCGCTCGATCATCTCGCCTCCCCCCTGGTAGGGTGGCATGCTCTCCAACACCTCATAGCGGCCCCAGAGGACTCCAATACCGGTCGGGCCAAGCATCTTGTGGCCGCTGAAGGCCAGGAAGTCCACCCCTAGGGCCTGCACATTCACCGGGCGGTGGGGGACGCTCTGGGCGGCATCCAGCAGCACGAGACTGCCCACCCGGTGGGCCAACGCCGCCAGCTCCGCCACCGGATTGACGGCGGCCAGCATGTTGGAGACGTGGACGAAGGCCACGAGCTTCACCCGTTCGTCGATCTGGCGCTCGGCAAGGGCAAGGTCGAGCCGGCCTTGCTCGTCGAACGGCAGAAACCGCAGCTCGCAGCCCGTCCGCTGCGCCAGGAGCTGCCAAGGAATCAGGTTGGAGTGGTGCTCCATGGTGGTGAGCACGATCGCGTCGCCCGCCCCGAGGTTGTGACCTCCCCAACTGGCCGCAACGAGGTTGATGGACTCCGTCGTGCCGCGCGTGAAGATGATCTCGCGCGGCTCTCTGGCGCCAAGGAACGCCGCCACTGCCCTCCGAGCTGCCTCGTATTGCTCCGTAGCCTCGATCGACAGGGCGTGAACGCCCCGGTGGACGTTGGCGTTGTGGTGTCGGTAGAAGTCGACGATAGCCTCAATCACGACCTCCGGCTTCTGCGTGGTGGCCGCGTTGTCCAGATAGACCAGCGGCTGGTTGTTCAGCCGCCGCTGCAGAATCGGGAAATCGGCCCGGATGCGCTCCGGATCCAGCGGCATCGTCATGCTGGAAGCCGATTGTCCCCCGATCTCCGGTTCGCCCGTGGCGTCGCGCGGTGTCTCGGCCATGACGCTAGGCCTCTTCCTCCAGGGTCGCTCGGCTGGAGCCGGCAAGCGCCGCCAGAAGGGTGTGCCAGGCCATGGTGGCGCACTTCACGCGCGCTGGATAGGCCCGTACACCGGCGAACACCGCCAGCTTGCCAAGCTCTGCCGGTGGTACCGCTGCTTCGGTCGGGTCGCCCGTCAGCATGGCGATCATCTGCTCGGCGAGAGCCGTGGCTTGCGCCACGCTCAGGCCCTTGATAGCCTCGGTCATGAGCGATGCCGAGGCCGTCGAAATGGCGCAGCCTTCACCCTCGAACGCCACGTCGCGGATGATCCCCTCCTGGAGCTGCAGATCCAATTGAATCTCATCGCCGCACAAGGGATTGCTGCCCTCGGCTCGATGGCTAGCGTGCTCGAGCCGTCCCCGGTTGCGGGGTCGTCGGTGATGATCCAGCACGACCTCCTCGTACAGCTCCGTCAAGTCAGCCAACCATCCTCTTCCTCGCCGTGGCCCCCCCGGCGCACGGGCGCTGACCGGGCGCGGCCGACCGGTGGTCGCCGCTCACCCGCTCGTCCCGACCAGGCTCATTCGGGCCAGAGCTTCGATCTCGCCGATCAGGTTGCCTTGCGGCAGACGTTGGGCCAACCGGTCCAGGAGTTGGCCGCGCAGCGGCCCCAGTGCCAGGCAGTCTACGACCTCGGCCACGAACGCGTACACCAGGAGGCTGCGCGCCATCGACGCATCGATACCGCGGGCGCGGAGGAGGAACAGGGCCTCCTCGTCGATCTGCCCCACGGTGGCGCCATGGCTGCACTGAACATCGTCGGCCAGGATCTCCAGCTGGGGGATCGACTGGACACGCGCCTGGCGCGACAGGAGCAAGTTGTGATTCGCCTGCCGGGCATCGGTCTGTTGGGCGCCGGGATGGACGCGGATGCGACCGTGGAAAACGGCCCGTCCTTGACCGTCCACGACACCCTTGTACAGTTGCCGGCTGGTGCAGCCGACTTGGCGATGGTGGACGTGCAGCCGATGATCCATCGTTTGCTGATCCGTCGGCAGGTACAGCCCGTCCAGGGTGCACTGGGCGCCAGGTTCTGCCAAGATGACCTCGGTTTCGACGCGCACCGTGGCGCCGCAGAGGTTCAGCACATGGCTCCCCAGGCGACTGCCCGCTCCCGCCACTGCCCGCATGGCGCCGACGTAGTGCGTCGCGGCCGATTCTTCCAGCCAGCGGTAGCTCGCGACCTGGGCCCCCGGCGCGAGGTGCATTTCGGTGACCGGACAAACGAGACACGAGGCGGGACTGCGGCCCAGGTAGGATTCGACCAGGGTGATCTGGCTGTCGCGACCCAGCCGCACGATGTTGCGCGGGAAGATGCCACGACCTGCGGCAGCTGCGGTCGTCCAGAAGACGAGTTGCAGCGGGCGCTCGAGGTGCGTTCCGGCGGGCAAAACCACCGCTGCGCCATCCTCGGCCAGGCCGGCATTGAGGGCCACGAAGGGACGGGTTTCGTAATCCTCCGCGGCCCCAGGGGGTGGCAGAACCAGGTCGGGCAGTTCCTGGAGAGCCTCGCCCCACCGGCCGATAAAGCCATTCGCCAGCCGTGGGAGATCGCTGAGCTGGGGCATCAGCGTGCCGTCCACGAAGACCAGCCGGTAGGCCGCGGGAAGCCAATGGGCGGGCATGTCGTGCGCCTCCCCTACGGCGGGCGGCTCCTCGGGGGGCAGATAGGCACGTTCGGTGAGGGCACCGATGGCGGCATGCCGCCAATCCGGCTCCCGGTGACTGGGCAAACCACGTCGCAGGAAACTGGCCATGGCCTCCCGCCGCGCCTGCGTCAGGGCGGATGGCTCGGCGCCCTCTCGGGTCATCAGCCGTTCGAAGGCACTGCCGTACGCGGCGACCACCGCGGCCGAATCGGTCATGAGGGCGACGCCTGCGTGCCTTTGGCTAACGAAGTGCCCGAATCCTGGAAGCCAGCGTAGCCACTTGCTTCCAGCTCCAAGGCGAGCTCTTTGCCACCCGAACGGACGATTCGTCCGCCCAAAAGCACATGCACCGCCTCCGGCACGATGTAGTTCAGGATTCGCTGGTAGTGGGTGATGACCAGGAAAGAACGTTGGTCGTTCCGCAAGGCGTTGACGCCGTTGGCGACTACTTGCAGAGCATCGATATCCAGCCCCGAATCGGTCTCGTCCAGAATGCCGAGTCGGGGCTCGAGGAGCACCATCTGGAAGATCTCATTGCGCTTCTTCTCGCCGCCGGAAAAACCGTCGTTGACAGGTCGTTTCAGGAGTGCCTCCGTCATGCCAACCAGCGACATGCGGCTGCGAACCAGCTCCATGAACTCGAGGACATCCAGTTGCGGCTGACCGCGATGCTGCCGGATGGCGTTCACCGCCGCCTTGAGGAAGTACATGTTGCTGACGCCAGGGATGGCCACTGGGTATTGGAAGGCCAGCAGCACACCCTCGCGCGCCCGGACTTCGGGCGGCCAGGCCAGAAGATCCTGCCCGTCGAAGGCAATGGATCCCTGGGTGACGACGTAGCCTTCGCGGCCGGCGATCACCTGCGCCAGCGTGCTCTTGCCTGAGCCATTGGGGCCCATGATGGCGTGGGTCTGGCCGGCTTCGATCGACAGGTCGATGCCGTTTAGGATCGGCCGACCGTCGACGCTCACGTGCAGGTCCCGAATCTCCAACAGAGCCATTCTTCCTTCACCCTTCGCCCGCTGCCGCGCTCTCGGCATGCGGCCGGCGCGGCCGCCGGCCCCGCGCGGTCGCACGACGCCTAGCCAACGCTGCCTTCCAGGCTGATCTCCAGAAGCTTCTGCGCCTCGACCGCGAACTCCATCGGTAGCTCGCGGAACACCTCTTTGCAGAAACCGTTCACGATAAGCGAGACCGCTTCCTCGGCGCTCAGGCCGCGTTGACGGCAGTAGAAGATCTGATCGTCGCTGATTTTGGAGGTGGTCGCCTCATGTTCCATCCGAGCCGTCGGGTTCCGCACATCGATAGTTGGGAAGGTGTGCGCTCCGCAGCGGTCGCCAATAAGCATCGAGTCGCATTGCGAGTAGTTCCGCGCGTTCTCGCTGTCCTTGGCGATGTGCACCCAGCCGCGGTAGGTGTTCTGACCCTGGCCGGCCGAGATGCCCTTGGAGACGATGGTGCTCGCGGTGTTGCGACCCAGGTGAATCATTTTCGTGCCGGTGTCAGCCTGCTGCCGGCCGCGGGTCACCGCGACGCTGTAGAAGCGGCCCACCGAATGGTCGCCTTCGAGGATACAGCTCGGATACTTCCAAGTGATGGCCGAGCCCGTCTCCACCTGCGTCCAGGAAATCCGCGCATGGTGGCCAGCGCACCGGCCACGTTTGGTGACGAAGTTGTAGATTCCGCCTCGCCCTTCCTCGTCGCCCGGATACCAGTTCTGGACGGTGGCGTACTTGATTTCTGCATTGTCCAGCGCGATCAGCTCCACCACCGCCGCATGCAGCTGGTTCTCGTCGCGCATCGGGGCCGTGCACCCCTCGAGGTAGCTCACGTAGCTGCCGCAGTCGGCGATGATCAGCGTTCGCTCGAACTGGCCGGTGTTGCGCGCATTGATGCGAAAGTAGGTCGATAACTCGATCGGGCAGCGAACACCCTCGGGAATGTAGACAAACGAACCGTCGGTGAACACTGCGGAGTTAAGCGCCGCGAAGTAGTTGTCCGTGGGTGGAACCACTGAGCCGAGATACTTCTGCACGAGTTGGGGATGCTCGCGAACTGCATCGGAAAAGGGGCAGAAGATGATGCCCATGGCTGCGAGTCGCTGACGATAGGTCGTGGCCACCGAGATGCTGTCAAACACAGCGTCCACCGCCACGCCGCTCAAGGCGGCTTGCTCTTGCAGAGGGATTCCCAGGCGGTCGTAGGTGCGGCGGATCTCCGGGTCGACTTCGTCGATGCTGCGGGGCCGCCTGCGGGGAGCTGAGTAGTACGAGATCGCCTGGTAGTCGATATCCGGATAGCTCACGTTGCCCCAGCGGGGCTCGGCCATACGAAGCCAGTGCCGATAGGCGTTCAGGCGCCATTCCAAGAGCCAGACTGGTTCGCCCTGCTTGGCCGAAATGAGTCGAATCACCTCTTCGTCAAGACCCGGCCGGATGGTCTCCTGTTCGACTTCGGTGACGAACCCGAACTGGTATTGCTGCAGGGCTAGATCCTGGATGGTGTGGCTGTCGCTCTTGGGCATGGCGGTGCGGTCTAGCGGGCTATCCGATGGGCGCCAATTGTAGCACACGAGCTGGGGCCGGTCTTCCGCATCCCGAACGGGCACGACCGGCCATTGACGATCCGAGGGGAGCGCCCTATAATCGGCGCTGTCCCAAGCACCTCTGTCCTTGGATGGCGGTTTTGGCAGGGCGAAGGGAAGCTCGTTTGCCCGGCAGGCAGCGCGAGCGGCTGCCCGAAGGTCGGTCTCGGGGCGCGGCAGGGCGCCCGCGACGGGTGGTTGGAGAGGGAGGGAAGAGTGGCAGAGACACGGCACGAGGCAGAGAATCGGCCCGGCGAGCGGGCCGCTGCAGGTCACTCCTCGGGGGGCTTCTTCATTCTCGGTGCCATGCTGGGGGCGGCGATTGGTGCGCTGCTGGGCTTGCTGTATGCGCCGCGGCCTGGATCGGAGACGCGCCAGGAGTGGGAGCGGAAGTCGGAGGAGCTCAGGCGTCGGGCCGAGGAAGCAGCCGAAAAGGCGGCCAGTCGCGCGGAGGAGTTCGCCGAACGGGCTCGTCAGTACGCTGCGAAGGCGGAGAAGGCGGCGACGCTGGGGCGGAGCGGTGCGGCAGCACCGCCGAGCGACACCGGTACGTCGTCGAACGCGCCGCCGGAGGGGCCGTCGTAGGCCCGCGCGGTAGCCGCGCGCCACTGCGAAGGCCAAGAGCATTGGCGAGTGGTGCGCAGTGCGCTCGAGCCGGCGACGAGGCCGGGATCGGACGCGTTGCGATGGGGGCCACGTCATGTCTCACAGGGGCCGGTGCGGGCCGCCAAGCGCTTCTGCGCAGCGGTGCGAGCGCGGTGTTGCTCAGGTCGTTTTCCTGGGCGTGACCCATGGCCCGTGCGTACGAATCCCCGCTGGCCGTCTTGCCGCTCCTTCTCGCTGCGGCAAACGGTGCCCTCGCAGGACTGGTGGCGCTGGGTGGTTTGGCCGCGTTCGCCAGCCTCCAGGGCGGAAGTCCGTGGGTGCCAGCCAACGCATTGGGTGCCTGGCTCGTCCGCTGGCTACAGAATGCCGATCCCTCCGCCACCGTCGGCTTCTATTACGATGCTACGCTGGGCGGCATCATGCTTGCGGCTGGCGGCGGTGCCGTCGGCGGTCTCGTGTGGTGGGCCCTCTTGGTGCGCTGGCGTGGCCTTTCGCCCCTGGTGGCAGCGTTGCTGGTCGCCGTGCTGCGGTTTGCCGCCGTGCGCTGGATCGTGGCGCCGGTGCTCAATCCACTGCTCGTGAGCGACTTGCCGGGACTGGCCCGCTGGTCCGGTGCCGCGCAAGCCGGTCCGTCGGCCGGAGTCTGGTCGAGCTTGGCAGCGTTGCTCCTGCCGGCGGCGCCCTGGTGGGCTGCCACGATCGCCTACGGTGTGGTGCTCGGGCTGGGACTTCAGCTCGAGCCCGGACGTGCATCCAGTCGCCAACACCGATCCAACGGTGCGCCGCGATCCAGCTAGTGCCGAGGTGCCCCGGTGAGGAGCCTGTGCAGTCCCTCTTGCCACGCCGTCTTTGCCGCGCGCCGTAACCGGCTGCCGCCGACCGCGTCGTCATTGCCAGCCAGAGATGCACCGGGCCCGCCAGGGTGGTCCGGTGTCGATGTGCACTTTCGGAAGGAGACATGACGGATGAGCGGCTCTAGGAGGACGATCCGTTGGCGCTGGGCTTCTGCCACCGCTCTGGTCTGGCTGGCTGCCGGGGCTGCAGCGGCCGCTGGCTGGCCGATGCGGACGCCAAGTGGGCTGCCCAGGGGCGATGCTTCGGCCAGCACGCGGTGGCAACCAAACGGCGGGCCGTGGTTCCGTCCCCTGGCTGGCCTGTACGGCGATCGTGTGTCCGCGCTGGCCTTCATCGGCGACACCATGCAAGGGACCCGTTCCATGCTGCTCGTGTCTCTGGGCGGCGGGCTGCATCGGCTGCGAGCGGATGCAAGCGGCTGGGACCCGATTGACGTGGCCAGCGCCCAGCGGCGCGATCTCTTGTTGACGGTCGCTCCCAAGTTGAACGACGTCGAAAAGCGGACGGTCTATGCGGGCTTGGGCAAGCCCCTGCCGCTGGTGGCGCGCTCCGAGGATTACGGCGTCACCTGGACGACCTATCCGGGGCCCACGGGTCCCTTGCGGCTGGACCTCTTGGCGCCTTGTCGCAGTGGTCGGCTGTACGCTGCCGAGCGCGACAGCCAGGTGGCTGTGTGGACATCGCCCGATGGTGGCGCGACCTGGGAACAGCACAGCGTGTTCCCCTCGGGCAGGCCGATTCGCGGTCTTGCGGCCGCGCCCGACGAGGCCCGCCTGTACGCCCTGGTCGGCTCGACCATCTATCGCACCGACGATCGTCCGGCCGAGTGGACGGCTGTTCTTGGTCCCACGACGGCCGATGCTGCCACGGTGTACCTGATGGCCATTGGCAAGCGTGGCCATCTCTACGCGGCGGCCACCGTCGGCGGGCAGCTGACGCTTCTGGCGAGCGCCGATCGCGGTGCCACGTGGCCGGTCCGTGGCTGGCCCACCGAGCACTTGGAAGAGCCGAGCGCCGTGGCTGCGGCCGACATCGGCGGTGCTTCCGTCGTCTGGCTAGGCCTGGCGAGCGGCCACGTTTTCCGCTCGGACGACGACGGCGCCACGTGGCGGGTGGTGGGCCGACTTGGCCTGCCGGCGCGGCAGATCGTGTACGACGATGAAGCGGGTGCGCTGTGGGTCGGCTCGGATGGTCTGGGCCTCTATCGGCTGACGCCCGATTTCGCGCACACCGGTGCCTTGCCCGTGCCGAGCCTGGCAGTGGTGACGGTCGACACGGGGGACGGCCCGGCGGCCATTCTCAATGCCCAACTGCGGCCGGAGGTACGCTCGCTGCTGGGCGACGTGGAGCCCGCCCGATACGGCATCTACGAGTCCCGCGACGGGATGGCGTGGAGTCGCAAGACGATCACCAGCGGTTTGGGGACGAACCTGCTGGCGTCGCCGACCTACAGCCGAGATGGCCGCCTGTACAGCGGACGAATGATCTCGACCGACGGCGGTGCCCGCTGGAGCCGAATGGCCGAGGTGCCGGGCGGTGGCGTGCCGTACATCCTTGCGGTGGGGCCGATCACCGGCACGCGGCCCGTCGTCTATGGGGTGCTGACCCCCTACGAGGACGGCGCTGGCGGCTCCGGACTTCACGTGAGCGAGTTTGGCGGCCAGCGCTGGGAGCCGACCGAGGGACCGCAGTCGGGCATTGTGGCGGCGGTCGTCTCGCCCAACTATGCCCGTGACCGGACCGCCTATGTGGCCACCGACCTCGGATTCGTGTATGAGGCGCTGGATGGTCGCAACTTTCTGCAAGTGGGTCGCGTTCCCAGCATGAGCCCGGTGCGCAATCTGTACGGGCTGGTCATGTCCCCGAATTTCGCATCCGACCATACCCTCTTGGCTGTCGTGGACGATCCATCCCAGCCGACGAATCGGGCCCACGTCTACATCTCCACCCGTTCCGGTCGCGGCGTGTGGCAGGAGCGAAGCACCGGCCTGGATCCGACGGCGCGGCTCCGCAGCCTGGAGCTCTCGCCGGCGTTTTCCACCGATGGTGTGGCCTTTGCTGGCGCAGTGACCGACGGCGGCCTGGCGGCTGTCTATGCCGCCACCGGCGACCGCTGGTTCAGGGATCTCTTCGCCGGGCCAGCACAGGTCAACGACCTGGCATTGGCTGGCAGTGTGGAGGAGGGATGCCTGTACGCCGCCGGCGGGACGGCCGGCGTCTGGGTCCGCGAGCTCACGGGGCCGCCGGAGCCTGGCGATACTCCCACGCCACAGCCGACCCCTTCGCCGACCCGCACCGCCACCGCGCCAGCTACGGAGCCGGTCGGATCGCCGACGAGCACGGCCAGCGAACCGGCGACCGCCACCGCAAGCCCAACAGCCAGCGCCACGCTCGAACCGAGTGCCACCCCCACGGCGACGCTGGTGCCGACGGCCACCGAGACGGGTCGCCAGCCAATCTACCTGCCGTTCACGAGCCGGTTCTGAGTCATGGGCCAGGATCCTGCGGCGCAGCGCGCCGAGCGCGAGGTCTTCCTGGGCCTGGGCGCGAACCTCGGAGATCGGCGGCTCAACCTTGCTCTGGCCATCGGCCACCTACGCCAGGTCGTGAGTGTGCAAGCCGTGTCACCGGCCTACGAGACGGAGCCCGTTGGCCTCGTGGACCAACCGAAGTTCATCAACTTGGTGGTCCGGGCCCGCACCGCACTGTCGCCGCGCGAATTGCACGATGAGATCAAGACCATCGAGCGCGCCCTGGGGCGACAGCCGTCCGCGGTCCGCTATGGCCCGCGCCCCATCGACATCGACATCCTGCTGGTGGGGAACGAGGTCATCGACGACCCCGAGACCGGTTTGCGCATTCCGCACCCCGAGATGGCGCATCGGGCCTTTGTGCTGGTGCCGCTGGCCGACGTGGCCCCCGACGTAGTCCATCCGGTGCTGGGCCGAACCATTCTCGAGCTGCGCGCTGCCGTGGACACGGCTGGTGTCCAGCGCGTGACCGACGGCCTGCTGGCCGGCTTTCGCCGCGACCTCCAGGCCGAACCGCCGCTGCACGGCTTGGCTTTGCAGCGTGTTGGCGTGCAGGGGCTGGACCGCGTCATCCACCTGGCCTGCGGGCGCCGCGTCCAGGTCTTCTATGCCCGGCTCGACCTGTGGGTGGACCTCATGGCCGATCAGAAGGGCGCCCACCTGTCGCGGCTGCCGCATGAGGTGGATGCCGTGCTGGACGACCTGGTCCGTGAGGCGGCGCCAGACATCGAGAGTCTGGCGGCCCGGGTGGCCGTTGGCGTGGCCCAGGCGCAGGGGGCACAGCGGTCGCAGGTCTTCGTGCGGGCCAAGGTACCTCGCACGCGGCGCGCTCCCCTGTCGGCGGGACGCAGCCAGGACGTGTTTGACCTCCTTGGCTGGGCGGCCTCCGACGGCCGCCGGGCGGTGTCCCTGGTCGGCGTCGAGACGGCGGGCATGACAGCCTGTCCCTGTGGGCAGGAGATGGTGCGCGATCACAGCCGGGAACGTCTCAGCGAGGCCGGATTCACCGCCGAGCAGACGGAGCGGATTCTGGCGGCAGTCCTCCTGGCCACGCACAACCAGCGGGCGCTTGGCACGCTGCTCCTCTCCGACCATCCGGCGGTGAGCGCCGACGACCTAGTCCGGATTGTCGAGGCCAGCATGTCCAGCGAGACCTACGAGATGTTGAAGCGACTGGACGAGTTCTTCATCATCAACCGGGCCCATGCCAACCCCAAGTTTGCCGAGGACGTGGTGCGCGACATGCTGGCCCTAGCGATTGGGGCTTACCAAGAGCTCCCCGACGACGCTTTCGTGCTGGCTCGTCTCCTCAGCGAGGAGTCCATTCACCGTCACAACGTATTTGCCGAGCGGAGCGGCTTGCTCGGCGATCTGCGGCGCGAGCTCGCCGGGGGAGGCGCGGCTCGTTGGCTGTCGGTAGACGCCTACTTCGACCGCGCCCTGGCCGGCTAGGCACCGAACGCCCGCATGGATGCGGTGCCCCATCCCGGAGCCCATCGCTCGGGAGCGTGCGGGGCGCACTGGCTCAGCTCCGCGATCCCGATGTGCGGCGGCCTCTCGGTCAAGAGCGTGCGGGGCGCGCACCGCCGGCAAGCGGGGAACGCGTCCGGCTTCGGCTGCGGGAGGCGACCAACGAACGAGCCTGGTTGACACCGAACGGATGTTCGTGGTACAATGCGCACAGGCGTTCGGTCAAGAAGCATGACACGAGCGCTCCAGGAAGTCCGAACAGGAGTCGATCATGGCGCTAAGTGACCGCCAGAGGCGGATGCTGGCATTCATCCAGGAGTACGTGGCCGAGCACGGCTATCCGCCGACCATCCGTGAGATTGGCCAGAAGCTGGGTATCTCGTCGACCAGTGTGGTCAACTACAACCTCAACAAGCTGAAGGCGAGCGGTGCCATTGAGCGCGACAACCAGGTCTCCCGAGGGCTGAAGCTCCGACGCGAGCGCCGCAGCACCTGTGTGCCCGTCGTGGGCACCATTGCTGCCGGCGAGCCGCTCATGGTCCTCGATCCGGCTGACCTCGACGAGCTGGAAGACGATCAGGAGATGGTCGAGATCTCGGCTGCGCTGGCGGCTCGTTCGCCGCGCATCTACGCCTTGCGGGTCAAGGGCGACTCGATGATCGATGCCCTGGTCAACGATGGCGATCTCGTGGTGCTGGAGCCGACGGAGACCGCCGAGAACGGCGAGATGGTTGCCGCCTGGCTCGTCGAGGATGCGGCCACCACGCTGAAGCGCTACTACAACGAGAACGGGCGCGTCCGCCTGCAACCGGCGAATCCCCACATGCAGCCGATCTTCGTGCAGCCGGAGAACGTTCGCGTCCAAGGGCGGGTCATCGCCGTCATTCGCCAACTGGTCTAGATTCTGTTTGCTGCCAGCCAGGCGGCGTGCGGCCCTCACGGGGCAAAGGGCATCGCTCGTGGTC
>DAOUCP010000012.1:0-2413 GCA_034432155.1 Anaerolineae bacterium
TCTTCAACCCGGTCCTGCAAGCCCGCAAGTTCGATCCCGACGGCAACTTCACGCGCGCCTGGCTGCCTGAGCTGGCGCATCTGCCCGCGCCGACCATCCACGAGCCGTGGACCATCGGTGGCGTGCGCGGCTATCCGCCGCCGATCGTCGACCACGCGGCCGCGCGCGAACGAGCGCTGGCCGCGTTGCGGGCGCTCCAGCCTTAGCCTGGGGCGGCTGCCCGGCGAGGCATGGCGCACCGACGAGGGCCAGTGGCCGCGGTGCCGCGCCGGTTGTCGGCAACGCCGCAGAGGCCCCTCGCAACTCCGGTCGATCACCCCTTGTCGTGATCGTCGTCGTGCCTCGGACGGCCCCTCGTTGATGATAGGAAAACTAGCGGCCGATAATCAGATTATCATCTAACGGGAGCTTACTCTGCTCCGTCAGTAGGTTCTGTTTCAATGCTACCGGCGGTCCAGGGCATAGAACCCGCCCTGGAACTGGAAGCCGATCGCTTCGGGCAGGTACTCTCCATCGCCGTCGCGCTTGAGGACGATGCGGAATGTCCGCCCGCTGTCCGGGTTGGAATGGTAGTAGGGGTTCTCCTCGCCGGTGCGGAGCAGGCCGGGGCCGGCATCGGCGAACAGCCGCCACGAGACGCCGGCCTGATTGCGCCAGAGTAAGACCGACGGTTGGCCGTTCTGATCTTCCTCCATGACGGTGATGGTGCCGCGATGCCAGTCGTTCTGGACTGGGCTGTGAGCGTAACGACCGACCAGCGATTCAAGCGGCACCTGCTCAAACAACCGCGCGGCCGGCGGCGCGTATCGCAGCGCGACGTGCAAGGGCGGCTGGGCCTCGGGCGTCTGCAAGCGCTTGTGCATCGCCTCGGCGTAGTAGTCCGGCTCGATACGACCCTCGAAGTCGACGGGCCAGGTCTTGCGGTCGAACCACTGGTGGCTTTGGGCTTCCAACCCAAACTCGGGGTAGATCCGAAACAGATGGTGCATGAACTCGTGCTGGAGCCACTGCGGCAGGTAGGCCCGGCGTTCCACCTCGGTGTAAGGGCCCAGGCCGATGTGGGGCGGTTTGCGAGTCAGCCAGCGGTCGTCGATGATGAACATTGGTGACGCGCCGTCAGGTCCGACGCCCATCCCACCGGTGATGAATTCGGAGCGGGCGAAGTCGGGGTGCTGCTCCGGCACGTGCGACGGGTAGATGAACCACCACCAGTCGGTGCTGTTTCGGACCTCGGCGGTGATAGACCGGGCGATGACCCCGGCCGCGCCCTCGGCCAGTCCGGCATACGGGTGTTCGCGCACGCGGCACTGGACCTTCACCGACACATCGGGGAGGTGGATCATGCGGGCATCGACGGCCAGCTTGCCCGCGGTCGAGGCGAGGACCCATTCGCGGAAGAGCCAGAGCGATTGATGGACCACCCGATGGTCGTCCGCGAGCAGTTCAGGGGCCAGCGTGTGCTCGACCTCGACGCCACCGTCGGCCTCGGCTTCGGCCAGGCTGCGAGGCTCCTTGCCGATCGAGCGGCCGACCGTCACGACCGACAGGACCGCGCGGTGCGGGGCACTCGCCTGCGTGACCGCCGACCCGGACGCCACCCGCCAGCGGGCGCAGTCAGTCAGCATCCGCAGCGCGTAGTAGCAGGGCGGCCAGCCGATGTTGAGGCCCGGCGACTTGCCCAGTGCTCGTCCCGCCCGACCAGCTTCGTCCCAGGCAGGGCTGGCGGGCGGGGCATCCTGCCAGAGCGCCTCGAGGCGTTCCAGGGCAGCCTGGTAGCGGCCCTCCTGGTAAGCTCGCTCGACCGCCAGAAAAGTCTCCAGAGCGCGACCCACCAGGGGTGGCGCTTGCGCCGCAGCGTCAGGGCCGACCAGCTTGCTCAAGACGTTCTGAGCCTCGCCGGTGGCCGAGGTGGTCAAGAGGGCCAGCGCCGCCATCACCACTGCCATGTCTGCATCCCCTGCCGCTTGGGGCACGGTCACTGCTCCGAGCCATTCTACCGCGGCCGCGGTCGCCTGTGCGCCTGAGGCTCCACTGGGCGTGAACCCGCGCCAGCCATGAGCCGTTCAGCTCCCACGCCGCAGCCGGTAACGCTCCACCCGTTCGTCGTCCAGCGTCACGCCCAGGCCGGGGCCATCGGGTACCGGGAGGCATCCGTCCTCCAACGGCAGCGCCAGTTGGCTGACCTGCGGGGGCAGCAGCAGGTTGCCATGCAGCCCGAGCTCGGTGAACTCCACCGCGTCGGCGACGACGTGAGTCGCGGCGTAGAGATGAGCCTTGGCGGCGATCTCGATCCCCAGGCCGTAGGACGTGCCGAGAACGCACTTGAGCCCGGCCGCTTCGGCCAACGCGGCGATCTTCCGGGCGTTGTGGAGGCCGCCGGCCTTGCCCACTTTGATGTTCAGCACATCGGCCG
>DAOUCP010000013.1:0-26425 GCA_034432155.1 Anaerolineae bacterium
TCGCCGGCAAGAAGCGCCTCGATCTGTTGCCGAACCCTGTGGCTCGGCGGTATTCTGTCCACGGCGTGAGCCTCCCTTCTGTGCTGTTGGGTTGACCGCACTAGGGTAGCTCACGCCCCCTGCTTTTACAGCACTCTACGGACGACACCTGGCGCCACTGACCTCGGTTATCGAGCGCTGCGCCCGGGAGTCAACATTCCGATCCGTGCGAACCACCGATTCCGAACCTTCGCCCGACAGTGCGCGGCATGCCTCCGATTCGGTGGCCGCCATCCGTCCGAATCGCCGGCCGGCATGGACGAGAATGAGCGGCCGGCATGGGGCGGATCATGCAGCAAATGGGCATCTGCATCTCCCGAGTGTGGAGGCTGGACCGGGAAGCCTGATCCGGTGCAGGAGGGTGTCAAACTCGAGCTAGGCGTCCCGCATGGAGTCACATGGCCTGGCAAACCCCGTTACAGGCCGCTGGAGGCCCGGACGAGGCGGGCGTGAGCGGCTCGCTGGCCGGGGTCGAGGCCCACCGAGCCAGCGGCGCGAAAGCGCCAAAGAACTGGACCCAGGAGGGAGTGCGCCGGCTCCGCCTCGAGAACGAGCTGGCGACGTGTTGCTGGCTAGCTTGACGGTTGGGGCAGATGGCGGCACGCTTTCGACCTGCTGAGCCCTGCCAGGGGACTCAAGGGCGACCGACGCCGCTCGGGCGGCAAGCCGTCGGTCGCGGCCGCTCGCAGGCGGGCCGAGAAGCGCTGTTACGCGCGCGTGACAGATGGATCGCGCGAACCGACCCTCGCTAGGAAGCGCTTGGCCGCGCGCGGCCGGGGTCCGCCCTGCTTCGTGGCACGGGGGGAGGACGAGATGGATGATAGGCGGCGGCACATCCGGCAGTGGGCCGAGACCATTCGGAAGCGCCTGGACGAGGTGGTTCCCAGCAAGCCCAACGAGGCCGACTTCCGGAGGGCGATCGATCCGCTACTGGACGAGTTTTGCGCTGCCATCGGCGTTCGGCCGATGGCCCATGCCGAGTACACGCTGGCCACCGGGATCGCCGACGCCGTTTTCAACCGGCTGGTGATCGAGTACGAGCGGCCTGGCGTCCTCAAGCCGAGCCTCGATGCTGCCACCCGCCATTCCGTCCAGCAGGTCAAGGACTACCTCGTTGGGCTGGCCGGCAAGGAGCGGCAGGGCGTAGAGCGGCTGGCCGGCGTAGCCTTCGACGGCTGCTACTTCGTGTTCGTTCGCTACGTCAGCGGCAAGTGGACCGAGGAGCCGCCGGTTGCCGCCCAGCCGCCGGCCATCGAGCGCTTCCTGACCTGGCTCGCCGGCCTGGCCTCAGGCATCGCCCTCACCAGCGAGAATCTGCATCGCGACTTCGCCATCGACCAGCCGCGTACCCAGGCTGCGCTGCGCAGTCTATTTGCGGCCGTTGGTCCGGCGCTGGCCGATTCCGGCAGCCTCGTCAGCCGTCTCTTCCAACAATGGCGGGTCTTCTTCAGCGAAGCCATCGACTACTCGGAGGCTTTCGGCGGCCGAAAGTTGGAGCCGCTGCGCAAGTGGGTGGCGAAGGCCGGCTTCGAGGTCAACAGTGCCGACGAAGCCGAGCGATTCTTCTTTGTCCTCCACACCTACTTCGCTTTGCTCGTGAAACTGCTCGGCTGGCTGGCCGTGTCGCGCCACCTGGGGATGAAGCTGGGCGCGCCCTCCTTTGCCGGCCTGGTGACAGCGGACGGCGCGACGCTTCGCCAGCAGCTGGGTGACATGGAATCCGGCGGCATCTTCCGGCACTATGGGCTGCTGAATCTGCTCGAGGGTGACTTCTTCGAGTGGTATCTCCATGCGTGGAACGAGCCCATCGAGGAGGCCATTCGCAGCATCATCCGGCGGCTCGACGAGTACGATCCGACGACGCTGACCGTTGTGCCCGAGGAGACACGGGACCTGTTCAAGAAGCTGTACCACTACCTGTTGCCGCGCGAGATCCGTCACAACCTGGGGGAGTACTACACCCCCGATTGGCTGGCCTTGCGACTGCTGCGGCAAGTGGACAATGAGTTCTTCGCCGCCAAGCCGGACGAGGGCCTGCGGCGGCGACTCCTAGCGACCCGCTTTCTCGACCCCGCTTGCGGCTCGGGCACGTTCCTGGTGCTGACCATCGCCCGAATGCAAGAGCTGGGCCGAGCACTCATGGTCGACGATGGCGAGCTTCTCGCCAGCATCACCCGGAACGTGGTCGGCTTTGACCTGAACCCGCTCGCGGTCCTGACCGCCCGGGTGAATTACCTCTTGGCCATCGCCGAGCTGATTGAACACCGACGCGGCGAGATCACCATTCCGGTGTACCTGGCGGATTCGGTCCGCACCCCGACACTGGGGACGGAGCTGTTGAGCAGTGGCGGCTACGAGTTTCCGACTGCTGTCGGCACCTTCCTGGTGCCGGCGGTCGTTGCCTCGCCCGAGCGGTTCGACCGCTTCTGCGCCATCCTGGAGGCCAGTCTGAAGGCCGACGTTTCACCGGAGGGCTTCTTGGCGCGGGTGGCGCAGGAGCTCGCCTTGGCGCCGCAGGAGCTCGGTGAACGCGAGAACGGGCAGCTCCGCGACCTGTACCAGCGGTTCCTCGACTTGCAGCGGACCGGCCGCGACGGGCTTTGGGCGCGGCTGCTGGGCAACAACTTTGCGCCGCTCACGGTCGGGCCGTTCGATTACATCGTCGGCAATCCGCCATGGGTGAACTGGGAGCATCTGCCGGATAACTACCGGCAAGGCACCAAGGGGCTGTGGACGCACTATCGCCTGGCGGGCACATTCCGAGGCGGTCGGCCGCGGCTGGGGGCGGTCAAGGTCGACATTTCGGCGCTCATGACCTATACCGTCCTGGACCGCTTGATGAAGCGCGGCGGTCGACTGGGCTTCGTGATCACCCAAAGCCTGTTCAAGACCGGCGCCGCCGCCGGCTTCCGTCGTTTTGCGCTTCCGGCCCCTGGCGGTGGCGAGGTGCCCTTGTGCGTCATGCACGTCGATGACATGGTCACCTTGCAGCCCTTCGAAGGCGCTGCCAACCGGACGGCCGTGATGGTGATCGAGAAGGGGCGCCCGACGAGCTATCCCGTTCCCTACACCGTCTGGCAACGCACGAAGCGGGCGCGCTTCAACTACGACAGCACCATCGATGAAGTGTTGGCGGCTACCCGCCGGCTGAACTTTCGGGCCCAGCCGGTGGACCGTGCCGATGCCACTTCGCCTTGGCTCACGGCTCGTCCCGGTGCGCTTGCCGCGCTGGCAAAGGTTCTTGGTCCGTCGGATTACTCGGCGCACGCGGGCTGCTGCACGTGGGCCAACGCCGTCTACTGGCTGGAGAAGGTGGCCGAGCGGCCGGACGGCCTCGTGGTTGTTCGCAACATCGTCGAAGGAGCCAAGGTGACGGTGGAAGAGACGACGGTGGCGCTCGAACCGGATCTTCTCTATCCGCTACTGCGCGGCCGTGATGTCCAGCGCTGGCGGGCTGAGCCGTCAGCCTGGATCCTTGTTCCGCAGGACCCATCGGCGCCAAGCCGCGCCTATCCCGAGGCCCGTCTGGAGCGCGACTATCCTCGCACGTACGCCTACCTTAAGCAACATGAGAAGATCTTGCGCGAGCGCAGCGGTTTCCGGCAGATCCTCAGTCGACGCGAGACCGAGTTCTATGGTTTGATGGACATCGATCGGTACACCTTCGCGCCGTGGAAGGTGGTGTGGCGCGAGGTTGCCCAGGCGCCCGACTTCGCGGTTGTCTCGGCGCTCGCGGGCAGACCAGTGGTAGCTGACCACACGCTGATCGCAATCGCATGCGCAGCCGAGAGCGAGGCGCACTATGTTAGCGCGGTCCTGAGCTCCAGTCCGGCGCGGCTGGCCGTATGCGCGTACGTGGTCTTGCATCCGGATCCGCACGTGATCGAGCGCGTGCGGGTTCCTTCCCACAGGCCGGACCTTCCGAACCACCAGGCGTTGTCCAGGCTTGCGCTCGCCGCCCACGAGGCCGCCGCCCGTGGCGACAGTGAGGAGTTGCGCGCAATCGAAGCCGAGATCGATCGCCAGGCGGCCCGACTCTGGGGCCTGACCGATGAGGAGTTGCGCGAGATTCAGGCCAGCTTGCGGGAGATGGCGGGGTAACACGACAACCGGCGCAGCCGCCGGCAGGCGCAGTCCGCCATCCTATGGACATCGAGGCCAGGCGACTCGCGGCCGCGGGTCAAAGGGTCTGACCGCCTCCTATCAGCCCGGCGCAGCACGAGCAGTTGCGCCTAGCTATCTCTGCCGTTGCGACAAAGCCGGCGTGAGCCGAGGGCTTTTCCGCCGGCGGCGTGGCCGCTAAGGCTTACGTCGGTTGCGCGCGGGCATCGCGAAGCCGGTGGGACGTTGCCGACGGACTGCCGACCGTGGTATGGTTCTCTTTGGGCCGCGGTCAATCGGAGCGGCGGTCATTGCGAGAATGAAACTGGCCGCAGCGCGGTGTCGGCGCTTGCCAGGGGCGCCGGTGCTGATTGCCGGTGTCTTCGCGGGTGCACTGTTCCTGGCGGCGACGGTGCGCCAAGAACCGCTGGTTCCCCAGCCGGTGCTCGCCGGTGCCGAGAGCCACCAGCCGGCATCGGCGCGCGCGTCAAGCCGACCGAACGACGCCTGGACACGCTATCGCCTGGCGTTCACCACGCGAGGCGGACTCCCGACGGCAGAGGGCGCGCAGGCTCCCGGTGCCGAACCACGGGAGTACACCTGGGACTGGGATTTCGACGAGGGGGTGATGGTCGGCGTCAACCACGACTTCCCCAACAATCACCAGCTCCAGCTCAGCGAGCCGCCATCGATTTTTCCCTTCCTCTGGATTGCCCTGTCCGGGCGGTACACGATCGCCAAGGTGGACACCATCACCGGCCGGGTCCTCGGCGAGTACTGGAGTCGCCCGAACGGCCGCGCGGGAGATCCGTCGCGTACGACGGTCGACCTCGATGGCAACGTCTGGGTTGGCAACCGTGCCGAAGCTAGTCCCGGCTCCATCGTTCGCATTGGATTGCTCGAGTCAGGACAGTGCGTCGATCGCAACGGCAATGGCCAGATCGACACGTCGTCGGGTCTGGGCGATGTCCTTCCGTGGCCCAACGACAGCGGTGCCGACGATAACGGCGGAGTTTCGACCGCTGCGGACGAGTGCATCATCAACTACCTCCGGGTGCCGCCCGGCTCGGTGCGAAGCATCGCCGTCGACGCCCGCAACGACGTGTGGGTTGGTGGCTTTGCGGATCACGTCCACGTCAAGGTGGACAGCCACTCTGGCCGGGTGGTTGACCGCTACAACGCTCCCTGTGGCGGGTACGGTGGCCTCATCGATGGCGACGGCGTCCTCTGGTCGGCGGGTGCGCGGTCCCGTTTGCTGTGGTTCGACCCTCAGCGCCGCATTGCGCGCTGCCTTGATTCCCGCGGCCGCTATTCCTACGGGCTGGCGATCAACACCGAGGGTTACGTCTTCAACTCCGGCTGGAAAGATGACACGGTGGTCCGCTACAGCCCATCCGGCATGTGGACGGGCGAGTTCCCTACCGGGGGCGCCAGTGATGACCGCGGCGTGGCGATCACCCCGGCCGATGGCAACATTTGGGTCGCCAACAGCGCTGGCAGCGCCGTGTCGCGACTGGATCCGCATGGGAAGCTCGTCGCCGTGATCGCGGTGGGCAAGACACCCACCGGCATGGCCGTGGACCAGGCCGGCAAGGTGTGGACGACCAACATGCACTCGGACTCGGCTTCGCGCATTGACCCGGCCACCAACCGCGTGGATTTGACCGTCGATCTCGGCCCCGGGGCGCAGCCATACAACTACAGCGATATGACCGGCCTGGTGGCGCGCAGCTTCACCACCCGCCGCGGTACCTGGCTGGTGATCCACGACAGCGGTGTGGCGGGCACGTTCTGGGGAACGGTGACCTGGACGTCCTGGGAGCCGAATGGGACACGCGTTGCCGTGCGGGCGCGGGCCGCCGAGTCCGTTGCCGACCTTGGCGCTATCTCCTGGCAAGATGTCGCCAATGGCGTGCCGATGGAGCTGGTGCGGGGGCGGTACCTGCAGGTCGAGGCGATTCTCACCACGGAAATCAACCACCTGACGCCGATTCTGTACGACCTTACCGTCTGGCCGGCCCAGGTGACGGCGATTCACCTTCCCATCGCCCTGAAGGAGGAGTGTCCGTTGGTGGCCGAGCATGCCGATGTGGCACTGATCCTGGATGCCTCTACCAGCATGCTGGATCCTACAGGGACGGGTGAATCGAAGCTTGCCGCGGCGCAGGCTGCTAGCCGCGTTTTCCTCAGCCTGCTCGACATGCCCGCTGATCGGGCGGGTCTGGTTGCATACAATGACCAGGCATACTTGCTCCAATCCCTGACCGGGGACCGTGCGGCGGTCTTGGCGGCGCTGGATCGCGTGCGTGTTGACGTGCACACGCGCACCGATCTTGCCCTGACACTGGCGAAGGACGATCTCCTTGCCCACGGCAGCGAACGGCCGGCGAACAGGCCGGTTATCGTTCTGCTCACGGATGGCTTGTCGAACCCTGTTGGTCCCGACCAGGTTCTTCGGGCTGCCGATGCGGTCAAGGCCCAGGGTAGTGTCGTGTTCACGATTGGCATTGGCACGGACGTCAACGCGGATTTGTTGCGGGGCGTCGCCTCCTCGCCGGCGCACTACTATGCCTCGCCAAGTGGTGACAATCTCGAGTCGCTGTACCGCCGAATCGCTCCGCGGCTGCCCTGCCCCGGCGCGGTGTTTTGGCCAGGGAACTGAGGTGTGTGGGGTGACTGCCGCGGGCGGCAGGGTGTGCTGGCGAGGGCGCACGGCAGCGCAACATGCCGGCGTTGTGGCCCGCCCGTTCCTCCCTCGTGGGCGCGAAGGGTGGGGGTGGAAGAGGGGCCAAGGCCCGTGGTGTGGCAGGCGCCTGCTCGCGGTGGCCGCGCTGGTGCTGGGGACGCTGTCGGCGCGGGGCGGTGCCGCATCCCGATCCTCGATCCTTGCCAACCAGGCGGCGGGGCGGGTGGTCGAATTCACCGTTGTCGGCCGCCTAGGTCGGAGTGCGCCGTCGGAGGGCGAGGTTCACGGTGAGGTTTACTCGGTAGCCACGAACGGCAGCTTCGCTTATATTGGCTTGATTCATCACTCGCGGCAGTCGATATCGCAGACGCCACTCGACCGCTGGAAGTGGGCCGGCTGGATGGCGTTGGCGACGCAGTGCGAGCCTTGGTCGTCCGGGATGGTTTAGCCTACCTGGCGGCCGGCAGCGCGGGACTCGTGTTGGTGGATGTCGCTGAGCCCCACCGACCGCGGCAGCTTAGCTCCGTTGTCTTGGCCCAACCCGCCGTCGACGTCGCCTTGCTGAGGGACTGGGTAGTGGTGGCCACCGGGCTAGGCGGGCTGCGCATCGTCGAGGTGCGTAACCCTGTCACACCACGGGAGATCGCCGCAATCACCTTCCCCGGACCGGCCACTGCGGTCGCGGTCGCTTCCAGCCTCGCCTAACGTAGTAGCCGCCAGTGCGGCCGGGCTGCGGGTTGTCGACTTGGCGGACCCAGCAGCACCACGCGAGATGGCGGCGTTGGTGCTGCCGGGAGAGGTCCTTTCAGTCGCTCTCGGCGCCGGCCGCCTCTACGCCGGCACGAGCGAAGGCGTTGCCATTCTCCGCACCCTCCGCCCGGAAACACCGGAACGAGTGGGCCAGATCGTGGCCAAGGGTGCCGTCCTGGCGATGGCCATCGAGGGCCAGTACGTGTACGTCTCGTTCCGCGGTTCCGGGATCATGTGCTTTGATGCGCGGGATGCCGCTCAGCCCGAGGTGCGCTGGGCTGCGGAGCCAGTTGGCACCGTCGAGGGTGTTGCCGTGGCCGGCGACTACCTGCTTGCAGCGGCCGGACCGGCTGGTCTCCGGATCCTGCACCTGCCGAACCGCAACTGGGTTGGTGCGTACGCCGGCTTGCCGACCAATGAGGAGATCAAGTACGCCCCGGATACGTCGCGGATCGCGATCGGCGGCGACTACGCGTTCATCGCCGAAGGCAACTGCGTCTCGTCCGTTTCGATCGCGGATCCCGAGCGCCTGCGCATCGCCGCCACTATCCTGGTGGAGGGCACAGTCACTGGGATCGCGGTGGGGGGCGCTCGAGCCTGCGTGGCGTCCTACGAACACGCGGTGTCCCACGGAGGTGGTCTCGTCGTCTATGACATCTCGGATGGAGTGTTGCCGCGTATGTTGGCGTCGACCGGCGTGCCACGGCACGCCAGCGGCGTCGCCCTGGCGGCAGAGCTTGATACCACGGCGTACGTTGCCGCTGGCGATGAAGGATTGTGGATCATTGGCACGGAGGACTTAGCCACACCGACGACGCATCGCGTTGACGTGCCCGGGTGGTCCGCTGCTGTGGCCGTCCAAGGGAACCTGGCTTATGTGGCGGCGGCAACGATGGGGCTGCAAATCGTCGACCTTGCCGCGGGGGGCGGCCCGCGCGTGGTTGGTGCCGTCAGCTTGCCAGGTCTGGCCGGCAGCATTGCTGTCGCCGGCGGATATGCCTATGTTGCCGCCGGCAGTCGCGGCCTGCGGGTAGTCGATGTCAGCGATCCCGTCCAGCCGCGAGAGGTCGGCGCCTTGGACACGCCCGGGGATGCCTCGGACGTGGCGGTGGTCGACCAGTTGGCGTTCGTGGCCAACAACCGCGGCGGCCTGTGGGCGATCGACGTATCGGATGCGACCGTGCCGCGGGCTGTCGGTCGCCTCGAGACCACCTACGACGTCCGCAACTTGGCGGTGAACGCCCCGTATATCTATCTCACCGAGAGCAAGACCAGCCTCACGGTTGTCCGATTTGATGTCACCGCCGCGACGGCACCGACGACGGGCACACCGGCCAAGCCTCCGGTCGCGCCACCGGTGCCGTCGCCGAGCATGCCGGAGGGCACGCCCGCCACGGCCACGAGCACACCACCAGTTTCGCCGACGAGCACACCGGCCACCGGCACACCGCCCGCGCCTTCGCCGAGCACGCCCGACGGAACGCCTAGCAAGACGGCGCAACCGGCCCGACGATGACGGGCAACTTGCCCACACCGGTCCACGTTGCCTCGCGCGGCCGCCCCAAGAGCCTGGTGGCGCTGCGGCCTAAGACTGGCGGCGGCCGCCCCAGGCCTGGTGGCGCTCCGCCCGTCGTCACGGCCAACGGTCCTCGCCGGCACAGCGGAGGCCAGCGGCGATGCGCAGGAACAAGGCAGCCAGCTCCGCACCTTGGTCCGTCTGATGGTAGTTCTCTTGGCCGCCGGCAATACCACGGAGCAGCTCGGGCGAGATCCGATCCGCTGGATCGGGAGCGTCCGGGCGACCGTAGCCGACGGTGTGGATGACGATCCCCCGCGCCCGCAGGTCAGCCGCGATCGCCAACACCGTGTCCTCCTGGCGCCCACCGCCCGCCGGCGTCGGGACCTGGTTGGGCATCCCGTCTGTCAGCAACACCAGTGCCCGCCAGCGCCCGGGAAGCGGCCCGCCCAGCACCTGAGAACCGACCTCGAGACCGCGATCCAAGCGCGTGCCTTCGCGAACGTCGCCTGCCAGCCGCTCCAAGGCGGCGAGAAGCCGGGCGGAATCGGCGGTGAGCGGCTCGACTACCGAGGCGTCCGCGTGCAACCTGACGATCGCCACCCGACTGCCGGTCGCTTCCGGCGCAAGCCGCTCGAGAAAGCCGCGCGCTGCCCGCAGCACCGCGTCCAGCTTGCTGCCGCCATCGCCGGCCGGCCGCAGCATGCTCGTCGAGGTGTCGATGACCAGAACGACATCCACCGGTTGGCCGCTGCACGGCAGACGGAGGACGGTGGGCAAGTAGACGCGGCGGAGAATCTGCCGCTGGACCGTCGGCGAAGCCGTGGCTGATGGCGGAGCCGTGGCCGAGGGTACCACGCTGGCCGTCGGACTTGGTGGCACGGTAGGCGAGGGTGCGGGTGTACGCGTGGCCGGCGCCGTGGGCGTGGCGGGCGGCGTGCTCGTGGGCCGCGGCCCGACGTGCACCACGGCCTCGTCGAAGACCGGCAGTGGCAGGCCGTCGAACCGCCCGCCCCAGGCATTGTGGGCTACGTCACCGGCTATCGCCTTCGGTACTTCGAGGGTCAGATCGATGAACCGCGGCGGGCGATCTACAGCCAGGAAGCTGTCCAGGTAGCCACCGGTCCGCAACGGCTGGGGGTCGGCGCCCCAAAACCGCAGCGCGGTCACGTGAGCGTGCGAACGGATCGCAGCGCAGCGCGGCTTGCCGACGTCGGCCAGCAGGCAAGGCCACTCCGCGCTGCCGAGGCCGCCGCCGGCGCCCCACACGGCCACCGGGTCCACCAGCCCGTCGCGCCGGCCGCCGGCCATGGTGTCGAGGATGGCCGGCTCGCTTGCCGAGGCCCAGACGGCCAGGGGATGATCGCCGGGCAGGACCTGGACGGTGAGGCGATGCACGTCACCGGTGAGCCGGCTGCCCGGCGCTCGCCCATCGCCGGTGCACGGCAGGATGTCGACCGCATCGAACCATTCGACCGGCCGGAACGTCAGGTTGGCCATCGTCAGCCGGAAGCGAAGCGGCTGGCCGGGCATCACCCAGTCGGCGGGGGCATCCTTCTCTACGCCGGCCGCGCCTGTGTTGGCCACGACCACCTCGGCCCAGGCGCACTTCTCACTCAGCAGGGTACCACTGATTGCGGGCGATGGCCGGACGGGCGCGCCGATGGGAACGTCCCGGCCTTCGGTTGCCACAGGGCCGCAGACCGGCGTCGGCGCGCCAGCCTCCTCGACCGCCGCCGTGTTGAGCAGCACCGTGCCGGAGGGCAGCAGGCGCGAAGCCCGGCCCGCGAAGCGGATCGCCGGCGCGGCAACGCGGTAAGGCAAATCGCCGAGACGCCAAACAAGCTGGCTCTCGCCCGCGTGCGGTCCGGGCCGAACGGTCGGCTCAAAGGGCACATCGTAGTCGATGATCCCGTTGTGGTTGGTGTCTTCGCCGGCGTCGAGAGCCCCGTTGGCGTTCAGGTCCTCGCTCGCCACCGTCGCCGAACCGCTCTCGTACGTCATGCCAACCGGCAGGGTGTCCGTCACGAGGACGCCGCGGGCCAGCATGTGCGGTGGCAGTTCGATGGCTGGCGCCTCATCGGGCCGCGGAAACGTGCGGGCCTCCAGGCGGAAGGCGGCAGTGGAACCGCCGCTGACTAGCAGGCTCTCGTCGGCGAGCCAGGGATCGGTCACCTTCGTCAGCCGCAAGGGTACCGTCGCTCGGCCGAGCATGTCGCCGAGCGGGCCGGGCACACCGCTGGCGCCAGGCTGCGGAACCGGACACGTGGCATACGCGCCACCACCCGTGGCGCCGAAGCATGCTGGCGACACCCAACTGCGGCTGCGCGTCCCCCACGAGACCGCCCCGTAGTTCATCAGCCAGGCGCCGGGCGGTAGGCGCTCGGCGTTGAGCAACACCTGGATCCAGACGTCGGCACCTGGGTCGACCGGCGGCACCAACCGAGCGCGGACCATGTTCACAGCGCGGGCATCGATCGACCGTTGGCCGGCGTTCTCGAAATCGACCGCCTCGGCTGTCACCCAGCCCGGCGGTGAAAGCGCGGCATTGTCGGTGCAAGCCGCCGTCGACTGCACATACCAGCCTCGTCCGACCGGCACGGTCGACGGCAACTCCCGGCCCCAGGGGCCCTTGGCATACTCGATGATCACGTCGGTGGCCGCGATCGGCTCCGGCGGGCCGCTTGTCGGCTCGACCCAGGCGCTGATGCCAGCCACGCCGCCGTGACGCAACGACTGGGTGCGGTTGTCCCACTTGTCGCACAGGATCACGCGGCTCAGGGGCTGTTCGGCCTGTACGGTAAGCCCCACCTCGGCTGCCAACTCCGCCCCTTCGGCCACCAGCCGCCCCCAGCCAGGAGGCTCGTAGTGCTTGTACGGCTGCGCTTCCGGCGTCCTTGGCGCCCGCGGTGTGCGACGCGGCGGTGTGGCGGTGACATCGACCTCGTCATCGGTCTCCCGCGGCGTCGGGCGAGGCCGCTCGGGCAGGATGAGAAGCACACTGGCGCAGTTGTTGGCTACCGGCTCGGCCGCGCCACCCAGGTTGGGCTGACCTCCAGCATCCACCGGTGCCCATAGCGGCCGGTCTGGGTGCCCCGGTTCGGTGGCGAAGCAGTTGTCCAGCGATACATCCCAGCCGGTAGCCAGCAGGCCCTCCTCCGCCAACCAGAGGTCCACGAACAGGGACCCGACGACTTGGGGCTTCGAGACCGCCCCGCCGGCCGGGAGTCGAGTTGGCAGCTCCAGTTCTTCGAGGGTCACGGCCAGCTGCCCGCTCTCACCGTCGGGCTGGACGCAGCTCCAGCGCCCGCCCGTCTGCGTCGGCGTGCAGCCAAGCAGTCGGACCGGCACGCGGACCGCCTTGCCCTGGCGACCGGTGGTGCGCCACCAGTCGGGCAAGACCCAAGGCTTGCCGACCGGGCTAGAGGTGCCCCGCACATCGCCGTCCGCCCCGAAGATGACATCGAGCCGCCACGTGACGCGACGCCCGGGCACGTCATCCAGGGTGTGGTCGCCCACAGCGGCCAAGTACTTGCGCAGCTCCAAGGCTGGTGCTGCCGAGACAGCGACGGGCGGCGCCGAGGCACGGCAGCCGTCGGCAAGCGGCTCCGCGCAACCGCCCGGATTGGGGTCGGCGGCGGCGCCGCTCGCCCGCACCAGCGCGCCGACCAGGAGCGAGGTACCCTGCAAAGCCGAGCCGTTGACGCGGGCGGTGAGCTCGAAGGCGGCGGTCACGGCGGGGGGCGCCTCGATCCGGCCGACAACGCAGTGCAGCTGCCTCCCGTCGGCGCTAAGCTGGGCGCCACCGCTGCACCGCGATTGCCCCAGGGCGAGGACCTGAGCGCGCTGCCAGGTGGCTGGGCCATCGAGTAGCACGTCGACGGTGAGATCCTCCACCGGAGCGTTCTGCACGCTAAAGGCGATGCGATAGGTCACGGTGTCCCACGAGCGCACGACGCCATCGTTGGGCCCCAGGTCATCGCCGGGATCCGCCGCGCCTGGCCTGCCGGGCAGCACCGTTGCGCCCCGGATGGTCAGCGGGCGATCCTCCCAAGGGGCGGTGCCGTCGGCCACGATGCTCACAGCGGCGCCGAGCAGCGGTCGATCTTCCGCTTGGCTCCAAGGGGCGGGGGATGTAGCCACAGGCGCCGGATGAGCTGTGCCCCGTCGCTGCAAGGCGCGGTCGGCGTGCAGGGGCGGCTCGCGGCGGGTAAGGGATGGCGCCGTGGCCAGCAGGTCGGCAGTCGCAAACATGCCGCCCCCGGCAGTCGCGCGCCGGGCCGCGGCGCTGGCGGGCCCCACCGCGGATGGCAGACGCCCAGGATAGAGTGCCGGGCCGGCGGCGGCTGGCTGGCGGCCAAACGAGCCCAACGCCACCAGTAGGGCGGCGGCTACGACGGCGAGACGATGAGCGAGCGGCCGGAACGTTGCAGCAGGCATCGCGCACCTCCAGGCGAGAGCCACGCAAGACGTAGCCTTTGTTCTCCCCAGGCGCGGGTCGATGCGCGACGCGCTCTACACCGGCTTGAACGCTCCGGTACAGCCGCGGAGTGCCCCTTGCGAGGGGAGACCCGTCGGCTTTCGCTTCGGCAAGAAGCATACCACCGCTGTCAAACTGGCGCTGGCGATGCCTGCATGCGGACGGCAGCCAGCCAGGCGGGCAGTGTTGCAGGCAGTTTTGCCGGCGGTGGAGGCGGCGCCTGTTGCCCGCATCCGTCCCGCGCCCGGCATGACGCACGAGTCTGACGAGGTCCTCCTGCAATACGAACCTGCAGTGATTGGCGGTATCGCTTGGACGTGCAGGAATGAGAACCGCTATCAGGATCGCGATGGTTGCTGGTGTTGGGCTGCCGCTGGTGGTGCGCCCACCGATGGAACCGGCGGCGGCCGATCCGTACGGATGAGCGAACAGGCGTTCGGGTGTGGGAGTGCCCGAACGGTTTGTGGCGGGACATCGATGCGCTGACGCCGGACTTTGGCACGGTGGTCGGCGCCACCGGCCTTTTCATGCAGCATGCCGGCACCTTCACGCCGGGCGCCTCGACCCCTTACGAGGCCTTCACCGGCGAGCTGGCGGTCGAGATGCTTTCCATGACCGATGGTTGGTTGGTGGGCGGCCGACGGACCATTCGCCACTGCGATGGCCAGGACTGGGAGGAGGTTCGCCGCCCCACGCCACAGGATCTGGAGGAGCTCGACAGGGTCTCGGTCACCCCACGGCCCATCGGAAGTATACTAAGACGAAGGTTATTCCCCTTGCGGAGGTCGATGTGGCCCATCGAGTACTCGTGGTCTACGGCACCAAGTACGGTAGCACGGCTGCCATCGCCGAGACGATCGGCGGCGAGCTGGAGAAAGCAGGGCTCGTGGTGAACGTTCGCCCGGCCAGCCAGGCGGACGCGCCGATGGCATACGACGCTGTGGTGATCGGCAGTGCGGTCTATGCCGGGCGCTGGCGGAAGGATGCGGCGCGTTACCTGCAAGCGCACGAGGAGGTGCTGGCCACACGGCCCGTCTGGCTCTTCAACAGCGGACCGCTGGGCAAGGGGGATGCCGCCGAACTCGCCGGCCCGGTGGGTGTCCCGTCAGAGGTGCGCGCCGTTGCCGAGCGCATCCGGGCGCGCGACGTCGCGGTGTTCCACGGTGCGATAGACGCTACGAAGCTAAATCCGCTCGAGCGCTTGATGCTTCGTATGGTCAAGTCGCCGTGCGGTGACTTTCGCGACTGGGAAGCGATCACGGCCTGGGCGCGCGGCATTGCGGCAACGCTGACGGCGGAGACTGCGCCCAACTAGCGCCGCGGGGCCAAAGGTTAGTCGGTCATGTCAGCCGCTCAGGCGAGATGTCCCGCCAGCCCCACGCACGTTGCTGGCAAGCGCGCGCCGTGTCCTGGGGGCCCGGTGGGCAGAACGAAGGATCCAACCACGAGCCAGCGTTGCTGCGGGAGGCGCCCGCCGGTCGCCCGCGAGCCGGGCGGAGCCATGGCCGCACGGTTGCTGCTCTTGGCAGTCGGACTGGCCGCGGCCCTCGTGATGGCTGCTGCGCTCGGCTGGACGCCGCCTGCCAGCGCCGATACCGGCGGGGCCGCCAGCGACGGTGCGGTGTCGCTCCTATTCTTCTACGGCGCAGAGTGCCAGCACTGTGCCAACGAACGGCCCTTCCTGGTCGGCCTCGAGGCGCGGTATCCGCGACTCGCCATCGAGTACATCGAGGTGTGGCACGATGGCGGCAATCGGCAACGTCTTCGGGAGGTGGCCGCGCAGCTGGGTTTCCACCCTGCCGGCACCCCGGTGACCGTTCTTGGCGACCAGTACTGGGTCGGCTTCGACTCGGCCATCGCCCGGTCTATCGAAGCGGCCGTAGTGGCCGCCTTGGGCGGTCGAGAGGCGCAACTTGCTGTTCGCCGGACGGTCGACGTTCCGGTCTTCGGGGCGGTCGATGTTGCCGATGCGCCGCTCGTGGTGAGCTCGCTGGTCATCGGCTTTGTCGATGGGGTGAATCCGTGCTCCCTGTGGGTGCTGTCCGTGCTCCTGGCGATCGTCTTGCACAGCGGCTCGCGTGGACGTGTGCTGGCGGTGGGCAGCGTCTTCCTGATGGTTACCACGGCCATGTACGGGCTCTACATGACGGGCATGTACAGCGTGTTGGACTACGTCGGCCACCTCACCTGGGTCCGGTTGGCCGTAGCCGCCGTGGCCCTCGTCTTTGGTGTCATCCACATGAAGGACTTCTTCTGGTTCAAAGAAGGGCCCTCCCTGAGCATCGACGATGCCCAAAAGCCTGGCCTTTACCGGCGCATGCGGGAGGTGGCGGCAGCCGACAAGTCGCTGCCGGCCATGCTCGGTGGGACGGTGGCGCTGGCGGTCGGTGTGTCGCTACTCGAGACACCCTGTACGGCGGGGCTGCCGATGCTGTGGACAAACCTCTTGGCCACGCAGGCTGTGCCGCTGGCGACCGCCGCCGTGCTCTTTGCCGTCTACATGTCGGTCTTCCTGCTCGATGAGCTGGCCGTCTTCGCCGCCGCCGTACTTACGTTGCGTGCCACGCGGGTGCAGGAAGCGCACGGCCGACTGCTCAAGTTGCTCTCGGGCACCGTGATGGTGACCCTGGCCCTTGCCATGATCCTCATGCCGGCGCTCCTCGAGTCTGTAAGCGGGACGGTGCAGGTGTTTGGCTTGGCCGTCGTGCTGGTTGCGGTGATTTGGAGTCTGGCCCGCCTGGCAGGCCGGTTGCGCCAGGGACTGGCCTGAACGCGCGCGAAGGAGGCTCTGCCGGCATGGAGAGTCCGTCGCCCGAAGAGGCTGGCCGAAACGCGCGCGAGGGAGGCCGGCTCAGGAAGACGTTGGGCTCGGACCGGTAGCTCGGAACCAAGGGCAGCCGGCGTTCTTGCGCCGGGCGCCCGCAGGCATAGGAGGGGAAGAAAGCGATGGCTCGTCGGTTCTTGAAAGCTCTGGGATGGCTCGTTCTGGCGGTCGTGCTCATTGCCGCCGCGGCCCTGGCGACGCTTGCCTGGCGCGACCAGGCCACTCTCACTGCCCAGGCTCAGGCCACGCCGCAGCTTCCGGCGAGCGTGGCGGCGGAGTCGAGCGTGGCCGATCTCCGGTTGCCGCCGGACGTCAATGTTCAGACGGCAAATCTGCTGCGACCGCGCCGGGACGTGCTCGTGGTCGACGTCAGATCGCCGGCCGAGTTCGCCGCCGCCCATGTCCCGGGAGCGATCAACATCCCGCTGGCCGAGCTGACCCAGCGCATCGACGAACTACCGCCGAATCGGGCGGTGATCGTCACCTGTCGGACCGGGCGACGCAGCAGCGAGGCGGCCCGCATTCTGCGGTCCGAGGGCCTCGACAACGTGCATAACCTGGTGGGCGGACTGCGTGCCTGGCAGAAGGCCGGGCTGCCGACGGAGTAACGGGCGGCTCCGTTGGCTCGGCAGCGAGTGAGTCAGGTCCAAGGGGGCTAGGTCTGTCGTGCGCTACTGCCGCACGCCCGCGAGGCGGCTTGACGCGGGGCTGGCGGGCGCGCATACTAGCGCCGCGAGAATGCGGCGTCCGACCTGTCGCTGGCGGTGATTTGTCGGACGCTGGGGTCAAGAGATAGCGGTAGGGGTGGCGAAGCTCTCTTTTTTTGGCCAGCAGTTGGCGTTGGGTCTATAGTGGATCGTTCTCTAGATAACGAAGAAGGCGCATGCCCCCTGGACGAGGTTTTGGCGGCGGCCGCCGCGGTGGCCGGCGCAAGATGTTTTTTCTGGAATCGTGCCTGCTGGTGCTGCTGCATCGCGGGGCGAATTACGGTTACAGTTTGATGGATGCCCTGAAGGAGTTTGGTTTCGAGACCAGCCTGATGGACATCAGCATTGTCTACCGCGCCCTCCGCGACCTGGAAGAAGCGGGGCTGGTGGTTAGTTCGTGGAGCGAGGAAAGCCTCGGCCCGCAGCGGCACATATACACCATCACCCCGCAGGGCGAAGCGGCCCTCTCTGCTTGGGTGGCAGACCTGCGCCAGTGGCGCAGAGCAGTCGAGGCGCTCGAAGCCGCCTATGACGCCGTTAAGAAGAACGACTAGAAGGCAAGTGCAGTCATGATCATGCACGTGGATAGTGAACTGTGCAATGGATGCGGCCAGTGCGTCTCTGCCTGTCCTTCCAGCGCCATCCGCCTGGAAGATGGGTGCGCTGTGGTGGACGAGATGCTTTGCGTTAATTGCCAGATCTGCCGAGACATTTGTCCGCAGGGAGCGATCGTTCCATGGGAAGTTCCGAATCTGGCAAGAAAGCCGGTTTCCCTGCAACCTGCACCTCAAGCGAGGATCATGGCGACTGGTCCGGTCTCCTCCGAAACGAAGCCCTGGCTAACGAGAGTGCTGGCGATCGCCGGCCAAGAGATTGTTCCCCGTCTGGCCGACGCGCTGCTGGACTCTCTGGAACGACGACGGACACACAATCCACCAGCAGAATCGCAAGGGAAGTCTTTGCTCCCTTCGCGAGTGCAAAATGGTATGCGAGAGCGATGCCGTCAGCGTCGAGGCGGTGATGGTCGCAGGCGTCGAGGATAGGTGAGAGGCGTCGCTCGCAAAGAAAAGCGGTTGTACGAATTCACAAAGAAAGGCGGTGAATGCTATGCCACGTGGTGATCGAACAGGTCCAATGGGCGCCGGTCCTCGAACTGGGCGGGGGTTGGGCTACTGCGCCGGTTATGAGGCGCCGGGGTTTGCGAGTCCTTCTCCTGGCGTTGGGTTGGGACGCGGACGGGGTTGGGTCGGTGGGTTTGGCCGATGGCGTGGGTTCTGGGGCCCCGGCTGGACAGGATGGGGCTACCGTCGCTATGTCCCTCCCACAAAGGAAGAAACCTTGCAAGGCCTTAAGTCGCAGGCGGATTGGCTGAAAGAACAACTGGACGCCATTCAGAAGCGCATTGAAGAATTGGAGGAGTAAAGAGCGCACAGTGCTGTCTTTGAAGATGAGCGATTCCTTCATTCCAAGAGAATGAGAGAAGAAATGGACGGATCGTTTCTCTATGGCAAAGCTGGGGGGTGGGCACGCGGCCAGGGCGCCGGCGCTGGCCAGGGAGGTGGGCGCGGCCGCGGCGGCGGCAATCGGCCGGGTTCCGGGCCTGGAGGCAATTGCGTCTGCCCGAAATGCGGACATAAGCAGCCGCACGTCGCAGGAGAACGTTGTATGGACATAGTGTGCCCACAGTGTGGGACCAGAATGGTACGTGAATAGGATGCCATGAAACTGGTTATCTCGATAAATGGAAACAACCTCGACTCCCCTTTCGACCCGCGCTTCGGGCGCGCGGCGGCCTTTTGCCTGGTGGACAGCGAAACGGGCGAGTGGACGGTTTACGAGAATCCTGCCCTGTCGGCTTCGGGCGGGGCAGGCGTGCAGGCAGCGCAGTTCGTCGCCAAACTGGGCGCCGAAGCGGTGGTCAGCGGGGCATACGGGCCAAACGCGGCCAATGCCCTCTCTCCGGCGGGGATTGAAATGTATGTCGCTCCGGCGGGCGAAACCCTGACCGCCGCCCAGGTGCTGGCGCTGTTCCGGGCCGGAAGGCTGAGCAAGACGGCGATCGCCACCCACAGCGGTCATCGCGGAGGCGGTCGCTAGTGCGGATGGTTGTTGCCAGCGGCAAGGGCGGGACGGGCAAGACCACCGTCGCAACCAGTCTCGCCCTCGCCGCCGCGGACTACGCTTGCGTGCGCTTTCTCGATTGCGACGTGGAAGCGCCCAACGCCGCGTTGTTTCTGCATCCTGAGTGGAAGTATCGAAAGGAAGTCGGCATTCTTCTCCCCGTCGTGGACGAGGCGCGGTGCACCCACTGCGGGCGCTGCGCGGAAGTGTGCGAGTTTCACGCCATTGCGGTCATCGGGGAAAAGACGCTGGTTTTGCCCCAGCTATGTCACGGCTGCGGCAGTTGCACGCTGATTTGCCCCGAACAGGCCATCCACGAGCGGTTGGAAGTGACAGGCGTACTCGAAAGCGGTCTTGGCTGCAACGGAATCGAGTTTGCCCAGGGCGTGATGAAGATCGGCGAGCCGATGGCGGTTCCCATCATCCGCGAGTTGAAGAAGTGGAGGCCCGTGGCATCGCGAGCCGCCGTTAGTGGAGCAGCGAAGCAGAGCGAGATCCAGGGGCAAAGGAATCTCGAAGGCAACGAGGAACTTGCCTGGGCCGAAGGCGCGGCGGACACATCGTACCCGCCGGGAAATGACAGCGAAACAGGGAGACATCGCGGAGAGCGCTCGCCTGGCAATGAGATCGAAATCCGCGATGCTCCGCCCGGCGCTTCCTGCCCGGTGGTCGAAACCATGCGCGGCGCAGACTTTGCCCTGCTCGTCACTGAGCCCACGCCCTTTGGCCTGCACGACCTGAAACAGGTAGCCACGATCGCCCACGAGTTGGGCATGCCGGCGGGGGTGGTGGTCAACCGCGACGGCGTTGGCGACGATGCCGTGGCGGCCTGGTGCGCCGAAGCGGATCTGCCCATCCTGATGAGAATCCCCATGGAGCGGCGCTTCGCGGAGGCGATTGCGGTCGGTGGCACCCTGGTAGAAGCCGCGCCTGAGTATCGGGCGAGATTCCGGGCGTTGGTCGAAGAGATCACCGCGAGGGCCGCCGTGTGAAACAGCTCGTCCTCGTGAGCGGCAAAGGTGGCACGGGCAAGACCAGTGTCGCGGCGGCATTCGCCCATCTGGCAGCGCAGGGTCGGCTGGCGGGCAAAGTCGTGCTGGCCGATGCGGATGTAGACGCCGCCAACCTGGGACTGGTTCTCCAGCCGCAGTTGCGCGAGGAGCAGGACTTCCAGGGCGGGAAAGTGGCCGTGATCGATCCCCAAACCTGCGCCTTCTGCGGCGACTGTCAGGCGGTGTGCCGGTTTGACGCGATCCACCTTCACCCCCGTCCCCTTTCCCAGCAGGAAAGGACCGAATACTGGGTGGACCCCATTGCCTGTGATGGCTGCGCGGCGTGCGTGTACCGATGCCCCACGCAGAGCATTGCCATGCGCGAGCAGATGGCGGGCAAGTTCTTCCTCTCCGAGAGTCGCTATGGGCCACTGGTTCATGCCCGTTTGTTCCCTGGGCAGGAAAATTCCGGCAAGCTGGTGACGCTCGTCAAACAGCGCGCTCGTCTGCTAGCCCTGGAGGAGGGCGGCGAACTGGTGCTTGTGGATGGGCCGCCCGGCATTGGTTGCCCGGTCATTGCGGCGGTTTCGGGAGCGAGCCTGGCATTGATTGTGGCCGAGCCAACGGTGGCGGGAGTCCATGATATGCGCCGCGTTTTGGACACCTGTCAGCACTTTGGCGTGCCGGCGATGGTGGCGGTGAATAAGGCGGACCTGTTCCCATTGGGGACGGAGGAGATTGAATCCTTTTGTAGAGGAGATGGAATCGAAACCGTGGGAAGGATTCCATTCGATCCGACAGTAACCAGCGCCATGGTCGCGGGCGAACCGGTGACGGCCTTTGCGCCCCAGTCCCTCTCGAGTGTCGCGATCCGGCACGTATGGGAGCAAGTCGTCGAGCTTTTGTTGGAGAAATCATGAGCGAATCAGCTTTGGAGAAGGCTATCGTTGAGCGCCTGAAAAGCGTGATTGATCCCGAAACCAACATGGACGTGATGCGTATGCGACTGGTGCAGAATTTGTGTTTCGATGACCTTGGTAGGGTTCGTTATACCTTCCGTCCTTCATCGTTTATCTGTCCGATAGCGGTGTCACTGGCAATGAGTATCAAGAAAGCCGTGGCGGAGGTGCCAGGTGTGACTTCACAGGAAATCGGCATTGAAGGTTATGTGATGGCGGAAGAACTCGAGAAGCTAATCAATGAGGAGCTGTAAAATGAGAATCGCGGTCACCGCAGAAAGCAACAATGGACTGGACAGCATGGTTGCGCAACACTTTGGGCACGCGCCTTACTTCATACTGGTGGATGTGGAGAACCGCGAAGTCAGCGCGGTGCGTGGCATTGCCAACCCGTACGCTGGGTCGCACCAGCCTGGGCAAATTCCCAGTTTTATTCATGCGCAAGGAGCCGGAGTGATGTTGAGCGGTGGAATGGGCGTGCGCGCCATTGAGTTTTTTGCGCAGTCCGGCATTAAGGCTTCCACCGGAGCAAGGGGCACTGTTCGCCAATCTCTGGAGGATTACTTTGGCGGCAAGCTGAAAGCTGCAGCACCTTGCGAGGAGAGTGTGGCGCACCGACATGGAGGATAATGTGTTTGGAGTAGAAAGAAAAATGAATAGACGACCAGCGTGCACACAATCTTGACATGGTCGGCTGCCGTTGAGTGTGTGATAGTGAAGTTGTGAGTTGTCGGACAATGAAGTATGTCTTCGGCCCTGTCCCCTCGCGGCGCTTGGGGCAATCGCTCGGGATTGACACCATCCCGCTCAAAACCTGCAACTGGAACTGCATCTACTGTCAGCTGGGACGGACTGTCAGGTTGACAAACGAGCGGAAGGAATACTTCCCACGAGCAGACATATTTGCCGAGGTGGATGCCACGTTGGCCGCGCACCGTCCCGGTGAAATTGACTGGGTGACCTTCGTTGGGTCGGGCGAACCGAGTCTTCACAGCGGCATCGGCTGGCTGATTCGCCAGGTGAAGGCGCGAACTGAGCTGCCGGTGGCGGTCATCACCAACGGGGCGCTGCTCTACCTGGCGGGTGTCCGCGAGGAACTCGCCGCTGCGGACGCTGTGCTGCCGACGCTGGACGCCGGAAATGCGTTGCTGTACCGCAAGATCAACCGTCCGCATCCCGCGGCCACCTTTGAGCGGCTGGTGGATGGGTTGACGGCTTTCCGGCGGTTATATCGCGGCCATCTGTGGGTCGAGGTGATGCTGGTGCGCGGTCTGAACGACAGCGAGCAAGCCTTGACCGAACTGGCCGCCGTGCTCCAGGGAATTCAACCCGATGAGGTGCATATCCTGCAGCCGACGCGTCCGCCAGCCGAGCCGTGGGTTCAGCCCTGCGAGGAGGAGGGCCTCTTGCGCGCTCGCGCGCTGCTCGGTCAGGTTGCGAATGTCGTTCATCCTGCCAGCGGAACGTTCGACCTGAGCGGATTCACCTCGCCAGCAGAGGCGGTGATCGCCATTGTGACCCGTCACCCCATGCGCGAGGAGGAACTGATGCAAGCGTTGCGTCGCTGGCCGTCCGCCGACGTGGACTCTACCTTGCAGGAATTGGAGCAAAGTGGCAGGATACAAGTGATCGAACGATATGGCAGCCGATTCTGGAGTGCGTCGTCTTCGCGCTATCCTGACTAATCGTTGGGTGATCTGATATCGGCTAGACACTTGTGAAACATCGGAAGCAAGTGCTAGCAGATGTGAATCAGCGCCATGTTGCCTGCGGGGGGTCAGGGTACGTGATTCGCGAATTGCGTTGGGCATCCTCCTTGCCGCTCGCGCTCCTCGGACTACGAAACGCATAGCCCGTCATCGTCTTGTTGCCGTGCAATGTGCCGCACCAGAACTCACCACGAGCCACTCCATTTTGGATTGGCGGCGCGCGTTGCGCTGCCTGTGGGGCATTGGAACGCACCGGCGCCATGCGCGGCCAGGTTGGCTGCCGGCGAGAGGCTGCACTCTTGTCGTCCCTCATCTGTGGCGCAGCCGGCTACAGGATTCCCACGAGGCGGAGAGCATCGCTCGGTATCGAGAGCTTCACTTGGCCAGCGGGAGTCATAACCGCCTCAGCAGCTAGATCCGTTCACCGGTTCCCTGGCAGCGAGTTGTCGGAGCTGCGGCGCAGGGCGCCTGGGCTTTTCCCGTCTCCTACCACGAGCACGTTCGTCGCAGTATGATGGTGTTGAGACAAGATTTCGGCCGTCCCGGAAAGTGACCATGGGTTGCGCGAGTGCGAGCGGTGTGAGTCGGTTGGTAGCTTGTTGGGTCCTGCTGGCCGGAAGCGGCCTGCTTGCCGGCCCGGTGGCGGCGCCCGGCTCTCCGGCCCCAGTGAATGCCTGGGAGCTCCACAAGCCCGTTCCGAGCGCGCGTGCGCTCTGGGCCACCGGCCAGCCACGGATCCTCTGGGACCGCCGCTACGACAACGGGGGTCAGGCCGAGCTGGCCTGGGACGCCGTGGAGACGACGGATCATGGCTTCCTGCTCGTCGGCATCACGGGGCCTACGCGCTGTTCCCTGGGCTGCAACGCCGATGGCTGGCTGCTGAAGATCGATCGCCGCGGCAGTGCGGTCTGGACGAAGCAGTCCGGCGGCCCGGGCTTCGACCTGCTCACGTCTGTCATTCGTGTCGGCGACGGCTATCTGGCCGCGGGCAGCCGGGTGGTCTGGCCGCAGGGGCGGCAGGCGTGGTTGCTGAAGCTGGCCGAAAACGGTGACCTGCTGTGGGAGAAGACGTACGGCGGAAGCCAGGACGACAGTGCGGCGGAGATCCTGGCCACCGAGGACGGCTTGCTCTTGCTCGGCGACACCGAGTCCTATGGAACGGGCGACGGCAAAGCCGATGCGTGGCTGGTGAAGCTTGATGGCGTTGGCAACGTGGTCTGGTCGCGGACGTACGACCTGGGCGCTCAGGACGGGGCGCTCTCCATCGCTCCTTTGGGGTCGGAACGCTTCCTGCTCGCCAGCGCCTCGTGCACCAGTGGCTGCGGCGGGCTCTTGCAGCAAGGATTTGCAGCGGTGATGACGCTTGACAAAACTGGCAACGTTATCCGTCAGATCCGATTCGTGACAGGGCCGAAGAATGTAGTGATCAGGGTTTTAGCCACCGGAGATAGTGGGGCTCTGCTTGTAGGGGTCACAAGTATGTACGATGTCTTTCCGAACGAAGATGTATGGATTGTAAAGCTAAATCGTGATACTGAAATAGAATGGTCTTCGACTATTGGTGACAGAGGAAGGTATGATGGCGGTTTTGATGTCGTCTATGGCGACCATGGACAGTACATCATATCTGCGTATTCGCAATCCTACCAAACAGCGGAACTGAATTTTGATAATTTCACGCTATATGGCATAAGCTCTACCGGAAAGCACTTGTGGACCATTACCCTCGGTGGTCCTCAAAACGATCAAGCTCGCTCGATCATTCGGGCGTCGGAAGGTGGCTATCTAGTTGTTGGTTTTCGAGATGCGGTTTCGTGGCCGTTGGACCAGATCCCTGGAATGGCCGATTTCTGGGTGGTCCGGTTGGACGCGAGTCGGCCGGAGCCCGTCTTCCTGCCAGCGGTGGAGAAGGAGGTGCCGCCACAGGCTCCGGCGAGCGACGGGCGCTCGGCCGGCGGCCGAGTGCCACAGGGGAAACGGGTTCCCGACCTCGGCGCTAGCCAGCGGACGAGGACGGCAATAGAAGATCCATTGATCCGTTTGTCCAGCATAGAATGCGTACCTTCCACTCTCATACGAGCAACATTCTGAGGTTTCGTTGCAGTCATAAGTTCCCACTAGGACGTCGAATGATCTTGCGGATGGAGACGGTACCACAAGTGGATAGGTCACCGGTACATTCATTGTCAGATGAAGATCGCAATAGACGTAATTCCTCATTATTACCTTGGCTGTGACTGTCACTACTATCACACATCGAATGTTACTCCAATCTCTAGCCACACTAATGTTGCAGGCCATAATGCGGTGACAATAAGTGCCATCTGCCTTGTTGGTAAAAGAACAAGCTCTCGCTTGACCATTATAGACTACGATTGGATTGGAGAACGATGAATCCGCATCTTCTTCCAGAGTGAAGCTCGTCACCCAATCAGCCCCCTGTGACAGCGTAATTAGCGTCAGCGTCTGGGTGGGTGATCCCAGGAAGCCAAGGGTTCGCCGGTAGAGGCGGTGTCGGCGTGGGAATGGGCCGAGGAATCCGTGTTGGCGCGAGTTGGTGTTAACGACCGCGTTGGGGCCCCCGACACAGGGCAGCTTGCAACCAACGGCAACCCGGACGAATCCGAATTCCCCATCAAGGTTCCACCGATCTCTCGAGCTCCTAGCAGTTGCCAACGCCCCGGCGGCCGCGTGTGTTAAGGTGCTGACAGTGCGACTGCCGTGCCAGGCGGCCATGCGGTTGGCGGATGGACGCCACGGGGAATGGTGGGGACGCTTCAAGAAGGTCCATCGCGGTCGGATCCAGCAGCCGAATCGCCCCCTGCCTGATGGTGCCTTGGTCCGGCTGCGAAGAGTCGTTCTCCGGGCGCATGATGCCGGTGTCTTGCCGCTGTCACAACACATGTTATAGCATGCGCCGTGAGGCAGCAGGTGCGAAGCCGCGAATGGTTGTCCCCGCTTCTTAGTACTAGCTTACCCAGTACTTCGCCATTCCGTCCGCCGGCCTCAGGCGTACAGCGCCCGGTTTCCGACGCGCGAGGCTGGTCATACGAGCATGCGCTCCGTCTGGCCGTTGTTCATCGACAACTTCGTCGTGGCCCACAACAAGGCTGCCACGCCCTTCGAGTGGACCAAAGCAGTACTGCACCCTGCTGACGTGCGCCCACGCTACGCGGACTTGTGCCAGTGAGTGCTAGGAGACTGGCTCGCGAACGGTGGGGTACCTGCGTCCGTTTCGGACCGTCTTGACGCCAGGGTTGGCCACGCAAACGAGCTCGGCCGGTCTCACGACTGGCCGACATTGGCGTCATATCAGGCAGGCAGCACAGGACTCGAACCTGCAGCCTGTGGTTTTGGAGATGGCGGGGCTGGCCTAACCCAACTTCCACACTCGGGAGATGCAGATGCCCATTTGACGGCCTCTTCTGGTCACTCCGCCGGGTTTTGGGTCCCTACGAGTCGCGTCCACGTCCGGACCGGCGTCATCACCTGACTCGGGATCCCGAGCGTGCGGTAGATCTGCTGGTGGACCGGCTCGGGG
>DAOUCP010000014.1:0-7327 GCA_034432155.1 Anaerolineae bacterium
GCGGCTCGGTGGTCTGAGCCGGAGCGAAGTGGAGATCGAGATCTTGCAGGAGGGGCGGTCCGGGCTCTTGGGCTTTGGCGGTCTGCCGGTGCGCGTGCGGCTGACGGAGCGCGGAAGCGGCGCCAGCCTCGAGGCGCCGGCCAAGTCCCCTGCGGTCGAGCGACCGACCGCGGCGCCAGCGGCCAGCCGACGGCCGCGGAGCGCGCCCGCGACCTTGCCGGTGGAGGAAGCGGCGCCCGAGGAGGCGCTGGCCGAGTTGACTGCCGAGGAGCGGCCAGCCGTCGCCGCGGCGGCACAGGAAGTGGTCGGCGAGATGCTGCGGCTGCTGGGCTACGAGGACGTGGCGTTCGAGGTGCGTGACACGCTCTTGCCGGAGGGTCTGGAGGATCGGAGTTCGCTGGTGCTGTCAATGCGCGGGGCGGGCACCGAGCGGTTGCTGGCCGAAGGCGCGCGGCCCCTCAACGCGCTGCAGTTTCTGGCGCGACTGGTTCTCTACCGGCGGCTGGGGCGGTGGACGAACCTGCTCTTGGATGTCGGCGATGACCGGGCGCGGCGGATGCGGGAGCTGTGCCAACTGGCCGAGCAATCGGCGCTTCTCGTCCAACGGGAAGGGCGGCCCGTGTCCCTGCCGCCTATGACCCCCTACGAGCGGCGCGTCGTCCACCTGGCGCTGCGGCACAACAGCGCGGTCGCCACACAGAGCATCGGACAGGGGGAGAACCGCAAGGTGACGGTGCGTCTTCGGGATCAGTTGCTGCCCGAAGGGTAAGGCCGTCCCCCAGAGCCGGTACCCGGCAGAGTGCCATCGAAGCCGTCCGCCGCAAGGGGAGGAGGAGGACCTTGCCGGCAGTGGCCCGACGGTGTATCTTGAGATGGGCAGGCAAGGCGGGATGGTCCGGCGCACCCTGGCAATCGTCAACCAGAAGGGCGGGGTCGGCAAGACGACCACAGCGGTCAACTTGGGGGCCAGTCTGGCCACCGACGGCTACCCCACGCTGGTGGTTGACTGCGACTCGCAAGCCAATGCGACCCACTCCCTGGGCGTGCGGGAGGCGAAGAACGGGTCCCTCTACGACGCCCTGGTGGGGGAGCCTCGGCGCGCCCTGGATGACCTTATCGTCGCCACCGCAGTGCCAGGGCTAGACTTGGTGCCCGCGGCGCCAACCTTGGCCGGTGCGGAAGTGGAGCTCGCAGCGTTGGAGGGCCGGGAGCGCCGCCTGGCGAACGCGCTGGCTGCGCTGCGCCGCCGCTACGCCTTCGTGCTGCTGGACTGCCCACCCAGCCTAAGCATCATGTCGGTGAACGCCTTGGTGGCCGCCGAAGGCGTGATCGTCCCCGTGCAGTGCGAATACCTTTCCCTGGAAGGCATTGGCCTTCTCATGCGCACGCTGGACCTCGTTCGGCAACGGCTGAATCCGCGTCTGCAACTGACGGGCTTCGTGATGACGATGTACGATCCGCGCACCAATCTCTCCAGTCAGGTCGTGGAGGAGGTGAGTCGGCACTTCCCCAGGGAGAGGTTCCGCACGGTGGTGCCGCGATCGGTGCGCATCAGCGAGGCTCCGAGTTATGGCGAGACGGTGGGCCAGTATGCGCCCGGTTCGCCGGGAGCGCTGGCCTACCGGGCGCTGGCGGCCGAACTCGTGGAGCGCTGCGATGGCGGCGGAGGGGAGGCGGGACGATGAAGCGACGCGGTCTGGGCCGTGGGCTGGACGCTCTGTTGGCCAGCAGCGATGTCGAGCCGACGGGGCTGGTGGAGGTGCCCATCGAGGCGGTGCGATTGAACCCCTACCAACCGCGGCGCGAGATGGCCGACGACACGCTCACGGAGCTCGCGGCGTCCATTCGAGCCCACGGCGTGATCCAGCCATTGGTGGTTCGGGCCGCTGGTGACGAGTACGAGTTGATTACCGGAGAACGGCGGCTGCGGGCTGCCCGTCTGGCCGGTCTGACGACGGTGCCCGTCGTGGTTCGCCAGGCGGACGGACAAGAGATGCTCGCCTTGGCCCTGGTGGAGAATCTCCAGCGCAGCGATCTCAACCCTATCGAGGCGGCCACGGCCTACCGAAGGCTGATGACGGAGTTTGGGCTGACGCAGGAGGAGATCGCGCGCTTGGTGGGCAAGTCGAGGGCGGCCATCGCCAACACGGTACGATTGCTATCGCTGGCGCCGGAGGTCCAGGAGCTGGTGGTGGCCGGTCAGCTCAGTGAGGGGCATGGCCGGACCCTGGCCGGCGTGCGTTCGGCGGATCATCAGCTGGAGCTGTGCCGCCGGGCTGTGGCGCGAGGCTGGACGGTGCGGCAGTTGGAGTCCCACGTCCAGCGCCTGGCGCGTGCGCAGGCGCTGCGGCCCGCGGGCCGGGCCTCCCAGGGCGCGAGCGCGGCGAGCGACGAACGGGTGGTGGCCTTCGAGCGAGCCCTAGGGACCCGCGTGGAGATTCGGCGGCGCGGCCGGGGCGGCCAGCTGGTCATCCACTTTTACTCCGACGAGGAGTTGGCGGCGATCTACGACCGGCTGGTGCCGGGTTCCTAGGACGGGGCAAGGGGGAGGCGGCGCGGGCAGCCGGTGGGCTGGCAGAAGGCGACGAGCTGGGAGTGGCGCCTCCCCGTGGCGGCTGCGAGGGCGAGGAGGTGGGAGTGGTTTCTCCCCGTGGGGGGCGCGAACGCGATGCGAGCGATGGGTAGCGCTCCTTCATGGCCTGAAAGCGGTTCCAGGCTGGGGCATCGAGGTCGGGGGTGAGATACTGCTCGAGGAGGGGGACGAGCGCATCGCGGAGGAACGGCCCTCGGGCCATCCATTGGAAGTAGCGGCGACCGGCATGATGGTATGGTCCGTACAGCCGGCCACCCGGAAACGTCCGCTCCAACCAGCGAAAGAGCTGCTCGTGGTCGGTGTGCATGCGCAGGGTGATGTGCGGTTGCCGGCCGTCCCCCCCGAAGTGACCCTCGCCGACGAGAATGCCGAGCAAGTAGCCGATCTCGAATTCCGACGGGCACACCGAACGCCTCTCCTTCCCTCCCCGGTTGTTTCACCGTAACGTAACACGTGAAACGGAGCTGTCAACTCTCGCCGGCTGCCCCGGCGCCAACGACCTGCCCTGCGCAAGACGCACTCGGCCCATTCGGGTCTGCGCCGTGCGAGCGCAACATCCCTTGGCAGCGGGAACGGTCCCCGGCGACCGGCCGGCACAGGGTTGCTGGTCGAGTGGCAGGGCGTCTACAATGCCCGGCGCACTGGGCGAAGCGCGTGCCGCCGGGCGAGCGGCCCACAAGCCGCCATCCATCACGGGAACGGGCATGGAGTCACGACGCCGCGAGGCACCACGGGGACAGGTCGTGCGCCAGCAGGCGGGGTGCCGTGTCTGCGATTACGAGGGCAGCGCCTATCGGCAAGCCTTCTGGGAGTCGGGTGGCCGGGCCTTCGAGGATCTGGCCGACCGGCGCGCGGTGCGGCGACTGCTGCCGCCGCAGGGACGCCATCTCGTGGACGTGGGCGCGGGGTTCGGGCGACTGGCGCCTCTGTATGCCGGCTACGAGAACGTCGTCCTCGTGGACTATGCCTTCTCCATGCTCGCGGATGCCCGGGCGCGCCTGGGCGATCGCTACTGGTATGTCTGCGCCGATGTGTATCGTCTGCCGCTCGCCCGGGGCACCTTCGACGCGGCGGTGATGGTCCGGGTCTTGCACCATCTGCAGGATCCGGGCCTTGGGCTTGCCCAAGTGGCTCGCTGCCTGCGGCCCGGTGGTTCCCTCGTCCTCGAGCATGCCAACAAGCGCCATGCCAAGGCCATCCTGCGCTACCTCGTGGGCCGCAGCGGGACCAACCCGTTCTCTCTGGTGCCGGTGGAATTCCGCGAATTGCACTGGGTGTTTCATCCGAAGGCCGTCGAGCGCCTCGTCCAGGCGGCGGGACTGGAGGTGCGCGAGCGCCGTGCGGCATCGCACTTCCGATGGCCGCCCCTGAAGCGGATGATCCCCGCCTCCTGGCTGGCGGCAGCCGATGAAGCCGTGGGCGGCTGGTTGGCGCAGGCAGCACTCGGACCCAGTCAGTACCTGCGGGCGGCGCGCCTTTGTGGCGAGGCCAATCCCGATGGGCTGTGGCGATGCCCGGCGTGCGGTCAGGAACCCCTGGTGGCCACCGCGCAAGGGTTGCCGTGCTCTGCCTGCGGTCGGCTGTGGCCTCGCCGCGATGGCATCCTCGTGCTGCGCGAAGGTGCGACCGAATGAGTCTCTGTCCGCCGTCGGAGCGCCAGTCGCTCGTTTGCACCTCTCGCCCGGCCGCACCGCACGGCACCGTGCTCGAGCTTCGCCGCACCGTCGCGCGGCCGCGCAATCGAGTCGCCGGGTGGCACTGCCACGCCGCCGCACCGCACGGCACCGTGCTCGGGCCGCGCCGCACCCGGACCGGATCGCACCGCACTCGGCCCGTTCGAGGGCAGTCCTAGAAGGGGCCAGCGTGGAGGAGACGCGTCCACTTCGCCCACCCGATGGCGATGCCCAGCCGACAGGCGCCTCGGACGCTGCGCCGGCGGGGCGCCTGCGGACGCTGCAGTGCCCTGTCTGCGGCGCTACCCTGCCCTGGACGCTGCCGGAAGGGGAGCTCGCCCCAGGGCAGCCTTGGCGATGTCCGGTCTGTGGTCGGGCATCCGACGGTCGGGAGAACGAAGGCGAGCCGCGGTTCGAGGAACGGACCATCCGTTGCTTACCCTATGACTTGGACCGGCTGGCCCAGGCCGAAGCGGTCGACGGTTGGACCCTGGTGGAGACGACGCCGGCCTCCGATGTGCCCGGCGCCATTGAGGCCCTGTTCCGGCGCCCGGCGCGGCCGGGATCGGGAGGGCCTGCGACGATGCCCGGGGAACCGGTCGCCGAGGCAGCGACGACTCGGACGCGGGGGGAGGCAGCGGCTCCTCGTCCCAAGACCAGGCGGAGCGGACCGCCCCAGATGGCCAAGCGTCCTGCTCCCACGAGGTCCGGCGATCCAGCGGCCGCCGGCTGTAGCCAGCGATCGGCAGCCGGGTCGTGGGCGCGGCTGACGCTGGGTCTGCTGGGTTTGGCGGTCGGTCTGTGGATCTTGGACAGCGCGGGCATCGGCGGGCTTCTTTTGGCCTTGGTGATTCTCTGGCAGATCCGGCGCGCGGTCCGGCGGCGTCGCTGGTTCGATCGCTAGGTTCTGGGCGCTGCCGGCGGCACGTTCCCCGGCGACCGTCCCGCGGCGGGTTCCTTGCCGACATTCGCACCCTGCCGTATACTCCGTGCGCTTAGCGGGGCTCTCATCAGCCCGGGAGGCACCACGCAGCTTCGTTCGGGTCGAGCCCGGCGGGCGGCGTGGTCTGCCGGGCGGGCGGTGTGCGGTTCACGGAGGGGCAGCCTATGAAGGCGATGTGCAGCCGGGAGGACTTGGCGCGGGGACTCGCGGTCGTCAGCCGCGCCGTGGCGCCACGAACGACCCTGCCGATTCTCTCCAACATCCACGTGGAGACGGAAGGGTCGCGGCTTCGGCTGTCGGCCACCAACTTGGAGATCGGGATTCGCTGCTGGGTCGATGCCGATGTGGCCGTGGAGGGCGCGACGACCGTTCCAGCCCGAGTGTTGGGGGAGTTCGTCAACTCGCTGCTTACACCGCAGCTCAGCCTCGAGCTGCACCAGCCGTCTGAAACGCTCACCATCGTTTCCGATCGCTACCGGGCCGAGATCAAGGGCATCGATGCCAGCGACTTCCCCATCCTGCCCACCATTGAGCACGGGCAGCACTTCCTTCTGGACGGCGATACCCTGCGCGAGATGATCGCCCAGGTGACCTTCTCGGCCGCCACGGACGACTCGCGCCCAGCCCTGATGGGCGTGCTGACGACGCTGGATCCGGAGCAGGGTCGCCTGACGATGGTGTCCGCCGATGGCTTCCGGCTGTCGGTACGCCGCGCACCGCTGGAAGTCTCCCTCCCGGAGAAGCTCGCGGTCAACATCCCGGCACGGGCGCTGCTCGAACTGTCGCGCATCGCGACGGTGGAAGGCGAGTCCGTGGCCATCACCATCACCGAGAGCCTCAACCAGATTCTCTTCAGCGTCAAGTCGGTGGAGCTGGTATCGCAACTCATCGACGGCGCCTTCCCCGACTACGATCGCGTGATTCCCCAAGGCTTCGAGACCCGTGTGGTGGCCTCGACCAGGTCGCTTTTGAATGCCGTGCGCTTGGCGACTCCGTTTGCCCGGGAGGCAGGCAATGTGGTTCGGCTCGAAGTGGTGCCCGAAGAGGGCGCGCAGCCGGCCAGTCTCCTGGTCACGGCCCAATCGGCGGAGGTGGGTGCGGGGCGCATGGAGGTGGATGCGTCGGTGACGGGGCCGGCCGTGCAAGGGGCCTTCAATGCCAAGTACCTGCTCGACGTGCTGAATGCCGTCGGCTCCGACCAGGTCGCGCTGGAGTTCAAGAGCGCGACCCAACCCTGTGTCTTCCGGCCTGTCCGCGACGTGGACTACGTCCACGTGGTGATGCCCATCCACCTGGGCCAGTAGCCAACGGGGCAAGCGACCACGCGGCGGCGAGCGAACCGGCAACCGTGCACCTGCGCCGCCTGGAACTGACCCACGTTCGCTGCTACCGACAGCTGGACCTCACGTTGCCGAGTGGCAGCGTCGTGCTTTGGGGCGGCAATGCGGCCGGCAAGTCCTCGCTTCTTGAGGCTCTCTTCGTGCTCGCCACCACCAAGTCGCCGTACGCGACGAGCGATCGGCAATGGCTCGGTTGGGGCGCCCTGACCAGCGATGCGCCGTTCGGCCGGATCGTTGGCGAGGTTGTCCGCCGCGACGGACGGCATCTCATCGAGGTGATCCAGGCGCGCTTGCGCAACGATGGCCAAGAGCGGTTCGTCAAACGCGTGCGCGTCGACCATGTGCCACGGCGGGCCTTGGAGGCTATCGGCTGCCTGCAAGTCGTGCTGTTCACGCCCCGCGATCTGCGGATCGTCGATGGCTCGCCGGCCGACCGACGCCGCTATCTGGATGTCCTCTTGTGTCAGGTCGATCCTGCCTACTGCCATGCCCTCAGCCAGTACAACCGCGTGCTCGCACAACGGAACCACCTCTTGCGGCAGCTCCGCACCCGTAGCGGCGATGTGGCGGAGCTGACTTTCTGGGAAGCGCGCCTGGCGGAGCACGGCGGTCGGGTGACCGCCGCGCGAGCGAACACCGTGGCCGCGCTCCAGCAGATGGCCTGCGCGGTGCACCGGCGGCTGGCCGGTGCAACAGAAGAGCTTGGCCTGGCGTATCGAAGCTCGCTGGGCGGGGACGAATTGCCGCGCGGCCAAGAAACGGCCGAAGGGGTCTTCGC
>DAOUCP010000015.1:0-4603 GCA_034432155.1 Anaerolineae bacterium
ATGGGGACGTTGGTGTGTACCAGGTGCCGGTGGGCGTCGCCGTGGCGCTGGCAGTGCGGCTGGCGGTGGCGGTGAACGTCGGTGTGTACCAGGTGCCGGTCGGTGTGGCGGTCGGCGTGTAGGTGCGGCTGGCGGTGGCAGTGGCGGAAGCCGTCCAGGAGGCGGTGGGTGTGGCGGTGGACGTCGGTGTGTACCAGGTGCCGGTCGGTGTGGCGGTCGGCGGGTAGGTGCGGCTGGGGGTGGCGGTGGCGGAAGCCGTCCAGGAGGCAGTCGGTGTGGCGGTGGACGTCGGTGTGTACCAGGTTCCGGTCGGTGTGGCGGTGGACGTTGGTGTGTACCAGGTGCCGGTGGGCGTCGCCGTGGCGCTGGCAGTGCGGCTGGCGGTGGTGGTGGCGGATGCCGTCCAGGAGGCGGTCGGTGTGGCGGTGGACGTTGGCGTGTACCAGGTGCCGGTGGGCGTCGCGGTCGGCGTGTAGGTCCGGGTGGGCGTGAACCAGGTGCCCGTGGGTGTGGCGGTCGGCGTGTAGGTCCGCGTCGGCGAGGCCGTGACGGTCGCTGTCTGAGTCCGCGTCGGCGAAGCGGTGGCGGAAGCCGTCCAGGAGGCGGTCGGTGTGGCGGTGGACGTTGGCGTGTACCACGTTCCAGTGGGCGTAGCCGTGGCGCTGGCGGTGCCAGTGGCTGTCACGGTGGCCGAAGCCGTCCAGGTGCCCGTCGGTGTGGCGGTCGACGTCGGCGTGAACCAGGTGCCTGTGGGTGTCGCAGTCGCCGTGGCCGTCCGAGTGGGCGTGAATGTCGCCGACGGCGTGCCTGTTGGCGTAGCGGTGCGCGTTCGCGTCGGCGGCAGGGTGCGCGTCGGGCCGGTGGCCGTCGGGCTGGAGGTGACGGTGCCGATGGTCGTCGGGGTAGGTGTCGGCGCCACGCACTTCCAGAAGCCCCATGTGACCTGGGCATAGCGACCCTCGCCACGCCGCGCGTTGGTGGACCGGTCGTAGTCAGCCTGCGTGAGCAGGACGGTCGCCCGCAAGTTCGGGCACAGGGAATAGCACAGCGGATCGGTGGTGTTGAGAACCACCAGGTGCGGCGGCGGGACCTGCACGACGGCCTGATCCTGGATGGTCTGACCGGCTCCCTCGCGCTCGATGATGCCCTGCCAGTAGACGATGGAGCCGTCGGGGCTCTTGATGGATATTGACAAAGGCTGGAGGGGGCAGTTTCCGGCCTCGTAGCGATCGCCGTCGGTGAAGAGGCCGTCGCAGCCGGTACAGCCGCGCTCGGGCCACGGGTTCTTGCCCACCGGGTCGGGATAGGCGTAGAGACGAACGCGCCAGATGTCCCGGCTGATGGTCGGCTTGGGCGTGATCGTCGGCAGCGGGGTCCGGGTCACCGTTGGCGTAGGCGTGATCGTCGGCGTCGAGGTGGGGGTGCGGGTTGCCGTCTGGGTTGGCCGGGTGCCGGTGATGGTGGGCGTGGGCGATAGCACGGGAACTGTGCGAGTGGGCGTCGGCCGGGTGGGCTCCGGCGTGGCGGTGTAGACCTTCGGAGTGTTGGTTGGCCAGGGTGTACTTGTGGGCGGCACGGTGAAGAAGCCGGTAGGCAGCGGCACCAGAGTCACCGTGATTACCACGGTGGGCAGCGGGGTCTCCGAGGGGACTGCCGTGGTTGCCTGAAGAGGGGCCGCGGTCACCCTGCTGGCGACGTTCGACGAGGCCTCCGAGGACGGCGGAGCCGTCGCGCGCACGAATGAGATCTGGGCGGCACTAGCCCTTCCAAGCGCGACCACCAGTGCGTAAAGCAAACCGAGACCGACCAGCAGGAGACGGGCAGCGCTCACGTGGCGACCGTGCGGCGCAATTCTGCGTTCTCTGTCGGTCTTCGGGCTGCGATTTGTGTGAGCAGGTCGAACCGTAGCAGGCCTCCCAGCGTTCCGCGTCCCCAGGGCCGTTCCAGCAACCGGGCGTGCAGCCGAGCCGGCCCGCACAGTGGGTCCAGTCAGCACGACGCCGACCGCTTCGCGCCAACCGAACGACCGATTATAGGAAACGCGCGGTAGGGATCAAGACGCGCCCCTCTTGACCTTAAGGACGACCGGCGGAGAGCAAAGTAACGCCCAAGGCAACTCCGGCCTGGTTGCGGTGCAATGGCGCGGAACACCCTCCGCGGGTCCTGGCAGGCAGCCCGCCTGCTTGCCGGCAGCATGGGGCCCGCGCCGGCGAAGAAACCCAGCGGCTGCCTCACGAGAAAGGCGATGCTTGGCCCGGAGTTGCTTCGCCGCTAGAATCGGCCGGGCGAGGCTGAAATGGCGATTCGACCTGCGTTGGCCATCCTCGGGATCATCGCCCTGGGCATTGCGCTCGCCGTTCCAGTCGCGGGCAGCCACGTTGGTCCCACCCAGGCCACGGCGACGGCCACGAAGGAAGGGCCGAACGGCCAATGGTCGGCGGTTCACGCGCCGGCGACGAGTCCGCTCTGGCCCGCGGACGGGTTTGGCTTGTGGGCTGTCGACGGTGTAGTGGACAGCCAGGGCGAGTGGGTCGGCTGGGCCGTAGGTGACGATGGCAGCATCGCACGCTATGACGGTCAGCGCTGGCAGCGCGACCGGTCGCTCGAGGCCGCCACTACCGCGCCGAAGACCTACCACTTTCGAGACGTGTTCGCCAAGGCACCGGACGATGTGTGGGCGGTCGGGCGCGTGGACGGCGACAAGTATTGCGAGGGCTGTGGGGTCGTTGCCCATTTCGATGGCCAGCGGTGGCGGGTCCTGGATCGGAGCGAGTTCGCCGTCGCGGGTCGAGTCGCTCCGCTCAACGCGCTCGACATGATACGAGGGGATGATGGTGAGTGGTACGGCTGGGCGGTGGGCGACGATGCCGATTTCGACAACATCAAGGCCATCATCCTCCGGTACGCGAACGGTCGTTGGCGATTGTGGTCCGGTCCGAACAACATCGCCAAGCACCTTTATGACGTCAAGATTCTCTCGCCGCGCGAGGCCTGGGCTGTCGGTCAGGATGGATCGGAATCGTGGTACTACGAGACCGCAGGCGGCGTTGGTTCCTGGCCGCGCCTCGGCCACTCCGGTGTGGACACCCTGTTTGCGGTTGACCTGGCGGATCCGCTCTACGGGTGGGACGGTGGGGTGCGGGGCCGTATGAACCACTACTCGGGCAGCTGCCACGACGATACGCTCGACACGCAGTGCTGGTTCGACAACGCTGCCATTCCGCTGCGGGACGTCAACGGCCGCCTGCTGGCCATCGACATCTACGGCGTGGACTTGCTCTCGCGCAGCGAAGGCTGGCTGGTGGGCGCAGCCAACGCTCGGACGAGCACCGTGGCCTATCTGGATGGCGCTCTGTGGCGCTGCGTCAAGGTGACCGACGACCCGGGGCGCACGCTCCGAGCGGTCCGCATGGTGAACCATCGCCTTGGCTGGGCGGTGGGCGACGCAGGGGTCATCCTGCGCTATCTGGATGAATCGGTGCCCTCGGCAACGCCGCCGCCGACGCTAACGACAACTCCTGCGGCGTCGGCGACGCCGGAGGCCACGCCTTCGCCGGTGATACTGCCTTCGCCAGTGGCCACTGCCACGCTGCCCACCGACACGCCGACGGCGACGGAAGCGAGCAGCCCATCGCCGGCAGCCACCGCCAGCCAGACCATGGCACCCAGTGCTACACGGACCACGAGCGCAGCCAGCACTCGCACTGCTGTGCCTACCTCTGTGCCTGGTTGGGTATCGCGGCTATACCTGCCCTTCGCCCTGGTGCCTCGTTCGGGCCGGTGATCGGTTGGCGCTGGGCCGAGTGCTCCGGCCATGCTGTGACAGCCTCGAATGGCGATTGGGCTGTCGGGCGGCAGACGTAGAAACCCTGACCGGGGCCGGGCGGCCAGTGTCCGCCACGGCTCGGTCAGGGCCTCGTTCTTGTCGCGGCATGGGCACGCGGCGTGGGCCAGCCGCTATGGCAGGCCCATGCCGCCGTAATTCGCTTGGGCTGGCCCAAGTGCTTCCAACAAGCCGGCGCGAGACCCAATGAGGACGAGCATCGGCTTCCGATAGCGTTGCCCCGGGTGCGAGCGTGCGGGGTGGTTGGGCTGGCGTTGCGAGAGGGTGACAGTTGCGGCTGTGCCCGCGCTGCGCTGGGATTGGGCCACGGTGCCCGCGGTGGTCGCCCCGCCCCGGGATGATGTGGCAGCGCCGGCTGTGCTGATGCCGCCCCGGGATGACGATACAGCTTCAGCTACGTTCGTATCGCGGCGGTCCAGATCGGCCGCGCGCGCCTGCGAGGGAGTCCGAAACAGGGCCATGGTGGTTGCCTTCTCGTCGATGTGGTGCCAATTCTGGCGGCTCATGGCAGTTCTCCACTGGCCTGCCAGAGGGCGGCTGGCCACGGCGTAGGAAAGCTACCGGTTGTGCGTCGGACTGGGCGGATGGGGAACGTGCGCGCTGGACCGTGACGCGTGATTCGGCCGCCCCGGTCAACATCATCCAGCCAGTACGTGGCACCGCTGTCCGCTGGCGAGCAATCGACGTAGGCGTACGAGGCGCCGGCCAGCTCGCCATCGGCTGCGGCTGGCCGAATAAGGCTCAGAGTGATGTATCGGC
>DAOUCP010000016.1:0-75046 GCA_034432155.1 Anaerolineae bacterium
GAGGATCGCTTCCCGTCCGCCATGCGCTCCTTCCAGGACGACCTCGAGGCTTGCTGGGCAACCTACCGCTGCCTGCTGGCTCACCGCCAGCGGATCCGAACGACGAATCTATTGGAGCGAGCGTTCGTCGAGCAGGGCCGGCGAACGAAGATCATTCCGGGATTCCTCACCGAAAGGAGTTGTCGGAAACTGGTATATGCCACCCTATGGCAGGCGAGTCAACGGTGGCAGAGCGTGCGGATGAGCGAGTTCGAGCGCGAACAGCTTCGGCACCTCCGGCGAGAGCTTGGTCAGACGCCGCCCACCCCCACCGACGGGCAGGTCCGTCGTGCCGCGTAGCTCACGCCCCCTGCTTTTACAGCAGCTATGGGACTTGACCACGACGCCCTCCGAAGGGTCAAAGATGCCGCGAAAAAGGCCCGATTATCGCCCGGATTGTAGAAGCTGGGCCAGCGCGCTTTCTTGCGACTCAGCGCGCAGGTCCTCGAGGATCTCCTCCGAGAAGTTCTTCTTCGCGCCCTGTTTGCCGTACTGGACGACCAGCTTGTTGAGCGTCGGCCCGGTGACGAACCAGTAGCCCTTGCCGAGGCTCCCGGCTGTCGCTGCATGGAGGTAGAAGCAGCGGTTTTCGAGCTGCAACAAGGCCCCGTCCGCGTAGTTCCAGTTCAGGCCCTGCTTCGAGCCGGGGAGCGTCACATCCTTCGAGCGGAACCCGTCGCGGCCGCCCTGGCCACCGAAGGAGCCAAGAAGGATTGCGGATGCCAGCCCCTGCCCGACGGCCTCGCTCCGGTAGTCGCCGCCGAATTCCTCGTCGACGATGCCTGCGATGGCCCGGTCGTCGATCACGTCGGTAGCGGCCGCCGACTGGTAGGCCGACCCCCAAAGCCGCGTCAACGCGCCCTCGACAGCGTCGAGGGACCCGGGATGAAGGAGACAGCGTGATCTGCCAGGCTCGTGTCACCGCCCGGCACCCCCGCCGCGCCCACGCCGTAGTCAGCCAGTTCGTCCAGCAGGATCAAGCATGGAGAAGCGGTTTGCGGAGTCTCGAAGAGACGCTGAGGCGCGCGCTGCCTCTCACCGTTCGCCCGCACGCGTTCGCAGAGAGACTTTCCACCGAGCTGGTGCGCCAATTGGCCCCAATGCGTGCGCTGGTGAACGCCGTCTTCGACCTGACGGCCCAGGGTCGCGTCGCAGGTCTCGTTCGTGAAGACGGCGACGCCCTTCAGCTGCTCCGGCAGTTGTCCACCGACGGCCTTCCGCAGCCCCTCGCCCTGCGGCGATCCTTTCAACCGATCTGCGTGCTTTGCCAGGTGCCACAAGGCCACGAGCGTCTGCCTCTTGCCACGGCCGAAGGCAGTTTGCAGTCTGATGATACGGTCTGCGCTCTCGCCGCCATGGCGCAAGCCGCTCGGGAGCCGACTCAACAATGTGGACGGGTCTGCGGTCAGCTACGTTTTGCGGAAGAACGACACGGCGTCGAGGTAGACCTCCGGGGCCGTGCCTTGGACGACCGCCCAGACGTTCGCTGCGAACACCGCCTCGGCGAGCCACCCTTCGCGGATGTCCTCGTGGGTTGTCGCGATGGCGTACCAGGGCTTGATCTGCGTCATGGCTGATCGCCTCCCTTGCTCGAAAGATAGGCCTCGGTGGCTTCGATGAAATCTTGAGCCCACGCGCAGACCAATTCAGCATCGGCGTTCGAAACGTGTGCTTCGATGCCGTAGTCGCCGACGTGCCGTAATTCTATGAGGACCAAAGCCACTGGTGATACTTCGGGTCGAACCGGCCCTGCCTGGCATACTCCCGGCCAAAAGCGGCGATTAGGGCTGAATGCTTCCGATACGTCTGACCCAAGATCACCAGCAGGGCGTCGTCCACATAGAACATGGCGTAGTAAGCACGAGAAGCCGAAAAACCGGGGTAGCCGTCTCGCAGGAGACTTCGCACTGCGTCCAGGCTTTCTTTGGCCTTTTGCAGCAAGAATTCGATCTCGCTCATACGACTACACCGTCCCTGCGAACATTCATCAGAAACGGTGTTCTCCGTCTCCGATACTCCTCGGAAACCACGAACGCGGTCGAGATCACCACGTCGTACCTGAGGCTGATTTGGGCGGCCGCCTCGGCAGTCCTCTTGACGAGGGCACCGTAGTCAAAGGGTGTGCGCATCACGCACAGCACGTCGATATCCGAGCCTTGGTGGGCGTCTCCGCGGGCCTGGGATCCATAGAGCACAACGGATTCCAAATCTTGTCCCAAGATCGCGGCCAAACAATCTCGATATTCTTCCATGATCTGTTCGATCCGATTGGGCTTGTCCATTTCATCTCCTTTCGCCCATTCGGAAGAGCTGCTCTTGCGCATCCCTCTGTACGCGGAGCCCTTGCCCTCAGCAGGGAGGGTCTGGCGCTCGCCTCGTCGCCGCCGATCTGAACAATCCGTCGGTCGTCGTCCCACACCTGCCGTGCTGCGCTGTGGAGATTGGCCGAGGCATATTACAGCTGTAGCGCCCAGGTGACTTGGGAAAAAGCGTGCGTTCTCCCAAGGGAGGCTCCCGCAGGCCCGCTCCGCGGCCCGCGTCCCTTCCTGGCGCTGCGCCAGCAGCGCTTCGGGGTCGCCGTCGTGCACGTGCGCCGGTCACAACTGGCGCAGCGCACTGCGGAGCCGATCGTAGTTGGTGAGTCGGGCGAAGCGGCTTGTCGCCCGGGCGGCCACGCCACAGGACCCGGGATCGTAGCCGAAGGGCCCCTCGTGGCGGTGCGTGCGGTGCCTGCGTTCCATGAGCCCATGCCTCTTATGTCTGAGCAGAAAGACCTACTCTCACACAAGTTCCAGCAATTCCTCACGTGTTATTTCGCAATCACTCAGAATTTTCGACATTAGCCCTGGACCAATGATTTCGCCACGATGAACGGGCACAACGGTGCAGCGTCCATCGGGATGCCACAAGAAGTGATGGCTACCCTTGACACGGATCACTTCAAAACCAGCCTTACGTAACGCACCAATCAGTTCTTGCCCGTTGACACGCGGCAGTTTTGTCATACTTCGACCCAGATACGTTGAACACCTATAAACTCCTGAGGTGAGATCGTTTCGCCTTCAACCGCTAGGCACAACTCAATGGCTTCCCGAATACGTTTCATCAAGGTATCCAACGATTTAGCTTGGGTATGACAGCCGCGCAATTCAGGGACACTGGCTACATAGTAACCTTCGGCATCACGTTCAATAATCACGTTGAAGACTCTCGTCACCTTTCTTCGCTCCGTTTTATTCTGCTGCGGCTTCAAGAGTGCGCCGAACTACCAATTATACAGCACCGCCCAACGACTGCAACATTGAATATCCCAGCCCACCCGAGCTCCGTGGCGCGCGGCCGACCGGGAACGCGAGTGCGGGCACGTCGCGAGTTGCGCGGCCAAGCGCGCCCGCCCGGCACTTCCGGCTGCGCCTCGTCGGTGATCGACAGGTCTGCGTAACACGGCACGAACCGGCGAGCCGATACCTCGGGCAGAGCGGGCACTGGCTCGGCACCGCCGACCGCCGCTCGGGCAGGCCAGCCGCTGCTGACACACCCCAAGGCGATGGCCGGAAACGGTTTCCCGGCCGAGCGGATCCCCCGGCTGCGTGGCGGCGTCTGTGCCTGCGGCCACGGGCGAGGACCTTGCCATCCGCTCGGACGAGCTATCCCCCAGCGCTCTCCGCCCACTGGCCAGGACAGCGAACCGACCGCCCCGGATGCAGGGGGGCCTCAGGCGGCCCGGCGATAAGCATTGCGCGCTGGCCTCTGAGTGCCTGAAGCAGCCGATCGCCGGTACAGGCTTTTCGTCCGACCATGATGCGCGCCCCTGGCACGGGTACATCACCCGCCGGCTAGGCGGTCGACGGGGCCGATGACCCCACCGTTGCCGCGCCTCAGCACATGGCCGCAGCTCATCGTTCTCGAGACGTCCCGATGACCCGGCGCTCCTGAATCGTGCGCATGTCACGGCCGCCCTCGAGCCCAAGATCCTGCTCCTGCCGCGCCTCGGCGGCTGCCATTTCCTCCCGCAGCGGCGGACCCAGGCCTTCCGGGATCAACGTGAGGCGATCGGCATCGCTCTTGCCCCGGCGAACGATGACCTGCCGCCGTGCCAGGTACGCATCCTTCACCCCGAGCGTCCACGCCCCCAGCAGCCGCATAGCCCCGCGCGCCCGATCGCCGATGTGCCGAACGGCCCCGGCGGCCGGCGCGAGCGACGACCGGCGGCGTAGCGGGCTCTGGGTTCGGCGCCTGGAGCAGACGACACACACGCCGCGCCGGCGAGCGTGGCCGACAGCGGGGCAGCCGTCGGCCGAGCGAGCACAACGGGGAGATACCATGGTCGATGAGATTCGAGCAGGGGGATGGACCCGAAGGGCCGTTCGTAGATGGCTCGCAAAGCGGGGGCCGTGAGCTACCCAAGTGCGGTCAAGGAAACAGCACAGAACGGAGGCTCGCGTGGTGGACACGATACCGCAGGGCAATAGCGCTCCGCAATGTTTCGACAGGCTTCTTGCCGGCAACGGGTCGGAGGCCGCAGATCTGGTAGGCAAGCCGGTGTGTCTCAAGATTCACCCGGTGGCACAGAAAGCGACCCGCTAGCCCACTCGGCGTCCGCTGGGCATCGAGCGCCCGACGCAAGAAGCTGCGCAGCTGGAGGTTGAGGACACGCTGGGTCGAGTGCGTTCGCTCTTTGTACCGCTGCCCGGTGCGCCGCGAGCACTCCCTGGCGAGCTGCTCACGACCGCCTTGCCCGAGCCCCCAGCAGCACGTAACGGGACTGGCGAGGCTACGTCAGAGCATGCGGGATGCTCCGTGCCGTGCGCGCCTCTTCCCTTAGCCGCGTCGCCAACCGCTGCGCGACATCCCCGTCCCTGCGCCGGCTGGCGAACCGTCGCGCGACCGGCTGGCCAAGCTCGTCGGCAATTGGCGAGCGCGTCGCGAGCCGCTGCGCGACCGCCGTGTGCCGCCTGGCTCGTCGCCGCACGAGTGCTCCGTCCCCGTGCCGGCTGGCGAACCGCGGCGCGACCGGCTCGCCGAGCTTGTCGGCAATTGGCGAGCGCGTCGGTCGCAGGTTGGGCCGCGCCGCTGCCCTCGCCGCGAGCGTTGCCGCCGGCACCGTTCTCTTGGGCCACGCTGCCGACGCAATTCGCCCCGTCGCGCATGCTGACTTCCCCCTCGCGCCGTCCGGGCCGCTTTCAGCCAGCGGGACCGCCGCCGATCCAGCAGGGAGTGCTCTGGCTGCGCTCGCCACGGGAGCGAGCGCCACCGATGCGCCCGTGGAGACACCGCAACGATATTGCCTCGTCGGTGTGTGGCAGTCGACGCGCCAGGAAAACGCGCTGAATCGACCGGAAGGTATCGACGTTGCCGCCGACGGCCTGATCGTAATCGCCGAGCGGGGCAACCATCGCGTCAGCATCTGGCATGCCGACGGCAAAGCGGCGATGCACTGGGGCAGTCAGGGATCCGCGCCGGGCGAGTACGCGGCTCCCGAGGACGTGGCCGTCGACTTGCCCCGCGGCCGGCTGTATGTGGCGGATACTGGCAATCGCCGGGTGCAGGTTCTCGACCGAACGAGCGGCCGGGTGCGCGCCGTCTGGACAGAGGTCGGCCGACCGCAAGGCATCGCCGTCGATGGCGAGGGCTTGGTCTACGTGGCCGACGGCGAATCGGGCAGCCTTCGCCTCTTTGATGCCGAGGGCCAACCACGTGGCGCGTGGCGTGCCGACCGCCCCGCCGACCATACAACCAGCGACGGCTTCGACCCCCGGGGCATTTCGGTCGGCCCCGATGGTCTGGTGTACGTGGCCGATCACCGCGGCCAGCGGGTGCTGTGGTTCGATCGCCATGGCCAGGTGGTCGGCCAGCTCTCCCTCGACAACTGCGTCACGCCCGGAGGTGCCCCGTACGACGCCGCTGTCGACGCCCACGGCAACCTGTACGTGTCCGTCGCCCGTGGTGTCCTGCGCTTCGCAGGCCGAACCTCTTACGCCGAGCTGATCCTGCCTCGGCGGGCGGTCGAGGATCCCGCCTGCCCATTCCCGGATCGTAGCCGCTGTCCCTTGCTGCTCCTGCCGATCCCCGAGAACCACGAGGGAGTGCGGCGGCTGGCTGTCCGGCCCGACGGCGGCTTGTACTTCACGTACGCACCCCAGTTGCGAATTGGCGATGCTGCGTTTGCCTTCCCGGCACGCGGCTTCCCGACGATCATCGCACCGGAGGTGGGCGATACCGCCAAGCACGCCGTCCACCCCAGTCGCCTGGATGTGGCCACCGACCCGTTCGCTGTCCATGTCCTCGACACCTCTGGGCAGGTGCGCGCCTATCGCGAGGATGGGCGTCCGTACGATAGCTACCACATCTTTCGCAACGGCCCGGGCATCGACATTGCGGCGGATGCCCTGCGGCCGGACGTCACCGGCGTCCTCAGCGGCAACCAGGTCAGCCTGTCCTCGCTGCGGGACTTCGAGGGTCGCACAGGCCGCCTCACCGAGGTGCTGGAGCCGGGCATGCTGACGGGAACCGATCGGGTGGGCGACCGCGTGCCCGACCCGCGCTGGTGGAACGTGGCCCTGACGATGCGCGACGGCCTCCGCGCCGTGCTGGATGCCGGACGCGGCAGACTTGTGGTGCGCGCCGAGCCCGACCAGCTGGTAGCTGCCCGGTGGTTGCAGCCCGAAAGCGCTACCGTGCGCGCCTTTCGCGATGTCGACTACGACTCCCAGGGTAACCTGTGGATCCTGGCCCGTGACGGTGAGATCGTGCGCTACGATGCTCGCGGCCGCGCGCTCGCCTCGGTGCGGCCCGCAAGCCTGGCCGAGCGGTCCGCCGAATCCCTGGCCACGAGCACCGACGGTGGGGGAGCGGTGCTCACTGGCGATGGCTGGGTCCTGCGTTTTGCCTCGACCGGTCAACTCCTCGCCGCCTGGCGGCCGGCCGATGACGCCGGTCCCGGGGACTACGAAGACCTGGCCATCGATGAGCGGGGGCGCGTCCTCGTCGCCGACGCCGCCAACGACCGCCTGCTGGTCTTCGAGAGGACCGACGGCACCGGCGATCCCCTGCCCGCCCCGGAGCGTGGCGCCTGTGAGGTGACACCGGTCAAGGACGCGAGCCCCAGCCGCCTGCTTCTGGGCGAAACCACCGAGGTGACGCTTCAGCTCGCGGCCAGGTGCGATCTGGACGTCGTCCTGGTGGTCGACACCAGTTGCCAGGCCTCGGGCGAACGACTGAATCAGGCCCGCCGCGCCCTAGTCGCCTTTGCCGACGCCATGAACCAACCCACCGATCGGCTGGCCCTGGTCACCTTCAGCGACCAGCTCGGTGGCGCGCGTTTGCGTGTGCCGCTCACCGAGGATCGGTTCGCCATCCGCGATCAGGCCCTGGCCCTGAGCCCCGATTGCCTGCCCATCGCCTGGTTCCCTGATCGGCGGGCCGAGGGTCGCATCAGCGATGGCCTGCGCGCCGGCCGCGAAGCGCTGTTCGGCCCACAAGCTCGACCGGGCGCAGCGAAAGCCCTCATTCTGGTCTCGCCCAGCATCCTCGATCGCGAGATTCACGAGCGACAGCTCTACCACCGCTGGATCGCCGGCAGCATCGCCCCCGGAGTCACCGAGCGGCAGCACGCGATCTCGGAGGCCCACCAGCTCTGGTTGGCCGGTGTGCGGGTGTATGCCGTCGCCGTCGGGGAGGACAACCGGCCGCTGGGCCCACCGCCGGAGCCTACGCCGGACCTGATCTCCAGCCATCCCGCCGACGAAGGCCTGCTCAGCTCCCTGGCCTATCCGCCAGCCGCTTTCCGCTCGGCCGCAAATCCGGCGATGCTGCCGGAGACGCTTCGCCAGATCGGCCTCGAGCTGTCAGCGCGCAACGGCTTCGAATCGCTCGTGATCGTGGACCAACTGCCGGACAGCATGCGTTTCGTTCCAGGCAGCGCCGCGCCACCGGCCGAGCAACCGGATGCCAGCAGCCTGCGCTGGAGCTTCGGCCCCAGCGGAGCGGAGGGCCCGCCGACCATCCGCTTCCGCCTGGAGCCTATGCAGGCAGGCGTATGGCCGACCAACCTCGAGGCCCGGGCGACCTTTGAAGATGGCTTGCACCATCGCGGCAGCGTGACCTTCCCCGTGCCGACCGTCGAGGTCCTGGCGCCCACCGCCATGCCTTCTGCCACCGCACCGCTAGCGACCGTCCCTCCGACCGCCACCGCCGTGGTGCCGCCAACCGCCAGGCCCACGCAGACCGCAAGCTCGGCCACTCCCACCCGACCGGCGCGGCCAGCGTTCCTGCCGTTGGTGCTCGTCGACCGCTGCGTGCCCAAGACGAATCCCGTGGACGTCGTCCTGGCCATCGACGCCTCGTCCTCCATGACGGGCGTCAAGCTCACCGCCGCGGTGGAAGCGGTACGCACCTTCCTCGGCCTCCTCAATCTGCCTCGCGATCAGGCGGCAGTGGTCGCCTTCCACTCCCGGGCGATGCGGCTGCAGGAGCTGACCGGCAATCGCGAGTACCTGGAACGCGCCCTTCGTGATCTGTCCACCGAACCCGGCACCCGGATTGACCTCGGGCTGGAGGAGGCCATCGCAACCGCAACCGGCGAGCGGGCGCGGCCCAGTGCCGACCCTGTCATCGTCCTGCTGACCGACGGCCAGGCACAGGGTGGCACCGAGGCCGACACCCTCCGCGCCGCCAGTCATGCCCATGACCTGCGGATCGCCGTCTATGCCGTCGGTCTCGGCGACGACGTGCAGCCGGACTTCCTCGTGGCCATCGCCGGCGATCGGACACGGGTGTTCCTGAGCCCGACCGAAGCTGAGCTGCGGGCGATCTATACCGCTATCGCCCGCATGATTCCCTGCCGCTGACCAGCATGATCGCCAGCGGCGCCGATCTCAGTCAGGTCCTGTCCAGGGCAAGCCAAGTTGCTGAGCCGCCGATGGCTCTTCGGGCAGGAGTCCGTCCGCAAAGCGAATCAGAGGTCCCGGCCGCGTGCGTGGCGCCGCCTCGATCACCAGCCGGGCGTCGCCCAGCCGCGCGGCAACCGTCGCCAGGGCCACCCGAGGGGCATTGTTCTCGGCGTTCAGATGGGCCAGTACCACTCTCCACAACTCGGGCCCTGCCACCCCCGCCAGTAGCTCTGCCACCTGATCGTTCGACAGATGGCCGTCGTCGGAGGCGATGCGCCTCTTGAGATCGAGCGGGTAGGGGCCGCCCCAGAGCATATCGAGATCGTGATTGGCCTCTACGACCAGCAACCTGCAGCCGGCCAGCATGGCCCGCACTTCGTCCGTCGCCGAGCCCAGGTCGGTGGCCACTGCCAGCGCAAGCGGACGCACTCGAGGCGAAAGCCGAGCGGCTCGGCCGCGTCATGGCGGATGGGGAAGGGTCGAATCTCGATGCCGCCCACACTGCGTACTCGTCGCGGCCTCAATGGTTCGCCCAGCGACGGTCCGACAACCGGCTTCAGTGCCTGACCGGTGCCACGGCTCGTCAATACCGGGACGTGGGGGTAGCGCCGGCAGAAGAGCTCCAGGCCGCGCACGTGATCGCTGTGCTCGTGAGTAACCAGCACCGCTGCCAACGTTGCCGGCTCGACCCCGCTGTCCGCCAGCGCGGCACAAAGGCTTCGCACCCCGATGCCGGCATCGATGAGCAGCCGGGTGGCGCCGAAGGCCACGAGCAGCGCATTGCCCGAAGAGCCACTGGCCAGCGTCCGCACGGTCACGTTCACGCGAATCGACCTTTCCCCGCTAGCACGCCCTCCCCCATTCCCATGCCGCCTTCGTGCGCCATTGCGCACCCGAGGCAGGCGACGCAGGCGTGCGCCGCCGCCTGCGGCCCGGCTGCGGCCAGACATGCCGATTTCCGACGTCCCGGACCCGGGCGCGAGCCGGCCTATCGCTCACTGCCTACCGAGGCAGCACAGCGGACGTGCCGCACCCGCGCGCGAGCCAGCCTATCCCACGCCGCCGGTGCCAGTCACCACGCCCGGCCGGCCCCCGACGCCGACCGATTCACTTCACGCCAACGCGCCAGACCAGGAACCCAACCGCCAGCAACGCCACCAGGACCACCGCCCAGGTCCCGCCGCGGGCGCGGATGCCCGGCCCACCTTCGGCCACAGAAGAACCGCCGCCGGTTCGGGGCATCTGCTCGGGTATGATCCGCGTCGTCACTGGCGTGGCCACCGCCTCGGTCGCCCGGCGCCTGCCGGCCGTCACCGTCGCCACGGGCGTTGCCGTCGCGAGCACCGGTGTGATGGTCGCCGAAGCTGCCTCGGTCGCGCGCTCGGTGGTCGCGGTGGCACTGGCTGTCGTCGCTGCCGTGGCCGTCCGCGGCGCGGTCGTCTCCGTAGGTGTGACGGGAGTCGGTGTCGGTTTCTCCAGCCAGCGTCCCGTTGCCTTCGCCCGCGCGGTCAAGCCGAAGTCCTCGGCCAGCACCAGCCGCTGACTGGGCTGGCTGGCGTCGATCTCCGAGAAGACGGTGCCGCCCTCGAGCGTGTACGGGAGCTCCACCACCAGCTCCGTCTCGCCCACTGCCGTGCTCGTCACCAGCACAACGGCTGAGCCGCTATCGTCCAACACCAGCTCGCGGGCCTGCCCCCCGTCCTCGAAGACCGCCGGCCCAGAAAGGGTGGCCTGCACCGTCTCGCCGGCCGCCAGCTCATCGGCACTGACCCGATACTCGATCGCCTGGCCAACCTCCACCTCCGCCGACTCGGGGGTGATCCGGAGGTCCGGCGCCGAGGTGCGGCGTGCCAGACAAGCCCCTTCCGCCGCTTCGTAGGCGATGAAGGTTGCCCGATCGCGGATGTCCTGATAGGCGTCCGGGATGGTGGCCAGGTCCACATCGTCCGAGAAGTGCCAGACGGCCAGTTGGCGTGCTGCTGCTTCGTCGGCGCTCAAATCGGCTTTCGCGGGATAGTTGTCCAGGACGTTGGCGATCTGGCAACCGTTTGGCAGCTCCACCACGGGTCCATCGCTCTTATAGCGATTTCCGGAGCGCACACCCACGTCGAGCTGGATGCAGAAGGCCAGCAGTTCCTCGCCGCTGTCGAGCTTGAAGCGCAACGTTCCCGCCCAGGCATTGCGGTCCCGCCCCCCCCGCTGGAAGGCCACGCGACGGCCAACGCCACCGCCCAAGTAGGTGCCACGCAGCCGCTCGGCCGAGGCCGCCGTGGCACTGGCCAACACGCCCAGCGCGAGCGCCATGACAAGTGCACCCCGCGGGCCTCCTTCCAGATGAACTCTCCGCCTCCGAACCCTTCGATCCGCCATGCGGCGCCTCCTGGCGATCCGGAACCAAGGCCGCCCTGGCACGGGCAGGCGTGCGGGTCGCCCACGACAAGTGTGCCCCTCGCGGTTGGGGCAGTCAAGCGCCTTTTCGGCAACGCGCCAGCCAGAAATGGAGCATGTCGCGGCCCGTTCGTAGGACCAGACCCAGTCGGGCGCCCGTCGCCCGACCGCTCCGCCGCGGCACGTAGCGCACGTCCACTTCGGCTAGCCGGTAGCCGGCGTCGCGCGCCCGGATGAGGACTTCGGCGAAGAAGAAGGCACTGCTGTGGTAGCGGATGGGCAGCCGGCGCAGAACCGCAAGCCGGTAAAGGCTGATGTAGTTGAACTGCCGCAGCGGTAGCCGGAAGAGCCGTTGGACGAGAAGGATGTTCAGCCGCGACACAAGCTGCCGATACGCGCTGTAGTCCCGGCGGTCGGAGCGGACGCCGACCACGATGTCGGCCTCGCGGCTGGCGCGCCGATAGAGGGCAAGGTCTCCGAGGTCGATCGCCAAGTCGGCGGGAATCAGGATCAACCATTGACCGTGGGCATGGCGAACACCTGTGGCGAAGCCGCTGCCGATGCCCAAGTTGCTGGGATGATGGACGACGCGCACCTGGGGATCGGCAGCGGCCAGGCGGTCAGCAATCGCCCCGGTCCCGTCCCGGCTGCCATCGTCGACGATCAACACCTCGTGCGAAACGCCCAGTTCGTCCAGCGCCTGGCGCACGTCCCGGACGGTGTCGGCGATGGCGGCCGCCTCGTTGCAGGCCGGCACGAGAACGGTCCACTCCGGCTGCTCGCCAGAAACCGCCCCCGACCGCCCGAGCTCAGTCACCCGATCGCTCCCAGCCAAGCCGCCGGCCCGGCCATCGGTCATGCCATCGCCTGCCGGCAAACCGCCAACCCGCCGTCGGGCTGCCCGACGTCACTCGGACCGTTTTCCCTGGCTCGCGCCCTGGCCATCGTTCCGCAGGATCAGCTCCGGCCAGCCTCGGCGCTTCACTTCGGCTGCCACCTCCATGGGGCGGCCGTCCGCAGCGGAGGCCAGGAGCAACTGGGCCAGCGCCAGCGCCCGCAAGCCCTCATAGCCGCTCACACCTGGCGTGCCGCCGTCGCGCACCGCCCGGACGAACGCCCGCAGCTCAGCCAGCAAGGGCTCCTCGCGGGCGACGCGCAACTTCAAGACGGTGCCTTCGGCCACCCCCTTGAACAGCGCCATGGCGTCCCAGTGCTCGGGCGCCTGGCTGTTCTCGTAGTGGAAGAGGTCCTGGTGCAAGTAGTCCAGGACGAACATGCCGCCTGGGCCCGTGAACTCGAGTCGCCGTACCTTGTTCGGTGTCAACCAGTTCACGTCCAGGACGCCAAGAGCGCCCCCGGCAAAGCGCAGCATACCGAGCAGCATGTCTTCGTGCTGGGGATGGACGTTGCGGCCGGTCTCGGCGTACAGACGGGTCACCGGTTGCGCCAGCAAGTGGGTGAGAATGTCCAGCTCATGGGTGGCCAAATCCATGACCACGCCTACGTCGCGCACGTAGGCGGGGAACGGCGACAGGCGCCGGGCGTGCGCCAGGAACACCGGCCCCAGTTCGCCAGCCAGCAGCCGACGGTGGAGCTCGACCACCGCTGGATTGAAGCGCTCCACATGCCCGACGGCCAGCAGGCGGCCCCGATCCTCGGCGGTCAGAATCATCGTCACCGCCATCGCCACCGAGTCGGCAATCGGCTTCTCCACCAGGACGTGGGCGCCGGCCCCGAGCGCCGCCAGGGTGACTGCTCCATGTTGGGCCGTTGGCACTGCGACCGAGACGACGTCCGGTCGCTCGGCCACGAGCAACGCCTCCGCATCGGCGTATGCCTGCGTGCCGTAGCGGCGGGCCACCGAATGCCGGCGATCAGGTTGTGGATCGGCCACCGCCACCAGCTGGACACCCTCGAGCTCGGCGTAGACGCGCGCATGGTGGCGTCCGATAGCGCCCACACCGATGACCGCGGCGCGAATCATGGTCCCCTGCCCGCCGCACACGCCATCCGCCCCCGAGCCTCTCGGCTTCGCCCGCCGGCCGGACACATGCGGGCGGTCCGCGGCCGGCGGGGCCCAGCCACGGCACAGCAGCCCAGCCGGTGCAAGGCAGAACGGGTCATGGCTGCCTCACTGCAGCAATGACCTGTTCCACGTCGGACGCCTCGAGCCCGGGGTGCACCGGCAACGACAGGACCTCACGACAGGCGCGCTCCGTCTCGGGCAGCTCAACTTCGTAACCCAGCCGGCGATACAAGGGCTGATCGGGAATGGGTCGCGGATAGTAGACATCGCTCGCCACGCCGGCCGCTCGCAGACGCTCCCGGAGACCCTCGCGATCCACCGGCCGGATGGTGTACTGGTGGAACACATGCTCCACACCGCATCGCACTGTCGGCGGTGCAATGCCAGCGATGTCGGCCAGGCCTTCGGACAGGCGGCCAGCGTTCTGGCGCCGGCGTTCGTTCCAGCCATCCACCTTGCGGAGCTGGACAAGCCCAATCGCCGCCTGGAGATCGGTCATCCGCAGGTTGAATCCCAGAAGCTCGTGTTGGTAGCGCTGGCGACTACCGTGGTCGCGCAGCATCCGCGCCCGAGCCGCGATCTCGTCGCTCCCGGTGGTGATCATGCCACCTTCCATGGTGGTCATGTTCTTGGTGGCGTAAAACGAGTAGCAGGCCGTTCCCCAGCTGCCCACCAGCCGGCCCTGATCGCGAGCGCCGTGAGCCTGACAGGCATCCTCGATGAGCACCAGACCATGATCGCGGGCGATGGCGGCGAGAGCGTCCATCTGGCACGGCTGGCCAAACAGGTGCACCACCACCATTGCCCTAGTTCGCGGTGTCAGGCGATGCACTACGTCCTGGGGATCCAGAGTGAAGGTCTCGGGGTCGATATCGGCGAACACCGGCCGCGCACCGACGTACAGGCAGCAATTGGCCGACGCCACGAAGCTGAACCCCGGCGTGATCACCTCGTCACCGGGTCCGATTTCATGGGCCAGCATGGCGATGTGCAGGGCGGCAGTGCCGGAGGCAACAGCAATCGCGTGCGGAACGCCGCACCAGCGGGCGAACGCCTCCTCGAAGGCTTGCACCCGCGGGCCCTGGCTGAGCTGCCCAGAAGCCAGAACCTCCCCGGCCGCTGCCATCTCCTCCGCGCCGATGTGCGGCACACACAGGCGGATCACACCGTGGTCTCCCAGCCACACGCCGGACAACGCCAGCGCCCCGCTTCCTCGGATAGGCGCACCCCACAAGGGCAGACATGACCGGCCAGCCGCGCCGGCACCCCCATGACGAGACCGAAGTCAGGCACATCCCTTGTCGCCACCGCCCCGGCAGCAACGAGCGCCCAGCGACCAATCGTCACACCAGGCAACACCACGGCCGCGGCGCCGATCGACGCACCGGTTCGCACCACCGTTGGCGATACCACCCAGTCGTCTTCCGTCTTGAGCGTGCCGTCGGGGTTGATCGCCCGCGGCTGCCGATCGTTGATGAGCAGCGCTCCTGGCCCGACGAACACGCCGTCTTCGACGGTGACACCGCGATAGATGCTGGCGCCGTTCTGCACCTTGACGCGATCCCCCAGCCGCACGCCGACGTCGATGTAGACGCCCTTGCCAAGGATGCACTGGCTGCCTACGACGGCTCGCTCACGCACCTGGGCATGGTGCCAGATGCGGGTTCCGGGGCCGATCGACGCTCCGGCAGCGACCTCGGCGGTGGGATGAATCCACACCGGCACGGACGCACTACGGCTGTTCACCGCAGCTCCAGTCCACGAACGTGGATGTTGGCGAAGTCGCCCAGCTTGCGGTTGGCGATCGTCATGCGCACTCGGCGGACCAAGTCCGGCCCTCGGTCGAAGGCAATCTCGGCGTGCACGTCACCTCCTTCCTCGGGTTGGGTCAGCTCGTAGATGACCGGCGGTGAACCATCGGCCGGTGTCAAGGCCAAGCGCCACTCGAGATCCATGGCCGAGAAGTCGCCCGCGATGCCCCGCAGCGGCTGCGGCTCGGGAAAGACCAGCTCGAGGATGAACGGATTCGCCTCCAGGCCACGGAGCAGCGTGTACGGCTCATCGTCAAAGAGGTCCTGGGCTCGACCCATATCGGTCGCCGAGTGACGAACCACGATCTCCCGCCCCGCCACCGTCGCGGTCTCGGTCACTAGCTGCGCCCGCTGCTGCCGTTCCATGGCAAACAGCTCGGGCGCGGCGTCCGAGTACGCCAGCCGCACGAAGTAGAAGCCTGGCGTGCCGTCCGGATACGGTACGGTCCGCTCGGGGGCGAATGGCTGGAACTTGCCGCTGGCGCGCGCTGCCTCGTATTCGCCCGGTGTGAGGACCCACAGCATGTCTGGCGACAGCTCGGCTGGCCGCAACAGGATCTCGCTCACGCCGCGGTGCTGGACGCGCCCCCTGAGCTCGGGCGCAAGGAAGAAACTCGGGAAGGTGTCAGCCCCATTGGCCCATTGGCAGCTCATGAGAATGGTGGTCTGGGGCTCGGACTGCAGGATCTCCGGAATGACCTTCTCGTAGAGCTGGATCGCGCCATACTGCATGCCATACAGGCCATAGTCCGAGTACCAGTGTGGCGCTCCCGCCACCGCGTTTCGGATCAAGAGCACGTTGGCCAGGGCCAGAACCACGAAGGTCGCACCGCCGAGCGGTACCGAACCCAGGCGCCGTCCGGCCCGCACGAGAAGCCAGTCGAGGCCCAGGCCAGCCATGATGGCCGCCGGTACAAGGAGGGCCAAGACACGAGTGATGCCGATGTCTGCCATCGCCGCCCCGGCGGGAGCCGCCAAGGCGGCCAGGATGACCGCCCGGTGTGCGGGCGTGCGGATGCGCTTGAGGCACAGGAGGAGACCCAGGAAACAGAAGGGGGCCAGCCACCAGGCGATGTGACCCAGGTCACGGTAGCGGTGGCGCACGAGGTCCAGTGGGCCCGCCGTGGGCGCAAGCAGGCGAGCCGCGAGCACGCCCATCGAGGACAGCGGGCCACTCGCTTGCGGTCGCAAGCGCTCCGCCTGGTCGTGCGACACAAACCAGTACTGGGGACTGAGGCCCCACACATAGCGCCGCCCGTACTCCAGCATCTTCTGTGGCAGAGTGAGCTCGCGGTTGTACCAATATGAGCCGATCATCCGCAGGTGACCACCCAGGGCCTCGTCGTGCGCCAGACGGAAGGCAACGAAGGGCCAGGCCAACAAGAGGGCCAGGACCGCGGCCACAGCCAGAGTGCGACGCTGCCGCAGATGGTACCGCCAGTCCGTGAGCACCAAGAGCAGGGCCGCGGCTGCCATGACCGCCTGACCGTTCGAGTAGGTATAGAAGGTCATGGCTGCCAGCACCAGGGCCGGGAGGAGAAAGAGAGGCCGCTCCAACCGGTAGCGCAGGTAGAAGTACAGGAAACCGGCGAAGAACGACGTCATCATGGCTGTCTCGAAGCCGGTGCGCGAGTGGAGGAGCCAGGCCGGCATGCTGCCCAGGAGTAGCACTCCGGTCCACCAGTGACGTGCGCCCAGCGGCCGGGCCAGGGTCCGGGAGACCGCGACCGCCGCCAGCAGGGACACGATCGCCGTCGTGGCCCGGGTCACCACCACCTTCTTGCCCCACAGAACGACCGGCAGCAGGTGCACATACAAGGCGAAGGCCGGCGTCCAGCGCTGCGCCGCCGCCTCGAAGTAGATCGGGAAGAACTGGCCGCCCGGAGACCGTAGGCCGTTCTTGGCCAGCTCTGCGGCCCGCACTGGATGGAACGCTTCATCGGCGAAGAAGTAAATCGGGAAGCGTTCCAGTGCCCAGAGACGGCAGAAGGCGTAGACGAGCAGGCTCAGCGCGAAGAGCAGCCAGGGTCCGAGCGGTGCCGCGGCGGCCAACCGGTGCCGAGCGGCCGTAAGCCCCGTCACCTCGAGCTCAGCGGTGATGCCAGCGATCGAGAAAGCGCGCCTGCGCCGCGCAGCGCCCTCCTCGGGGGCCAACTCGACGCGCAGCGCCACCTCAGCGCCCTCCGGCAGATCGACCGGCTCGGCTGGCACGAACGCGCCGCCCGTCCAGCGCGCCCGCAGCGTTCTACCTTGGGCATGGCGCAGGCCGGCCGCCAGGCCCTCGTCCGCCGCGTCCTCCGCCCCAGGGCTCATGGCGCCACCCGATCAGTCGCGCCAGCCAGTGCCGGCCATGGCGCCCTCGGAAAGCCGCGCCGCCGACCCCAGCCGCACCACCCCTTCAGTCGCCAACGGAAGACTCCTTCGCCAACCACGCCGGGTCCAGCTCTGCCCATTGCTCCACGTACCGCCGCTGCTCCTCGGTCTCTGGGCTGCGGGGGTGCGCACGCCGCTTCGCCTCGCTCATCGAGGCATACAGCCGCTGCACGCGAGCTAGTGCCGCAGGACCGTCCAAGCCGCCTCGCACCAGGTAGCAGCCGATCACCATGCCCGTCCGTCCCACTCCGCCCCAGCAATGGACATACACGCGGTGCCCCTCGGCCAGGGCGCCGGCAATCTCGTCCAGGATGGTGGCCATAGCCGTCGGCGATTCGGGAACCCGAAGATCGCGGATGGGATGGCGCCGATGGACTACCTTCTCTTGCCCGGCGCTCTCCCCCTCGCCGTCGGCAGCGGATGGCAGCCAGCGGTCATACGACTCCAGCTCGCCCTCCTCCGTCAGATCCACGAAGAAGGTCACGCCCGCGTCCAGGAACTGCTGCAACTTGGCCCGCGCCAGCTCCGGATCCAGCGACCCTGGGTACTCGCCCGCGAGCAGCCGACCTGGATCCACCCAGTAGGTATTGGGGTGCGGTCGGCCATCGGGCATTTCACACGTTGGTTCCTGGTTCTCGTGGCTCACGGTACTTTCGACCTCGTGCCGATGACGCGCCAAACGAAGGGCAACCAACCGCCTCGCGCGTTGGCGCCTGGACGACGACCAGAGTATAAGAGAACGCAGATCGATCCGCCACATCCGCAGACCGATCTGTGACATCCGCTGCCGAACTATCGGTTTCGAGAGGGTCCCATGAGCTGCCGAACGCTGAGCATCCTGCTTCTGGCCAGCACCACCCTGGCCGCCTGCCGCGGCGGGGGCGACCGCCCGGCACCGTCGAGCGACTTTCGCCCCGAGCGGCGAGCCGTCGCCACCCTGGGTCCAGAGCAATCGCCTACGCCGCTGGTGATTCTGGTGACTCTGACGCCCGACCCGACGGCCGCGGCCATCGCCACCCAAGGCGCCCTGTTGGCGGCGACGCAGAGCGCCGCCACGGCTGCCGCGGAGAGCCGGACGGCGACGGTGCAGAGCCTCCCCAGCCCTGCGGACACGCGCACGGCTACCGCCGCCGCTGGTCAGCTCACCACCGCGACACCTGCGGCGCGCGGCACTTCGGCCACCGCCACAGCACGGCGATCGGGAGGCGGCCCGGCTCAACCGACATCGGTCGGCGGCGGAACCGCCACCCTCGCGCGACCGCCGGCCCAGGGCACGCCGCCGTCCGTCACGCCGCCGCCGGCCGCCCCCCAAGGCGGACCGACCGAGGACACGAGCGCTCTGGCCGCCCTACGCGGCGGAGGCTTTGTGATCTACGTCCGCCACACGCGCACCGACTGGTCCCAGGACCCCAGGGAACGAGAGTGGGTGGGCGAGCTCTTGGAACGTCGCGACGACTCGCTCTTCGAGCAGTGCGAGCGACAGCGACTGCTCAGTGACGAGGGCCGCAACCAGGCACGGGCCATCGGCGACGCCTTCCGCCGCCTGGGGATCCCTGTCGGTCGGGTCCTCACCAGCCCCTGGTGCCGCGTGCGCGACACGGCACAACTGGCCTTCGGGCGCGGCGAGGCCGTCGTCGATCGGCTGTGGGACTCGGGTTACCTCCCGGCTGACGAGCGTGCGCGGTACCGCGATCGACTGCGCGCCCTCCTCAGCAGTCCGCCCGAAGGCGGCTCGAACACGGTGCTGGTCGGCCACATGCCCCAGCTCTACGACGTGACGGGCGTCGCCCTGGAAGAGGGTGAGTCCTTGCTGGTCTGGCCCCAGGGTGACGGGTTCCGGGCGCTCAACCGTGTGCCGGCCGATGGTTGGGATCAGTTGGCCCGCGTGCCGCTGCGCTAGCCAGGAGCTTGGCCACCAGCGCCCCTCGCCCGTTGGCGACGAAGATCGTGCCACCGAACAGCCGCGCGTTTGCGGCCGCGGGCGATGCTATGCCATAATTCGGCGCTCGTTCATCGCCCGATGAACCCTTTCCGCTCCAGGCGGAGTCCTGGGGCGACTCCATGGAAAGGCTTTCGGCATGCCTGAATACGAAGCGGTGCTCGTCCTGAGCCCTCTGCTCGACGAGTCGTCGATCGGCCAGATCGTGAGCCACGTGACGGACCTCGTTCAGAAGGGTGGTGGCGAGGTCGTATCGGTCGGCCAGCTCGTCGACAAGCGGGGCAACGTTGCTCTGGCTCCGGAATCGTGGCGCACCCGCAAGTTGGCCTATCGTATCGGTGGGCATCGTGAGGGCTACTACGCGGTGGTCCGGTTCCGAGCCCCGACCCAGGTGCCCGGCGAGCTCGAGCACTGGCTGAACATCTCCGAGTCTGTGCTCCGCTACCTGGTCGTTCGGTTGGAGCATGCCGAACCGGCCGCCGAGGCGAAGGCCTAGCCCGACGGTAGGCGCTTTCCCAGGAGCAAGAGCTGCCGTGATGGCTTCGTGGCAAAGGGCACGTTGGCGAGCCGCGGCGTGAGTCAGCCATGCTGCCGAGCGTGAATCGCGTGACCCTCGTTGGTGTCGTCGGTCGTGATCCCGAGATGCGCTTCACGACCTCCGGCGATGCCGTGGCTGCCTTCCGTCTGATGGTTGCCCGAACGTGGGGCCCGCCGCGACCGGGGCGCGGCGATCACGTGGACTGGTTCAATATCATCGCTTGGCACCAGCTGGCGGAGATCTGCTGCCAACGGTTGCGCAAAGGCTACCCGGCATACGTCGAGGGCCGGCTGCAGCAACGCACCTGGACCGACGAGTCTGGAGCCACCCAGCAACGAATCGAGATCGTAGCCACCGAGATCGCGCCGCTCGGCGATCCGTCGTCCCGCCCCGCCCCTCGAACGGGGCGACGGCCACCAGGGATGGCCTCCGGCTCCGGCTAGGGCAGCCCCATGGGAGCACCGCCAAGCGGCGGCGACGGCGAGCCGCGAGCGGATCCGTAACTTCCTGACGAAAACGAGGCGAACATGCAACGACAGTCCAAACGGACCTGCGGGCTTTGCCGCAGTGATGCAAGGTGGATCGACTACAAGAACATCGAAGCGTTGGATGCCTTCGTCGATGAGGGGGGGCGGCTGCGCTCGCGGCGGCGCACCCACACCTGTGCCCGCCACCAGCGCATGGTGACCCAGGCCGTGAAGCGGGCGCGACACGTCGCCCTCCTGCCCTTCACCGCCGACCACGTTCGGCTGTTCGGCTAGGGAGAGGGCGCATGGCACGCAAGAAGCGACGGCAGGAACGTGACATCCAGGCGGAGAATCGCAAGCACATCCTCCGGGAGCGCAAGGAGCGTCGCGAGCGTCAGGTTCTGCTGGCGGTGTTGGGGCCGGTGCTGGCAGTAGCCCTCGGCATTTTCGCTTACGGTGGCTTTCGGGAACTGTACTTGGAGCCTCATCGACCCGTTGCCCGCGCCGAAGGTCAGACGATCACCGTCGCCCAGTTCGGGCCGCGCCTGCAGTGGTACCGACGGCAGATGCTCAACAACCTTCAGAGCTTCATGCAGTTCGCGTCGACCAGCGACCCGTCCTTCCTAGTGAACTTGGCCGAGCAACAGCGCCAGGGCGCCGCCGAGGCGACGGTCGATCAGCTCATCGACGAAATCCTCATCCGTGTCGAGGCGGAAAGGCGGGGCATCGAGGTCACCGAGGCAGACGTCGACGAGCGCATCCGGAACGATCTGGCTACGCTGATCGCACCCCCCACCACGCAGCCAGCCGAGGAGGAGCTAACCATCACCGGGACAGTCACCGCCGCGGCCCCAACGGCTGCCATCAGCGGGACGGTCACTGCCGGGACGCCGACAGCTGCTATCACCCACACGGCCACTGCGATCTCGACCCAGCGCATCGGTGAGGAGTTCCGGTTGACGTTGCAGCCGGTGCTCGACCAGGTCGGCCTGTCCGTGGCCGCCTATCGAAACATCGTGCGCCACGCCATCTATCGTGAGCGGCTGGGCGAGAACATGGTGCCCGCGGTCCAGAAACAGATCGAGGCCGCCTACCTGCGCTTCACCAGCCAGGAGACGGCCCAGAAAGCAGCGGCCGCTCTGAAGGCCGGTGCGGCGTGGGATGCGGTGGTCGAGCAGTTTCGACAGCCTACCGCCACCCCGGAGAATCCGCCGGCGGCAGCCGCCACCGTCGAGCCCGCGAGTACGCTCGCACCGACAACGGGGGATGCAGCCGACGCATCGGAGGCGACGGCTACGACTCGGATGACGGAGGCAGCAACCGACACACCCGAAGCGACGGCTACGGCTCGGCTCGCCGAGAAGGTAGCTAACACGCCCAAAGCGACAACTACGGCGCGGCGGACGGCGATGACCTCGCCTCGCACCGCCGCCGCAAGGACAGCCGTGGCACCCAGGTCCGCGGCGCAAGCCACGGGCTCGCCCGAGGCCAAGGCTTCGCTGTCGCCGTCCGGCTCACGGGGGGCCAACGCTTCGGCGCGGCCGTCCGGCTCGCCCGGCACCCAGGTTTCGCCCACGCCGGCCAGCTCGCCCACGCCGGCCCAATCGCCCACGCCCACGGCCACCCCCGAGCCGTACGCCAGCGATATCGGCGAGCGGTCATGGCTGACGCGCTTCGACATCCTCCAGCAATGGAGTCTGGACGATGCCGGCGTCGATGCGGTTATGGGCCTCGCCAAGATGAGCAGCGGTGGCCCCTACAAGGCAGCCGGCAACATGTGGTACGTGGTGTACGTGTTCGACAGCGCCGAGGAACGCGAGGTGCCCAAAGAGCGCCTGGACACCCTTCGAGACCAGGCGGTGAACGACTGGGTCAGCAAACGCAAGGAAGAGGTCAAGCCCGACAAGTTCACTCTGGAGGGCGTGATCCCCGAGGAGCCACCCTGGTTCGTGGACGCCTGGGAGCGATTGTTCCCCACCACCAAGCCAACGGCCACGGTGCAACTGGGGACGTTGGTGGTGCCCACCGGCATCGCGGTGACTGGGGCTGCACCCCAGAGCGCGCCGACCGGGGCAGCGGCAACCGTCGCTGCGCCCCAGATCGTGGCCACCGTCGTGGTTCCGGGCACGCCGGCCGGGCCGTAGCCGCGGCCGCTTGGCGACATACGGTACAGGGCGCTATCCTTGGGATGCCGGCCTTGCGGTACGCGGCGGGCTTGCGTAGCGTCGACGATGGACCCATCTTAGGCCGCGTTCCGTCGGGCCAAACCGAGGTCCCATGTCACGACCAGCCTTCGTCCGCAGTGGGTTGGCCTACCTGCTCCTGGCCACCATCCTTTTCGTTGCTCTGTCGCAACTTGCGCAACAACGGGACGAGCGCGAAACCGTCCCCTTGAGTGAGCTTGTCACGAGGGTCAATCAAGGCCAGGTGGAGTCCATCACCACCAAGCCCGACCAGCAGACGCTGATCGTCAAGCTCAAGAAGACCGATCGCCAGCTGGAGTCGCGCAAGGAGCGGGCGCGAGCCACTTACAACGTGCTGCTGGACCTGGGGGCGGCAGAGAAGCAACTGGCTACGGTGCAGATCGAGACCGCCCAAGAGCGACCTTGGGCCAGATTTGCTGGCGTGGCCTTGCAGGTGGTGCCGGTTCTCATCTTCGGCGTCGTCATCCTGTTTCTGCTGCGCCAGGCCCAAGGCGGGACCAATCAGGCACTGTCCTTCGGGCGCAGCCGCGCCCGGATGATCAGCCCCGACACGCCAACGGTGACCTTCGCCGACGTCGCGGGCGTCGATGAAGCCAAGCAAGAGCTGGCCGAAGTCGTCGAGTTTCTGAGCCAGCCGGCCAAGTTTGCTGCCCTGGGTGCCCGGATCCCCAAGGGCGTGCTGATGGTTGGGCCGCCAGGGTGCGGCAAGACACTGATGGCCAAAGCAGTCGCCGGTGAGGCGGGGGTGCCCTTTTTCTCGATCTCCGGCTCCGAGTTCGTGGAGATGTTCGTCGGGGTGGGCGCCAGTCGCGTCCGCGATCTGTTCGATCAGGCCAAGAAGCACAGTCCCTGCATCGTTTTCATCGACGAGATCGATGCCGTCGGCCGGCAGCGAGGCACGGGCCTGGGCGGCAGCCACGACGAGCGTGAGCAGACCCTCAATCAGATCCTCGTCGAGATGGACGGCTTCAGCACCGACACCAACGTCATCGTCATCGCCGCTACCAATCGGCCCGACATCTTGGATCCGGCCCTGCTTCGACCCGGCCGCTTCGACCGCCGGGTGGTCATCGATCGCCCCGACAAGAAGGGGCGGCTGGAGATCCTGCAGATCCACGCTCGTGGCAAGCCGTTGGCCTCGGACGTCGATCTCGAAGTCATCGCCAAACAGACGCCGGGCTTCAGTGGTGCAGACCTGGAGAACCTGGTTAACGAGGCGGCGATCTTGGCCGCACGGCGCAATGGCAAGGCCATTCACGTGGCGGACCTGCAGGAAGCCATCGAGAAGCTCATCGCCGGACCAGAAAGGCGGTCGCGGGTCATCAGCGCGGAAGACCGCAAGGTCATCGCCTACCACGAGGCCGGGCATGCGATGGTCATGCACGCTCTGCCCAACTGCGATCCCGTCCACAAGGTGACCATCGTCTCGCGGGGCATGGCCCTCGGCTATACCATGAATCTGCCGACCGAGGACCGGGCCATCTATCAGCAGTCCAAGTTCGAGGACGACCTGGCGGGCCTACTAGGCGGCCGCGTCGCCGAGGACTTGGTATTCGGAGACGTTACGACCGGCGCTTCCAACGACCTCGACCGAGCGACGAGCATGGCGCGCGACATGGTGATGCGCTACGGCATGAGCCGTCGGCTGGGCCCGGTGCAGTTCGGCGAGCGCGAGGAGATGGTGTTCCTGGGACGCGAGATCGGCGAGCACAAGAACTACTCCGAGGAAGTGGCCCAGCTCATCGACGAGGAGGTGCGCGCCATCATCACGGCGGCCTACGAACGCGCGCGCGGCGTGCTGATCCGGAACCTCGACGTCCTGCACGCCCTGGCCAGCCGGCTCATCGAGGTCGAGACGATCGACCGCTCGGAGTTTGAGCGGCTCGTCGGCTCGTTGGCAGCCGCCTGAGGCCAGACGGGCGCGAGATCGCGCGGTAGCGGCCGCCTCAGACCGGCTGGCTGGGAGACAGACCACCGCAGCCGCCTGAGACCAGACGGGCACGAGGCGCTTCGTTGGCCGCTGCCCGAACACGCGATCAGGGCAAGGCATAGCACCGTCGTCTCCTATGGCCGGCCCTACCCTCTCGTAGGTCGGCGAATGACGAAGATGTACTGGTGGGTGAGGAAATCGTTGGCGTAGGGAACCCACCACAGCGGCCAGAGGGCCAGAGTGATGGCCCGGTTCAGCCGTGGACGGCGGTCGGTTTCGAAGAAGCGGAAGTTGCGGCGTACGACCTGCAGCCGGCCACCCGGGCACTCGGCCACGAACTCCCGCAGGTTGCCCCACATGATGACGGAGCGGTGCGTCGCATCGAAGATGCCTCGCCGATTGCGGGGCCAGCGCCGGCTCAAGAATACCCAGCCGAGGTGCCAGTGGCCGTAGTTGGGAACCGACACGACCATCTGACCGCCCGGCTCCAAATGGTCATACAGGATGCCCGTGACGGTTGGGAACCTGGTAGTGTGTTCCAGCACGTCGGCAGCCACGATGGTATCGAAGGTGAGGCCGCTGAGTGCTTCCTGGAGCGCCGGTAGGTCGTCCAGGTCGAGGCACCAGCCAGCCTCCAGGGTATCGCTCGCGGCGGCCAGGGCCTCCGGATTCACGTCGATGCCCCACACCTGAGCGTCGGGATACTGCTGGCGCAAGGATCGCGCGACCGCACCGCGGTTGCAGCCCACGTCCAGCACGCGCCGCGGTCGGCGGACGTACTGGAGCACGTCGGGGCGCGAGCCGTGGTAGGCAGGCGGGTCGTGAATCACGGGCGCTGCGATCCGCCTCTCGGCGATGGGCCGGCCGTCGGCTGTCGGCCCGCCCGCCCGGCGGTCTTCGTTGGTCCGGCCCGGCGGACGGCGGAGGTCGGCGGTTTGGCGCTTCGGAGGCTCGTGGCCATGGCCTTTGGCAGGACGATGGTCGTGGCCGCTTGCGCATAAGGCGTCAGGGGCGTCCAATTCCCCCCCGTGTCGCCAGCTTGCGCGGTGAAGAAGTACGTCCGGCCCGGCAGGCCCTCGAAGGGCACCTTCTGCACGCCGACACGCGGTTTGCCCGGCCAGGAGCGCGGCGGACCCAGCGGGATCCAGCCCGAAGGGGTGCTTGGCAGTCGATCGCTGGCGTAGTACACCACGTATGCATCCAGCGCCCTCTCGTCTGCGGCCAGGATCTCGAGCTCGAACTTCGGCGGCGAGGCTGCCGGCAGCTCGCGAACCACCGCCAAGACGGGTGGCGTAGTGTCGGCGCCACTGGGTTGGGCGCCCGAGTCAGCGCCAGGGGCGACTCCACCCACAGCCGCGGTCCTGTCGCCAGGCAGCGCCGGCGGCTCCCGGCCTGCGCCACTGGCAACGCCGCGCTCGACCACCACCACCGGCCGTCCGTGGACGAGCGGCCTTCCCCCTGGGCCATTGCGATTGGTGGCGGGCGGTAGCACCACCCGATAGCTCCCGCCCTGGGCCGCGATCTCGGAGCGCACTAGGAGCCCCGTGGCCTCCATGCGGTAGAGGACGGCCGAGCGCCCCGTCGCCGGCAGCACTGCCGTCCGATCCCCGCGAGACGTGTTCCAGGCCACCGTGATCACGCCATCCGGTGGCACGCGGAAGACCACCCGCTGCATGTCGCCAGCCGCCAGCCGGGCAGTCACGGCTGCCTTGCCCAGGAGGTCGGTTAGCAGCCGCCAGCTCTCGAAGGCCGGCCGCGGCACCCCGGCCAGCTGCGGCTCAAAGCGCCAGCACCCCTGGTTGGCGATCGGGGCCCAGCACTGGTTGCCCTCGTGATTGCGCACTAAGCCCAAGGCATCGTAGGAGTGTTCCCCATTGCCACAGTCGTCGTATAGCTGGAACACAATCACTACCTCGACCCCTTGCGCCAGGCCCTCCGACACTGCCTCCCATAGAAAGGCCGCCTGTTCCGCCAGGGTGCCGCGGCCCGGGCTGGCAGCATCCCAGCATGGTCCGGGGTACTCCGACCACACTGGCAGCCCCAGTTCGGTGACCCACAACGGCTTCGGCGGAATGCTGTGCGCCTGCAGGATCGCCCGCGCCGCCGCCGGCTTGCCCACCAGGTAGACGGGCGAGGTGTACCAATGCCAGGCCATGCGGTCGAAGTAGAAGCTGTGCCGCGCCACCGAGGGTGAACGCTGGGCCTTGGCCGCGAGCTCGGCAGCGAAACGATCGTACCACTCCAGGGCATGGGCGCCGTCCCCGATACCCCCGTGCAGGACGATCGCCGGCGGATCATGGTAGTGGATCACCAGATAGCTCACTTCGAGGAAGCGGACGTACGCCTCGACCGATCCAGACCAGAAGTGAGCGTTGTTCGGCTCGTTGCCGACTTCCCAGGCGGTGATGCCTGTGCTGCTGGACCAGCCACGCTCCCTCGCGAGTTCGCCACCCGGTCGGTAGCGTTGCACCACGGCCGAGACAAATCGCGCCCAGGGATTGTCCGGGTTGATCGCCACCGCGGCCGTCGGGTCATCGGTCAGCCGCCCATCGGCCTGTCGGAAGACCGGCGCCGCCAGGCCGTCCAACGGCGGGCCCTGCAACACCGCCAACGTGCGCAGACCGGCCGCGACGTCCCGGGCCAGGATGCCGTCCGGCACCTCCCAACGGAAACCGTCCGCTTCGACAAGGTCATGGTTCAGCGACCAGCGATGCCAACCTCCGCCCAGCTCGCGCGCCCGCCGGTAGCGCTCCGCCAGCTCTGCCGCGCTCAAACGCTCCACGGACCGGGCCGGCGCACCTGGCTGGCGCTCCAAATGCAGGTCAAGGAGATCGACATGGGCGATGCCAAACCGCGGGACGGGACCCGGCCCGACCTGCGCCGTCACCGCAGGAGCCCCCGCCAGGGGAAGGGTCGCCAAGCCGGCCAGCCCGACCGCCCGAGCGACCTTCGACCACGTTTCCCGGAGAGCAGCCAGTCTCACTCCGTACTGTGCTGCAGCCACACTGCTGGCAGGAACAGCCAACTGACGCGCGGTCCTGGCGGCGGATCGGTGGGCCAGACGAAAGGCGTCGGCGTGGGAGTCGGCGTGGCCGTCTGAGCCGGCGGCGGCGTCATCAGCGGCGGGCCCAGCACGTCCAGCGGCACCACGCCCAGACGCTCGGCGCCACCCTGGCCCCCCGTGAGCTCGAGCTGGCCGAAGTGTCGGTCGCCCCGCTCCACGGCATCGAACTGCCAGCTCAGCCCGACGTCGTACGCCTCGCCCGGAGCCACCCGCTCGGGTACCTGCGCCCGCACCTCATCCGTCCCCGTGGCTGGCACTACCGCGTAGGCCACCACCACATCGTCGGGCTGATCCTCCGAGCCCTGCCAGCTCTGGACGTGGATCCACCACGGACCCGAGCGCGGATTGGTCACATCGCAGTACTCGGTCCATGACGGCGAACCACTCAGCGCAGCCTGCTCGCGCGCCTCTGCTTGGCCGTCCCGATCCGCGTCGTAGCCCACAAAGAGGTCGATATCCGGTGCCTCGGAGGAGACGACCTCGGCCACCAGGCGCCGAGCACCCGCCGGCACGTCCACACGGATGGTCATGGTGCCCTCCATGGTGCCGGTGAACGGCCGGGTGCCCGCCAACAAGTCATACGGATTGTCCGGTGTCGGATCCACCGTCAGGGACATGCCCTGCTGCGATGCCTTCGTCAACCCCGATACCGCCACTCGCAGCGGCTCGCCGCCCTTTGAGCGGAAGCCGACGACGGCCGCACTACCGGTCCGGTCACGAGCGCTCACGACCGCGATCAGCGGTCCCCGCAGACCCACCGACCGGACGGTCACGGGCATCCGCAAGCTTCCCAGGGACCCGTCCTCGGGCGTCAGGATGACCTGTCCGAAGGCCCATTGCCCCACCGGTACACGAGTGACATCGGCGCGAACGCTGATCTTGATGGGTCGGTCGGGCGCCACGGAGATGATTTTCGGCTCTACCACGAGCGAGAGGCCGGCCTGGACGTTGGTCGACACCTGCCAGCTCGTGGCCGACGGGAGGCGCGTCGAGAGCGTGCGGCTCCACGAGCACCACCCGGCGCAACGGTGATCGGTCAAGGTCGCCAGGTTTAGCTCGCGGGGATCCCCGCCGCGCACCGGATTGGCCTCGTCGTATGCCTCGTTTGGCACGGCGAGGACGATGCCGCTCGCCGCCGCTCTGCCCACATCCAGTCGCCCGGCGCCCGCCGCCAGCGCATCGGCCCTGGTCGTGCCGTCCTGGAGACGGACCTGGTCCCCCGTCGCCGTCAAGGTAAGCGCGGACTGGATCTCCGCCGGCGTCCAGTCCGGATGCACCGCGCGCAGCAGAGCTGCCGCGCCAGCGCCATGCGGGCTGGCCATGGAGGTCCCGCCGTAGACACCGAACTCCGGCGAACCGGCGGGCATCACCTCGTCGGTCGCCACCGCTGCCAGGATGTCCACCCCCGGCGCCAGGACCTCGGGCTTGAGCACGTCGAACAGGTAGCCCACGTGCAGTTCCCAGTCGGGTCGGTAGCAACAATCCTCCCCCGGTGCCGGCCCGCGAGCACTGAAGTCGGCCAGCACATCGGCGAACGCTGGCTCCTCACCGATCTGAGCGCCGCGGATGGTTCCCTGGTGGCCGGTGCCTCGCGCCAGCCAGTCCTTCAGGAGCTTGCCGTTGGCGTAACTCAGGTTCAGCGCCGGCATGCGGAACCCGAGGCCGGCATTCACCCGATCTCCCTCGGTCTCACGGTTGACCCGCACCAAACCAATGGCGCCAGCACTGCGCAGACTGCCCGCAATGTAGTCCTGACGGGCAGGACTGTGATCGCCATTGGAGTCGCAGACCACGATCTTGCCCTTAAGCGAATCGGCTGGGAAGCGGCTCATGCAGGTACCGTCGTCGCGTTGGCCACTGGCGTTAGTCAACGTCCCGGCATAGACGATGGGCGCCGGTCCCGCCCCTCGGGAGTAGCTGTAGCCGGGCAGATCGGCCGGCGGCCGGACGCTGCCACCCTTCAGCCCCGTCAGCAGATTCAGACCGGCTCGACTGTGGCTCGTAGCGCCCACCGTCAACACCCAGGGCGCGGTGGAGTGGACCGAAGAAGGCTCTGGGCCGTCATTGCCGGCCGCACTGACGACCATGACGTTCGCCTTGCGAGCATTCAAGAACGCCTCGGCGATCATGTTCTCCCACGGCGAGTTCTGCCCGGTGCCAATCGAGTAGTTCAGGACATCGACGCCTTCGGCGATGGCGTGGTCAACCGCCTGCACCGTCGCCGTGGCCATGCACCGCCAGATCGGGTTCGCCGGGATGCAGACGTCGTAGGCGATGATGTTGGCGTGCGGCGCGACACCGGAGATGGTCCGCACGAAGGCCTGCCCGCCGGCGACGAACATCGCCTCGGTGACATTGCCCGCGGCGGTACTGGCGGTGTGGCTGCCGTGACCGTCCCGATCCTCGGGGTCATTGAGGCTTTCCTCAAAGGACCAGATGCCGATCAATTTGTCATTGCAGGCCAAGCCAGCGTCATAGTGCAGATTGGCCGCATCGCAGAAGCCTGTGTAGTTGCCAGCGCCCAACGGGTTCTGGTGGACGTAGCCGTCGGCACCTACCGCGGCGAAGGACGGGTGATCACTGTTGATGCCGGTGTCGATCACCCCGACGACGATCCCCTCCCCCTTGGTCGCCGGCATGCCGTTCATCGCTGTGCCGTCCCAGACGCGCCCGGCGCCGATCCAGCGCGGACCGATATCGGTGGCCAGCGGCAGGCTTTGGTTGCGCTCGACACGCCGCACACCGGGCAGGCGCTGCACCGCCTCGGCCTCGGCTGGGGAAAGCCAGATTGCCACGCCGTTGAGGGCGTAGCGGTAACGGTGGAGCACATCCAGCCGATGGCCGAGAGCCGCCGTCGCGGCTCGCAGGAATCGTTCCTGCCGGACCGTCAACAGATCGAGGTAGGCCCGCGCGAGCGAGCTGTCGACGTCGAGGTTCCTGGGCGCCGAGAGCGGCCGTTGCGGGGCCTGATCGACCGTCGTTGCCAGGTACCCGGCGAGCGGTTCCTCTGCCAGCTGAACGATGTAATAGCTGGGCGTCGCAGACTTGCCGCTTGCCGTTGACTGCTCTTGCGCCTCGAGCACCATTGCCTGGATGTGGGCCGACCGGGCCTCGGGGCCCGGCGGGCTCATCGACGATCGCCCGGCGCTGGCCGGCACCGCCAAGAGCCAACCCGTCACGAGGAGCCAGAATGTCGCCCGTCGCCAGTTCATGCCATGGACCTCCAAGCCATTGCCTGCCTTCCGCGTTGAGAGCGCGACCGAGCTCGTCCGGTCCGCACTGCCGTGGTGCGCGCATGCGAGGAGCCGAAGCGGAGGGCCATCCGTCGGCCAGTTTAGCACAGGGCCAGCGCCACCCCAAGGCACCGGGTCGGCGACGCCCCGAGGTGCAGCGCCACCGACGCAACAAGGCCCAAGGCATGGGGCTGCCATTGCCCCAACGCGCAACGCCACCGGCGCCCCGAGGCGCAAGACGCAGCGCGGCCGGCGGAGCCGCGGCCGCGACCCCGCGTCATGCGTCGGGGACGGATGGCGACAACGGCGGCGGGTACACCACCACTGGGCCATCGCGGCACACCAGCTGTCCCTCCAGCCAGCAGCTGCCGCACAAACCGATGCCGCAGCGCATGTAGGCTTCCCAGGCCAGCTGGGTAGCGACGGCGGCATCTTCGCCCAGCCGCCGCACCGCGCGCAACATGGCCGGTGGCCCGCACGCATAGATGGCATCGGGGCGCCCGCCAGCCAAGAGCTCCTCGACCACCTCCGTGACCAAGCCAGGCCGACCGGCGCTGCCATCGTCGGTGGCCAGGCATACCTCGGCACCGAGCGCGCGAAACTCCTCGACCAGTAGCAACTCGGAGGCGCAGCGAGCGCCGAGAGCCACGTGTAGGAGCGCCGCGGCCGGTGCGAGCCGCTGAGCCAGGAAAAGGAGTGGTGCAGCTCCGTAGCCGCCACCCACCAGGAGGTGATGACGGCCTGCCGGCTGGAATCCGCGACCGAATGGGCCACGGCACCACACGCGTTCGCCCACCTGAAGGCCGTGCAACGCTCGCGACACGGGACCCACGGCAGCCACGACAAAGGTCAGCGGATCGGCCCCCGCCAGACTGAACGGCTTCTCGTCCAGCCCTGGCAGCCACAGCATGGCGAACTGACCAGGCTGAGCGTCCCAGCTGGCATCCAGCACCAGCCTCCGGACGGTGGCCGTCTCCTGGCGCAGCGCCGCGATGCGCACCGCCTGGGGGAGCCTCGGTGCGCCACCGCTCATGGCTGGCCTCCCTCCGCCGACCGGCCATCGGCCGCCCCGTCGACCTCCGGAATGGGCGGCAACGAAGCCGGCTCGGGCCACTGCGGGCGCTGATGCGCGACCCCACGAATCGCCGGCAGCGAGGTGTCATGCTCCCTCAGCCAGCGCACCAAACCCGCCCGCAGTTCGCCGAAGACCTCCACACCGCCGTAGTAGACACCCGACCCAACGCCCACCGCCGTTGCGCCGGCCATGATCATCGCCACCACGTCGCGAGCGCAGCGCACCCCCCCGGTGCCGATGATCGGCACCGACACCGCCTGGCAGATGCAGTACACGGCGTGCAAGGCGATGGGTTGAAGTGCTGGCCCTGAGATTCCGCCAACGAGGTTGGCCAGCACGGGGCAGCCACTCTCGACGTCGACTAGCAAGCCCGGCATGGTGTTGACGGCGCAGATGGCTGAGGCCCCGGCATCCACCACCGCCGCCGCAATTCGCGCGATGTCGGGCACATTGGGCGCCAGTTTCACAATCAGGGGGATGTCGATGGCCCTGTGAACGGCGGACGTCACCGACGCGGCGGAGGCCAAGGAGGCAGCGAACGGCTCGCCAAACTCGGCCCGCACGTTGGGACAGCTGATGTTCAGCTCCACCAGATCGGGCTCCGCCCGAGCGACCACCTCGGCCACGCGAGCATACTCGTCCTCGCTGGTGCCGAAGATGCTGGCGATCAGCGGCACACCCAGCGGCCTCAGCTCTCGTCGTGCCTGGCGCAGCAGCTCTACCTCGGCGGCTGCTCCTGGGTTGGCCAACCCAATGGCATTCAGCAAGCCGACACCGAAATCGACGCAGCTCGGATTCGGATGGCCACGTCGCGGCTCGAGGCTGACAGATTTGGCGGTGACGGCGCCCGCACCGGCGCGGGCCACGCGCACGAGCTGGTCAGCGTGGCTGCCCAGAATGCCAGAGGCCAGGACGAGCGGATTGGGCAGTCGGACGCCCGCAATCTCGACGGATACGTCGACGGCCGTCGTCATGAGGGCATGGCCTGTCCGCGAGAACGCGCCAAGTACGCCACGACAGCCGCTGCCTGCTCCTGCCGAATGCTGCCGCTCGCGGCCAACGCCGCTACCAGTTCGCGCAAGGTGGCCACAGCGTGCAGCCGATAGCCAGCCGCGGCAAGTTCGGCCCGACCCGTGCCCTGGCGATCGATGAGCACCACCACGTCGCAGATCTTCAGCCCAGCCGCCTCGAGCTTCCGGATGGCCTCCAACTTGCTTGCGCCGCTGGAGATCACGTCATCAAGCAGCACCACCGTCTCCCCGGCCCGGTAACGTCCCTCGATCTCTTGGCCGGTGCCATAGCCCTTCGCCTCGCGCCGCGGGTAGAGGAGCGGCCGACCGGTTGCCAGCGCCACCGCCGTGCCAATCGGCAAGCCAGCGTACGGCACCGCGGCCAGCCGATCAAAATCCAGCCGAGCCAGGAGCGACGCGTAGGCCTGTGCCGCCTGCCACAGGAGTGATGGGTCGGAAACGAGGAGCCGCAAGTCCAGATAGACCGGCGACGTACTGCCGTCCTTGAGCCGAAACGTTCCGAACTGGATCGCTCCTAAGGCCTGCAGCCGTTGCGCAAGCTCCTCGATCCCACCGTGCTCGGCCTTCGAGAGTTCCTCCATCCCACCGTCCTCGGCCTTCGACCGTTCTGCCATGGCACCGTCCTCCGACTTCGAGAGGTCCGCCATCACACCGCCCTCCGCCTTCGCAAGCCGTTGATCTCGTCCCGGAGCCGGCATGCCGCGATTCGGGGATCGGGGGCTTGGAAGATCGCCCGCGAGCTGTTGATGAGCATGCCACCGCCATCGCCGTCCAGGCCGGCGGCCACGGTGGCCGCCAGGTCACCCCCTTGGGCTCCGATGCCCGGCACCAGGAGCGGCAGGTGGGGGGCCACAGCCCGCACGGCGGCGATGGCTTCGGGGAAGGTGGCGCCGACGACCAGCCCCGCGTTGTCCTTCTGGCTCCAGGAGGCAACGGTGGCCGCAATCGCCACGTACAGCGGGCGACCGGCGACGATGAGCTCTTGGAAATCGGACGCCCCGGGATTGCTGGTGTGGCAGAGAACGAACGCCCCGCGGGCCGGGTCGGCCAGGAACGGCGCCACCGAGTCAGCCCCCAGGTAGGGCGAGACGGTGACCGCGTCGGCGCCGAGCACCTGGAAGGCAGCGCGGGCGTAGGCAGCCGCCGTGTGGCCAATGTCGCCGCGCTTGGCGTCCAGAATCGTCAGCCGATCGTCGGGCACATGGGCAATGACGGCCGCCAGAATCGCCAGTCCGTCCAGACCGAGGGCCTCGAAGAAGGCGCTGTTCGGCTTGTAGGCAACCGTGGCTTCGGCGGTGGCGTCGATCACCCGCCGGCAATGGTCCAGGGCCGCATCGGGGTCGCCCGTCGGATCCAGACCAATGCAGACAAGGGAGTCGAGCCGCTCGATGACCGCCGCCAAGCGTCGGTTGAAGGGCGTCGGCTGGACCGCATGGCAGCCGAGTGCTCCCGCGGCGCTCCCACCACCGCCGACCGCCGCGTCGTCCTCGCGAGGCCGGCTCACACCGCCCCCATGACGGCCGCGAGCAGCGCCATGCGCACGAACATCCCATTCTGGGCCTGCCGGAAGTAGGCCGCTCGCGCGTCGCCGTCCACCTCGGGATCGATTTCCCGCAAGCGCGGCAGGGGATGCATTAGCACCATCCGCTCTTTGGCCCGCGCCAAGAGCTGAGGGGTGATCACATAGAAGCCTTTGACCTCTTCGTACTGGGACAGATCCGTGAACCGTTCCACCTGAACCCGCGTGATGTACAGGACGTCCACGTCCTCAATCACGTCGGCCACGTTGTACGTCTCGCGCACCGGGACGCCAGCGTCCCGCACGCCGTTCATGAGATCCAGCGGCAGCCGCAGGATCTCCGGCGACACGAAGGTCAGCCGCACGTCGTACTGACACAGGAGCCGGGTGAGGGAATGGACCGTCCGTCCGAAGCGCAAGTCGCCCACCATGGCGATGCGCAGGCCATCGAGCTGCCCCAGCTCATCCTGAATGGTGTAGAGGTCTAGAAGGGCCTGGGTCGGGTGCTCGCCCGCGCCGTCGCCTGCGTTGATGACCGGCACTGTGGCCGCGTCGGCCGCCTCGCGGGCACTGCCTACCTCGGGGTGGCGGATGACGATGGCATCGGCGTACTGCTCGAGCGTTCGAATCGTGTCCGGCAGGCTCTCTCCTTTGGCCACGCTGGAGAACTGCACTCCCTGGGTGATGGGAATGACACTGCCGCCCAGACGCTCCATGGCGGCGATGAAGCTGGCGCTGGTGCGGGTGCTGGGTTCGTAGAAGATGGCGGCCAGCACCCGTCGCTTGAGCAGGTTGGTTCCCCCCTCGGTGCGGACCACATCCCGCATCTGGTCCGCCAACCGAAAGACGTAGTCGATCGTCGGGGCGTCAAACTGGCTGACGGACAGCACATCCTGCCCGGCCAGCGGATTGGCCGAACTCGAGCCGACGCTTCCTGCCGACATGTTCCCTTTCCTCCCTCACCGGGCCTGGCTGGGCAAACCAGGCGCTCCGGAGTCTCGCCGGCTGGGCGAACCAGGCACTTCGGAGTCTCGCCAGCCAGTCATGCGGACATCCCAGGCCAACGTCCTAGACCGACGCGGGCGGAATCAACCGCCCCGAGCCGGCACGGGAGTGCACTTCGCCGTCCTGCCAGACCGTCTGTCCACGCAGGACCGTCCGCCGCACCACTCCGCGCACCGTCCGGCCGGCGAAGGGCGACCAGTCCGCCTTGCTCTGATAGCCACCATATGCCAGCACCCACGCTGGACCGATCTCCACCTCCACCGCACTCTCGCTAGGCGTGGAGATGCCGAACAGGCGGGCGGGCGTAGTGCTCATCATCTCCACCAGGCGGTCTAGGGTCAGCCGTCCTTCGTGAACCGCTGTCAGCATCAGCGGCAACGCTGTCTCCAAACCCGGAAAGCCCGGCGGTGGCGCCGGCCCGTCCTTTTCGGCAAGCGTGTGAGGTGCATGGTCGGTCGCCAGGCAGTCGATGACCGCCAGATGGTCCCACAACGCCGCGACGTCGCTCGCGCCGGCCAGCGGCGGCTGCACGCTGCCCCGAGGCCCGAGAGCGGCTCCGTCGGCGGCCGTCAGAAACAAGTGGTGCGGCGTGACCTCGCAGGTCACCGGCAGACCCGCTTCTTTGGCCGAGGCGATCAGGCGGATTTCCTCCTCCCGGCTCACGTGGGCCACGTGCACCCAGCGTCGATAGATGGCCGCGACACCCATCGCGGCCGCGAGCGGCAGCGCCTGCGCATGGACTACGATCGGCTTGTGTCGTGGCCAGGTGCGGAAATGCTGCGCCAGCGCGCTCAGGCTATCGATGCCAAGGGAGCCGTACGTTTCCTGCAGGTACAGCTTCAGGCCGCATGCCAGATCGGCGGCCGCGGCGCTGCCCGTGGCGTTCGTCGAGGTGCCGGCAAGGTACTGACCAACATCGCAACGGGCGGCCACGGCAAGCGCCTGGCGGGTGGCCACCAAGGCCGGCCGATCTACGATCGGTGGCTGGGTGTTGGGCATCGCCAGCACCGCGGTGAAGCCGCCAGCAAGCGCCGCTGCCGTGCCTGTTTCGATCGTCTCCTTGTGCTCGCCCCCCGGCTGGCGCAGATGCACATGGACGTCGACCAGTCCTGGCAAGACGTAGCTCATGGTTCCCGCAATCTACCGGCGTGGCGGCGAGCGTCGGCGCCTGCCCCAAGAAGGCCACTGCCCTCGGCCATGTTCCTCGCCCGGACGCCGGCCGCCGACCGGACCATGGCTCAGTAGCGCAGAAGCGCCACCACGGGCGCCATTCGCTGGAGCTGCTCACGCGCCTCGGAGCTGCGCACAAGCTCTAGCGCTGCCTGTTGGCGATAGGCCATCTCCAGGGCGACGTCGACCACGTCGTCGACCGGCTCCAGCGGCCCCCCGCAGAGTCGGCAGGGCTTGTCCGACTCGGCACGGTAGACCTCGCAGCGCGGGCACATTGCCCCACCTGCCCGGTAGTCATCCAGCACAACCAACTGGCGCACCCGCCCCTCGGCCAGGCGCAGAAAGACCTCATCGAGGCCCAGCGCGCGCGCCCCGGCATCGGGCACCTCCAGCAACTGCCGGACGGTGGCCATCTCCTCGCGTGCCTCGATGCTGCCCCGCAGACCAGCAGTGGCGTCGGCCACCACCTTGGTGGAGGCAACCGGCTCGACACTGAACTCGCCGGCCAGCCGTTGCGCTACCGCGCTCGGCAGACTCTTGCGGAACTCGACCTCGGCCTCAGGCGATGCCGAAAGCAAGAGCCAGCGAGCGTCGAAGGTGTCCATGGCCAGCGCCACAGCATGGGCCACCGACCCGGCATGCCATTGCAGATAGGTGTCGCGACGACGTTGCAGACGCATTTGCGCCCAGCCACCCTGGCGCTGCCGCCCGGGCACCTCACCCACCAGGTCAGCAACCTCCTCGATGAAGCCCAACTGACTCACGAAGAGGCGAGCACGCTGGTTGCCCACCACCGCGATCAGGAAGCGCTCCTGCTCGTCCACGACCCGGAACAGCGGTCGCAGGTATGGCCGCCGATCGACCTTCAGGCGGTTCGGCAACGGCACCGGCAGCACGATCTGGAACCGCAAGTCCAACGGTTGGGCAATGAACATCGCCACACCGCGCCCCAGCTCGGGAATCGCCTGGGCCAGGGCCTGCTCCAGCCGGTCGAGCTCGCTGGCCATGGCGCGAGCTTGCGCCGCATCTTCGACGCCGGCCACCGCCTCGCGGCTCAGGTTCTTGAACTGGATCGCCCATGCCCGGTCCTGCCGAGCCTGCGGGGTCAAGTCAAGGTACAGACTGATCACCGGCGCCGACTCCGACTCCACCGAAGTCAGCTGCTCGATGTGGCTGCGCGTCAAGAGCTGGAAGTGCGCCCTGCCCGCCAGAATCTCGAATTGTTCCTGCAATGCGTCTCTCTGTTCCGGCGAAAGAGTGCTCACCGCGATTTGGCCTCCTCGGTTGTCTGTTCCATCCGTCGTCGATCGAACCCTTGGCTCGCTCCCACTACCAGCCCCGACCACCGCCGCGGCGGCTGCTCTCCCCAGGCAACCCTGGCGGCCTCGCGGGACGGCCACCCCACCGGCCGGGCGAACGAGGCGGCATCGCCGGGCCGGGTAAACCTCTGGGCAGCAAGTTCCCCCAGGATGGCAAGTCCATCGGCACCGGCACCGTCGGCCCAACCCATTGCCGGCGAGGCAGGTGCGGCTGACGCCGTTCCTCTTCGGCTTCGAAGTCGCGAGCCATCAGGCCGTATGCCTCCGTGGCCAGGTCCGTGGCCTGGGCGAGACCGTCGATGGCCCTCCGAAGGGCGGCGGCTCGTTCCTGATCTTCACTTGCCATTGCCAGGCGCTCTTGGTCACGCCCCAGGCGCCGGGCGTTCTGCGCTTGCTCCAGCTTGGCACGACTCTCCGCGGAGATGTCAGCGGCATGGGCCGCCAGGAAACGCTCGGCCCGGCTGAGCGCGGCCTCCGCTTCGGTGACCGCGGTAGCCAGCTCCCTCTGCAAGGCCGCCATCCGCTCTTGCTGCTGTCGCCCGTGGGCGAGAGCCGCGTCCACTGCGCGACGGGCCTCCTGCAGCTGTCGGACGATCGCCGGCCAGTCCGGCGCCTCCCCCATCATGGCGCCGGCCGCCGCCTCCACCCAGGCTGCCGCCTGATCCAGGCTCTCCGTCGGTCGAGTGTCCACATCGGCGTCCACCGCTGGCTGGGCGAGCCAGCCGCGCGCGGCCGCGATCTCGGCGCGAACATCCGCCAGCGTCACCGTGGCATCGGCCTTGGCTTTCTCAAGCGCCTCAAAGCGTTGCACAATGGCCGAGGTCAATTCCCGGGCGCGGGCGATCTCGGCATCGACGCGATCCAGACTGGCCAAGAGCCCACTTGCCAGATCCTTGCCAAACGCTGCCGCCTCGGCAGCGCCGATCCGCTCCAGCTGATCCTTGGCCGTGGCCAGGCTCTCCTCGGCCTCTGAGCCGTTGCCTCGCACATCGGCCCAGCTCGCGACTGCGTACTGGTCGGCAGCGGCGAACCGCGCCGCCGCAGCGTCGACCGCCAGTTGGACCGTCCGCAGGTCTTCGGCGATCTGGACCAGGCGGTCCGAAAGAGAGCTCGCCGCCTCGGCCAGGCGCCCAGCGCTGATGCGGTTGCCAGCCGTCAGAGCTGCCTCCGCCTGATTGGCAATCTGCTCCACCCACCGGAACAGCGAAGCGCCGTTGGTCAGACCCAAGCCGGCCGCCTGCTCCTCGTAGGCTTGTCGGCCGGCCGTGATGGCTTGCCGCGCTGCCACCAGCAACACCGGCGCACGCTCCAGCCAGGCCGCAACCCGCTCGGCTTCGGCAGCGACCCCGTGCACGTACTCCAGCAGGGCATCCGCCTCGGCCAGCAGGCGCCCGACGCGGGCACTCCACTCTTCCTTGTCCTCGGCCATGGCTACCGCCACCACGCCGCTCGTGAGCGCTTCGGTTTGCCGCTGCAACTCGGCCAGCCGCTCCAGCATGCTCACGTGGCGTCGATTCAGCTCCACTACTGCCTCGTCACCCAGCTCGGCGTAGGCCAACACCAGATGGCTGAAGGCCGCGCTGTCGGCGCGCAAATCGCGCTCGAGCTCGGCCATCTTAGCTCGCAACGCAGCCTCCGGCCCCGGCTGCGGACGAGCTGCGGATGACCGCGATGGGTTCTGCCGCCGCCACAGCCGCCATGTGGCCAGTCCCGCCACTCCGAGCACCACAGGCCATACCCACTTGGGCAGATTGCCGCGTCGTCCATCCGCCGGCAGCTGCGACCCGGTCGCGTCGCGACCGGGTGCTGCAGGTTCGACCGTCGGTGCCGCCGAGCTCGCACCACCTCCGGGGGGAGCGACCGGGCCGCCCGTTCTGCTCGGCGACAGGCCAGCCCTCGCCCCGTCTGCCGGCGCCGCGCCCCCATCCGCCGCGAGATCGCGAGCCATTCGATCGATGCCCGCCGTCACAGCGCCGGTGAAGTCCCCGGCCGCAAGATGGTCGACCATGGCCGCCGTGGTGCGTTCCTGGTCCAGACGGCCGGCGTAAGGGTTGTTCGCCCCATAGAACATGCCCACGAAGCGCGGCTCTTCGCAGACTAAGAGAACCACCGCACGATCCCGCAGCTGGCCAGCGCCACTGGCCAGGCCGTAGTAAGGCAGCGCCGAGTCGAGGTAGACCTCCGGGTCCGGCCGACAACTGCGGACCACCAACACCAGTCCTTCGAGACCGTACGGCTGGCCGATTCGCTCGTCGAACTCGCGGTTGATGCGGGCGCTGCTCAAGGCGTACGACGAGCCGTTGGCCACAATGCCGTCCCGCTCCGGAAACGCTGTCTGGCCTTGCGCGACCGTCGTCAGCGTAGGCAAGGCGAGCGCCAGGATCAACAGGCGTCGGCACTTGGTCATGGGTCGTCTCATGGGCTGGCCGTCGGCCCGTTCCCGGCGGCGGCATGGGCTATGGTGCGTCGCGGCGGGGACTTGCCACGGCAGTGGCGACCTCGGGCCAACCAACCCCCCCCGAGGCTAGCATGGCTGGTCGGCCGCGGCAAGCGCGACGGTGTTGGCGGCCAGGCCGCTCCCGGGCGGGGGGTAAGACCCACGTCCTTCCTGCGTCGCATCGGTCGAGGCGCCATGCGTAAGTGGGTGCGGGGATTTGACGTGCCGCGCCTCGGTGAGTACAATGGGGTGGTTTTGGGTCGGAAGGTCGAATCAGCCGAACGCCCCGTTGCTGCCAGCAGCCGGGCCTTTTTGTATCGACCGCCGACCGTCTTGGGGAGTGGCAATGGCAACGCTTCAGCAACCACTGACAATCGATCGCGCCGTCGTGCGCGGGCTGGCGCAGCGCGCGCGGGATCAGGGCGCAGTTGGCATTGGCGATCTGATCGAGCTCTGGCCGGAATCCATGGAGGATCTGGATGCCGCCATCGAGATCATGCAGGAGGAAGGCATCGAGTTGGACTTCGAGGCCGATCCCGGCTGTCAGGAAGTCCGGTTGCAGGTCACGGACTACGAGGGCATCGACTCCGACGACTCGGTGAGTCTCTACTTCCGCGAAGTTGGCAAGATCGATCTCTTGGACGCCGAACAGGAAATCGAGCTGGCGAAGCGCATTGAAGCCGGCCGCGAGGCAGCGGCAGCACTCGAGCGCAGCGGCGCCGATTTGAGCGAACGGGCTCGTAGCGAGCTGCAGCGCTTGGTGGCCGATGGCGAGAAAGCGCGGCGGGAACTCACGCAGGCCAACAGCCGGCTGGTGATCAGCATGGCCAAGCGCTACCTGGGGCAGGGCGTGCCGTTCCTGGACTTGATCCAGGAAGGTAACCTGGGGCTGATGCGGGCGGTCGAGAAGTTCGACTGGCGTCGGGGCAACAAGTTCTCGACGTACGCAACCTGGTGGATTCGGCAGTCCCTGACGCGAGGCCTGGCCGATCAGGGCCGCACCATTCGCGTTCCGGTCCACATGAACGACCGCATTCGCAAGGTGTACGCCGTGGCCCAGCAACTGGAGGGCGAGCTGGGTCGGCGGCCCACGCCAGCCGAGATCGCGGCCGAGCTCGACATGGACATCGCCAAGGTTGAGCTGGCGTTGAAGGCTAGCCGGCGGAGTCTGTCGCTGGAGAAGCCGGTGGGACACGAGGGTGACAGTGAGCTCGGCCAGTTCATCGAGGACGAGACCAGTGACGATCCGCTAGAGCGGGCGTCTTTGGATATGCTGCGCGGCGACGTCGAGCAGGTCCTGGAGGGACTCACGGCCCGGGAGCAGCGCGTACTCGAGCTGCGCTATGGACTGCAAGGCCATCGGGCGTACACGCTCAAGGAGGTCGGCAAGATCTTCGGCCTCACGCGGGAGCGGGTCCGGCAGATTGAGAAGGATGCCCTGCGCAAGCTGCGTCACCCGACGCGCGCCCGAGCCCTCTCGGCGTACATGAACTGACCCCCGCCCGTCGCCGCTCGCGTTAGGGCGGCGCGGGCGCCCTGTCGCGCGCTGGCGTCTCGTCGTCCGCCGGAGGAACCGCCGCCACGCGAACGAGAACTAGCGCGGGCGCCGGCTCAGCCTCGGCTGCGACCTGCGTCACCACGGCTACTGCCAACTCGTCGCCTGCGGGCGACCAGGTCGGTGGCGGCAACCAGGTCGCTTGGGGCGCCAGCTGGTGCGGCGCTGTGCTGCCGTCGCTGGCCACCAGCCATAGGCTACCGCCCTGGCCGCCGACGGCGATCCAGCGACCATCCGCCGACCAGCCGTAGTGCTCAACTCCATCCCACGTGGTCAGCAGAAGGGCCTCGGTGGCACCGAGGGGCCAGACCGCCAACCGTCCGTCGGCCAGAAAGGCGACGCGATCGCTCGTGGGCGCCCATACCGGTTCGACCAGCCCCTCGGTGAGAGTTGCGGTCCGAGTCTGGACGTCGAAGAGCACGTCTTGGGTGACACTTGCCTCGCCAACGGGGGCGAGCGGTATCAACACATAGCGACCGTTGGGCGAGACGCGACCATGGAGGCTCACCGGGCGCGTGCGCTCCGCCGCCCATCCGAGCACGCTGTGCAGCGTTCGGACCTCGCCGGTGGCAGGCTCCACCACGAGGTGCGCGGCCATCGGCCGACCGTCGACGACGAGCCGCCGGGCGTCGGTGATCAAGATCCGCCCGTCCGCTAGCCACGCCGGGGCCGTGACTTCGCCCCAAGGCGCTCCGCTGGCCCGGACCAAGAGCTCTCGGGCTGCCGCCTTTGGCACGTCGACGAGGATCGGACGTCCGTCGTTCGCCACGGCGGCGACGGCCAGGCCGTCTTCGCGCCACGTCCAGGCCGCCAGCGGACCGTCCCAGGCCTCGACCCGTCGCATGTTTCGCTGCTCGTCCATGAGCCAGGCGGACTGGGCAGCGTCGACGAACGCTCGCTGGCCGTCAGGGCTGACCGCTAGTGCCTCCGGCTGGTCATCCAGCCACGGCGCAGGTTCCAGGCGTGTACCGTCGGCCTGCACCAGGCCACCATCCTGCCTGGCCAAGAGAAGGCTGTCATCGGCCAACCAACCAGCCACCATCGGGCTGCCGAGCGGCGTTTCCATGTCGCCGCTGTCCCAGATGGCCGTCGCCGTTTGCGCGTCGATGGTAATCAGGTGGCCTACCGGCCCCATCGCACCGCTGCGCCGAATGACGTAGGCCATCAGGTAGCGGCCCGACGGCGACCAGGCGCCGGGCCGCGCATCGGTTCCCGGCGGCAAGGCAACGACTCGCTCCGTCGCCGAGATGACCGCGCTTGGCGTCGGGCGCCGCATGCCGCTCGGCAGCGAGGCAGCTCGCCCCGTCGCCGCCGGCGCCGCTCGGGTGACGTGCAGCGCCTCGCGTGTCACCGGCGTGGCCGGCTGGCTCGTGGCATTCGGTGCTAGCGCCCCCGACTGGCAGGCGGCAAGGCTGGCGCTCAGCGCCAGCCCAAGGAAGCCAACACGCCAAGCCCTCACTTGGCCATGGCGCGCAGCATTTCGTATGCCGGTCGCGGTGACCAGTCGCACCGCAGCAGACTAAAGGCCGCCTTCTCGTCACCCGCTCCGGCTACCGGCGCGAAGTTCAGGTTCCATACAAACATTGGCCCCACCCAGCCCCAGCTGCGCGCCAGGTTGAAGGCATCCACCAGGAACTGGGCCTGTTCTGCCTCGCTATTCTGGCCTGCGTATTCGTAACCGCCACATGGGCCGGCGCCGAGGTTTTCCACCGACGCCCATCCGAACTCTGTCGGCCAGATGCGTCGCCCGGTGACCCGTCGGTAGGCTTCCATGGTGGCCCGGAAGTAGAAGGAGCGGTGCCCCTTGAACTGCGGTTCGGCAGCAGTGCTCCAGCCCACCCCCACTGTCGGTGGATTGTTGTAGCCAGACGGATGGGCCCCGATCCCGTCCGAACAACTGTTGACGCCGGCACGCACCATCTGCGTCAGATACGTGACATCGTCGATGGCTCGTACCCCGTCGTTGACCCCCGTGGGGGTGAGAGCGCCACTGATGACCAGCGCACCGGGATCGGCCGCCTTGATGGACCGGTAGCAGGCGCAGAGAAGCTGGACGTAGCGCTGCGCGGAAAGCGGTTCATTGCCCCATTCGTAGTGCAGGTTCTGCTCGTTCCAGATCTCGTACGCCTTCACCCGACCCTTGAAGTGGGCTGCCATGGCACCCATGAAGTCAGCCATGTCTTGCGGATTGGCCGGCGGCCCAGCCACCGAGAAGTCTGTGTTCGGCGGCCGCGCCCACGCCGGTGCCTTGACCACGCTGAAGAGCACCTGAATGCCGGAGGCATTCGCCTGGTTCACCAGGTTGTCGAGGCCGCCGAAGTTGATGTTGCCCTTCGAGCCTTCGTAGCTGAACCACTCGATCTGCTGCTTGATCCAGTTGAAGCCCATGGCCGCGGTCAGATCGATGACTCGCTGGTCGCCACCCGGGGCGTGAACCTGGACGCCGTAGCCAAAGCCACCGGCTCCGGGTCGCGGTGCCGGCGCAGGCGGAATGGCGGCTGCAGGAGCAGCCTCCGCGGACGCACTCGCCGGTTCGCCGGCGGCCGCGGCCGCAGCCGCCGCAGCCTCGACCCCGGCCGGAGCCGGCTTCGAGCTTGCCACCTGGCACTTGCCGCCCGGGACGGTCAACTTCATCCCGACCGGCAACCGCTTGGGGTTGGCGATCCGGTTGGCGCGAGCGATGGTCTGCCACTTGACGCCACAGCGAGCACCGAGCGCGCTTAACGTGTCGCCGGGACGGACCGTCACCGTATCCGCGGGCGGTGCGGCGTGGGCGGGGGAGACTAGGGCGACGGCAAGGAAGGCAGCGAGGGCCGCGAGGGCGGTTCGTACCGACATGCTCTCACTCCTCTGCAGTGGTCTGGTTGGGCGAGCGTCGCGCCATGCCGGCTCTGTCGAGTCCAGCACCTTGGGCCTGGCCCCGGCCGTCGGGCGCGACGTGGGCGCGATTATAAGCGGTGCAACTCGGCCCTGTCAATCGCCAGCCAGGGTCTGCGCCGAGGCGGTCGTGAGGCGGGGGAGCGGTGGACCACCGAGGCCGTCTTGAGGCGGGAGCGCTCGTGCGCCCGGGTGCTTCCGAGGCGGCAGCAGTGGAGCAGCGGGAGCGCTCGTACGCCCAGACACTCGTGAGGCGGCAGCGGTCGTGCCGCGGGAGCCCCCCGCAGATCTGCGGTTGGCCGCGCCTGGGCTTGCTGGCTAGAATGAGGTTTCCGGTGCCCCGTCCGCTGGGTGCTCTGGGATCCGGGCGAATAGCTCAGTCGGTTAGAGCGCCTCGCTTACACCGAGGAGGTCGGGGGTTCGAGCCCCTCTTCGCCCACCAAAGCAAGCTGGCCGGCCAGGCGCCGGCCGACGGCCGCCCGCTGCCGGGCGAGCCGCCGTCGCCCGTCTAGGGATGCACCAGCCGGCCTTCCATCCCGCCAGCCACCGTCAGCACTGCCCCACTGACATGGCCGGCCAGGCGCGGCGAAGTCAGGTAGACCACCGCTTGGGCGATGTCCTCGGGCGTCGCCACTTTCCGCAGCGCCATAGTGCGCGTGGCCCGCTCCATGGCTTCTGGATCGCTCCCGAAACGTCGCGCCATCGGAGTGCGGGTCCAGCCGGGGCACACGCAGTTCACACGCCCCAGAGGTGCCAGGCGAACGATCTCGTTCTTCAGCGTCCGGGTCAGCCCGTACGTCAGGCCCGCCTTCGCTGCCGAGTAGTCGGCATGGTTCTCCTCGCCGAAGACGGCCGCCGTCGATCCGATGAGCACGATCGAGGCCCAGTCGCGTGGCACCTCCTTGAGGTGGCGCAAGTAGCCGCGACAACTGAGAAAGGCCGAGGTGAGATCGACGTCGATGGTGGAGCGCCACTGGTCCAGCGTCATGGCATGGAGCGGCGCCGGTTCGGCTACCCAGACGCCGGCATTGGCCACCAGGGCATCGAGGCGGCCGAAGTGGCCGACGACGGTTTGGAACATCCCTTCGACACTCGCCTCGTCGCGCAGGTCACCCTGCACCGCCAGGGATTCCGTGTCCAGCTCGGCGATCAGCCGAGAGGCCACCTCGGCCTGGGAGAAGTAGTGCACGGCAACCCTGGCTCCCTCGGCAGCAAAAGCCCGAGCGGTAGCCTGGCCAATGCCCCCGGAGGCGCCGGTCACCAAGACCGTCCCGCCACGTAGCCCAGCATCCATGTGTTCCTCCCGGTTCGGCTGCCCCGCGGCGGCGTTGCGGCCGCACGACGGGCCTCATCTGCAAGGCGGCCATGGGCCCGCGCCCGGCAGCTGTGGGGCCGGCCGAACTGCGCTTCAGTCCCTCGGCACCACCACCAGCGCCAGGCGCTCAAAGGCTTGTTGCGATACAGCCACCGGACGAGCGTCCGGATCGGCGGTGAACGACCAGCTGTACGCAACGTCGTTCGTCTCGATGGTAACGGTATACCGCTGTCCCGCCTCCAGGGGCTCCTTGGGCATTACGATGATGGCGTCCCTCATGTTCAGGCCTTCCTTGCCCGGCGAGTGAGCATAGGTTGTCTCGTCAAACCAGCAGTGTGGCAGATCGCCGGAAGCATTGCGAAAGGCGGTCCGACGCACCTTCGGCGTCACCTCCCCCGTTCCCAGCTGCAGGGCCACCGGCGGACCCGTGGGCACCGCATAGCCACGGCACTTGGGGGCCAGAAGAGGATCTGGACTCTCGCCGCCATCGTAGGACAGGTTGGGGATGGTCCCGCCATCGATGGGGTAGTACACCGGGTAGGACACACCTGGCGGCACGTCCTCGCGCCCGCGCAGCACATCGAGCGTCGCCCCGTACCGATGCCAGCCCTGGATATCCTCTTCGTACTCGCCGAAACCACTGACGTGCAGCCGCGGGTCAATGATTCCCAACATGTGGAAAGGACCGGTCATCCAGGCATCGATCGCATCACGGTATGTTCGATACCACTGGGTGGCTCCCACTGTTGCCGACGATAGGAAGACATTCCCGTTCACGGCTGCCTCATGACCCTCCTTCGAGTAGTAAGGCTTGGAGGGACTCTCGGAATGGCCGATGACGTTGTTCTTGACCATGTACCGCGCATGCAGGTAGCCGCCACGGCTCCAATCGGCGTTCTCCGTCACCGCCGGCAGTCGCGCCAGCCAGCGATGGTAGTTGACATATTGCTGCCAGCGGGGCAGCCCTGACGTCGGGGTGGCCGGCGGCGTCGCGGTCGCCGTTGCCGAGGGAGGAACCGTAGGCGTGTCGGTGGGCCACACAATGCCGGTAGCGGTTGGCAGCGCCGACGTGCGTGTCGGCACTGGCGTGGGTTCCGGCCGCGGGCTGGTAGCCCACGTGCCGTCGCGCACGGCAACCGGCAGGAAGACCCGGCTCCAGGCCGGGGCCTGCGCATCGACGGCGGAACGGAGTGGTTGGGTCAACAACGCCAGCGTCATGGCGAAAGCGAAGACTACGATCCTCAGGCGTCGAGAGCGCTGTCGACGAAACACGGCACGTTCCTCCCAGGCAAGGACCGATGGGCGCCGAGGGAGCTTCGGCAGGCTGCCCCGGCGCGCGAGGGATTTTAGCACGCACCGAGGAAGCACACCCAGCCAGCCGGTCGCCTTATTCGCTCTGCCCCGAGCCGTGCTGGGCTATACTTGCCAACCGTGGTTCCGTCTTCGCACTCCGCTCCGGCCCGGCAGAGTGCTCCTCGGACGCCGCGGTCGGGGGTAAACCGACCTTCCCATCGAGTCGCCGCCCAAGGAGAGCACGCATGCGCTCACAGCCGTGGAGATGCTTAGCCCTTGCTTTGGTGAGCTTCAGCCTGCTGGCCGTTGCCAGGTCGGCCACCGTGTATGCCGCCGACCCGGTCATCGACTTGTACACTGCCACCGTCACCACTGGCGAGCTCGCCCAGCTTCGACGCGCAGGTCTCGACGTCGCCGTGACAGGCCACACGGAGAAGGGCGACAGTCGCATCGAGCTGGCTCTCTCGCCCATCGACCGCATCCGGTTGGCGGCTTCGCTGCCTACCCTGGAAGTTGCGCTGTGGCGAGCGCCCGACGGCAGCACCTTCACCGAACAGGTGCGCCACGAGGCCCAGCAGGGTTATCGGGTTTGGCGCCCTTGGGACGGGCCGGGCGGGATTCGTGAAGAGCTCCGCAGGCTGGCCGCCGAGTATCCGGAGATCTGCCAGGAAGTCGTCCTCGGGCAAACGGCGCAGGGCCGGGAACTGGTTGCCTTGCGCGTCACGGCCGACATCCGCCAGCTACCACCAGGCAGCCGAGGAGGGGTGCTCTTCCTGTCGCTGCAGCATGCCCGCGAATGGCTGACGGTCGAGGTCAATCGCCGTCTGGTCCGCCATATCCTGTCCGCCTTTGGCCGCGATCCCCAGATCACGGCGCTCCTCGGGACCACCGAGTTGTGGTTCATCCCGGTGGTCAATCCCGATGGCTACCAGTTCACCTTCGAGCCCGACCACCGTCTGTGGCGCAAGAACCTGCGGGACAATGACGGCGACGGCCAGATCACCGAGGTTGACGGCGTTGACCTGAATCGCAACTTTGCCAGCCACTGGGGCTATGACGAGGAGGGTTCCTCGGGTATCCCCTACAGCGACGGCTACCGCGGTCCGGCACCAGCCTCGGAGGTGGAGACCCAGGTCGTGCAGTCCCTGATGGATCGGCTGGACTTCTCCTTCGCCGTGAACTACCACTCCGCAGCCGGACTGCTCTTGTACCCCATTGGCTGGCAGAGCGAGACGCAGGCGATCGACCACCCCGTTCTGGAGGCTCTCGCCGGCACGCGCGAGCGACCGGCCATCCCAGGCTTCCGTCCTGGCCTGAGCGCCAATCTGTACATCACCAATGGCGAGACGTGTGACTATGCGCTGACCGCCGGGACGCTTTGCTTCACGCCGGAACTCACGCCTGCACCCAGTGGGTCGGTGTTCGTGTTTCCCGACGACGAGGCGCTGGTCGAGGAGGAATTCCAGCGCAACCTGCCATTCGCCCTGGACGTGGCTCGCTCGGCTACCGACCCGGCGAACCCGGTGTCCCATCTAGGAAACGCGACCACACCTTTTTACGTCTCGACGTTTCCCGAATCCTACGGCAGCCCGCAGCTCGTACAGGTCGATGCGGCCCGCAGTCTTGGCGAAGTCACGCTCCACTACCGCATCGGCGAAGGGCCGGTGCGAAGCGCGCCCACCGCCGAGTGGCAGGGTGGCAGGCGGTACGGGGATGTTGGCGATGTCGCCTATCGCCGGCTGCGCGGGCTCGTCGCGGACGCCCAGCCAGGCGACGAGGTGACCGTCTGGTTCGCCGCCGACGGGCGAGCAAGTCCCAGCTTCACCTTCCGCCGCGTAACGACACTGGGCAGCCGGGTACTCGTCGTCGCGGCCGAGGACTATACCGGCAGTTGGCCGGACTATCCGCGACGCGATGGACCAAGCTACTTGCAGTACTACCTCGATGCCCTCGCATCGGCTGGGTATCCAGCCGATGTCTATGACGTGGACGCTCACCAGCGCACCGCACCGTCGGTCCTCGGCGTGCTGAGCCATTACGACGCCGTCGTGTGGTACACCGGCGATGACATTGCCACCGCGCCACCGGGTAGCGCGTCCGGCTACGCATCGCGCCTGGCCAACGACTTGATGATCGCCATGCGGGACTACCTGAACGAAGGCGGACGGCTGCTGGTGGCCGGCCGCCATGCTTTGCAGCAGTATGCCTGGGGCCTGTTATACAACCCGGAGTCGGATGCTCCGTGCCCTGCCGGTCGTGATCCCCATCCCTGCGTTAACCTGTCCGATGGCTTCGGGCGGTACTACCTGGGCGCCAACGTCCACGTGGACGGGGCAGGAGTCAACAGCGACGGCAGAGTCCATGCCGTGGTCGGGACGGGATCCCCCTTCCAAGGCTTGCGACTGACCACGCGGCTGCCTGCCGCAGGCAGCGACGAGGCCCAGGCATTCCGCGTCACCAGCGACGTTCTACCTGTCGATCGCTTCCCGCAGTTCGCCAGCCACGGCGCGGCCCGCTACGACCGGCCCGGAGAACGGCCCCATCGCGGCGACTATGCCGTCTACTCGGGCCGAGCATCGTACTCCTACCTGCGGCTCGCTCGCGAGCTGGACTTGTCGGGATTCGATACTGCGCAACTTCGCTTCTGGGTGGCGTACGAGCTTCGTTCGCCATGGGACGCCCTGTTTGTCGAGGCCCATCATCCCGGCTCCGACGACTGGACCACGCTTCCGGACGAGAACGGCCATACGACGCCGGAAGCGGCGGCTAGCTGCGCCAACGGCGACTGGTTCGCCCGCTATCCCCACCTGAAGCACTACATGTCGGTCGGGGGCACGCCCGAGCGGCCAGCCTGCCTGCCCAGAGGCAGTACCGGCACCTGGAATGCCGCCACCGGTAATTCGCGGGGCGACTGGCAGGAGTGGTCCCTCGATCTCTCGGCCTACGCCGGTGATCGAGTGGAGGTGGCAATCGCCTTCGTGAGCAGCCGCGTTCCTTACCTCGGAGTCTTGCTCGACGACATCACGCTACCCGACGGGCAAACGCAGTCCTTCGAAACGGGCCTCGACGGCTGGCAGCCGAGCGCCCCAACCGAGAACGAGCCAAGCAACAACGCTGCCTTTCACCGTGCTGGAGACACGGCGTTACCCCAGAGCGACCATGCTGCTATCGTGGTCACGCCGCACAGCGTCCTACTGGGCTTCGACCTCTCGAGCCTGGCTACGGCCGACCTGCGCAGGCAGCTCCTCGCCGCCGCCCTCGACTATCTATTACGCGGGACTACGCTCTGGCTGCCCTATGCTAACCGGTCTTAGGACCATCCGACCCGCGGCAGAGGACACCCTCGCCGTCTGGCTCGACGACCCGAGGAAACGCCAACGAGGCAATCACCGACAGGCTGAGCACAATGGCAATGAACGCCAGGGAGGGCACGATCGGGATACGATAGGCGTCCGCCAGCAGCATCTTGGCGCCCACGAAGATGAGAATCACCGCCAGGCCGGGGCGGAGGTAATGGAATCGATCCACGCAGCTGGCCAAGAGGAAGTAGAGGGCGCGCAAGCCAAGGATGGCGAAGACGTTGGAGGTGTAAACGATGAAGGGCTGGCGGGTTACGGCGAAGATGGCCGGAATCGAGTCCATCGCGAACATGAGGTCGGTGAACTCGACGACCAACACCACCACCAGCAACGGCGTGACCCAGAGCCGTCCACCCGAGCGCAGGACGAACCGGGCCCCGCGGTAGCCCCGCGTAACGCGCAGGTAGCGGCGACTGGCGTTGACGATCCAGTTCGACTCGATATCGAATTCGCGTTCCTGGTGCATCGCCATGCGCACGCCAGTCACGAGGACGAAGGCGCCGAACAGATAGGTGACCCAGTGGAAGCGCTCGATCAAGTAGGCACCGGTGAGAATGAGGGCGCCCCGCATCACCAGCGCACCCATGATGCCCCAGAAGAGGACGCGGTGCTGGTAGGCCCGGGGCACAACGAAGGCGCCGAAGATCATCACGAAGACGAACAGGTTGTCGACGCTCAGGGACTTCTCAAGAAGGTAGCCCGTGAGGTACTCCAGCCCAGGATGTGGTCCGGCGTAGAGATAGACCCCCAGCCCGAACAGGAGGCCCAGGGAAATCCACATGGCGCTCCACGCTGCCGCCTCACGCAGACCGATCTCGTGCGCTCGGCGGTGGAAGACTCCCAAGTCGAGCGCCAGCATGGCCAGCACGAACAGGTTGAAGACAATCCAGAAGGCGATGGGGACGTCCACGCTCGGCAATCCGATCCCGGCCCGGAGCGGCAGGCTGGAATCGCCATGCTAGGCTCGAGGCGCTGCCGGGTCAACATTTGCCGCCCCCACGGCAGCGCAACCACATCCTGGGGGCACGCGGGGCAGAAAACGCCGACCTCACGCTGGGCGCGACCGGGCCGTCCTTCGGAAAACTCCTGGCGTCGTCGGACGCACCCCCAAGGGAGCCGAAGGTAGTGTCGGCGCTCGAACACATCGATGGACTCATCGTGGATATGGACGGCGTCCTCTGGCTTGGTGACAAGCCCCTGCCGGGCTTGCACGCCTTCTTCGAATGGCTCACCCGGCGCTCCGTCGCCTACGTGCTGGCCACCAACAATGCCAGTCGCGAGCCAGCTTTCTACACCGCCAAGCTGGCGCGGATGGGCGTCGTTGTCACCGAGGATCGCATCCTCACGTCGGCCATGGCCACGGCCGACTGGCTGCAGCGTGCGTTGCCGCCTCGGGCCAAGGTCTTCGTGCTCGGGGAAGAGGGACTGCATCGGGCACTCGCCGGCGCCGGCTTCCAGGTCGTCCGCGAAGCGATCGCCCGTGCGCCTCACGAGAATGCCCACGCCCGGCGCCTCGCAGACCTCCCGGACACCCCCGGCGAGCCCCAAACCTTGTCGGCCCTACCCCAGGCCGGGGATTCTCTGACGGCGGTCGATGCTGTCGTAGTGGGCATCGACTTTGGGCTGAGCTACCGAGCCCTGCGGGATGCCACCCTCCTGATCCGACGTGGCGCTCGATTCGTCGGCACCAACGGCGATCTCACCTATCCGTCGGAACTTGGCCTGGTGCCGGGGGCCGGCTCGATCCTGGCCGCGCTCCGCGCCGCCACGGGCGTCGAACCGATCATCGTCGGCAAGCCAGAGCCGCACCTCTTCGAAGCCGCCTTGCGCCGGCTTGGCCTGCCCGCGGCGAGGACGGCGATGCTGGGCGACCGGATGGACACCGACATTGTGGGCGCCAAGCGGATGGGTCTGGCCACCATCCTCATTACCACGGGCGTCGATGATGCGACAGCGGCGCGCCAGGCCGGCCTGCGGCCTGATCTGATCGTTTCCGGCCTTGACGAGCTCGTTCGGCTATGGCACGAGCAGCCGGCGCGCCAGCCCTCACGGCGCGGTGGGCGCACCGCTAGGCCGCGGTTTCGTTAGCTCGAACGTCCCAAGCCTTCGTACGGGCTGCCGGTGGCTGGCATGGGCTCCCCCGGGCCCATGCCTTCGTAGGGGCTGCCGGCGGGTGGCACGACCTCCCCCGGGCCCATGCCTTCGTACGGGCTGCCGGTGGCTGGCATGGGCTTCCCCGGGCCCATGCCTTCGTAGGGGCTGCCGGCGGGTGGCACGACCTCCCCCGGGCCCAAGCCAGCTGCCGGGCCGGTGGGCACGAACACTGGCCGACTGGCCAGTCCGTCCAGCAGACTGTACACCACGGGCACAATCACCAGGGTCAGAAGCGTCGAGGTGAACAAGCCGCCGATGACCACCGTTGCCAACTCGGCAGCGATGATCGCGCCTTCCGTCAGCCCCATCGCCAACGGGATCAAAGCCAACAGCGTCGCCAGGGCGGTCATCAGGATAGGGCGCAAGCGTGTCCTGCCGCCCGCAAGCAGCGCCTGATGGGCATCCAGACCCTGCCGTCGGTGCTGTTGCACGAGGTCGATCAGCACGATGGCGTTGGTGATCACAATGCCGACGAGCATCAGCATGCCGACCAGCCCCGAGATCGAGAGCGGCCGCCCTGTCACCGCCAAGGCGATCAGAGCACCGCTGACGGCAAAGGGCAGACTGAACAAGATGGTGAAGGGGTGCACCAGCGAACCGAAGATCACGGCCATAATGAGGTAGACGATGACCACCGAGATCAGGATGGCGTTGACGGTGTCCCCGAACGCTTGCCGCTGAATCCGGGATTCGACCCCCGGCCCCACCTCGACCCCTTCCGGCAACTCCAGGTCGTCGACGATCCGGTCCGCTGTGGCGAACACGCCGAAGGTGTCATCGGCCTCCACGCCGCCGGTAATCAGTGCTGCTCGCTCGCCGTCGATGCGGGTGATGGTCACCAGTCCAGGTCGCTCCTCGACGGTCGCGATGTCGCCCAGTAGGACGCTACCTGCTGGCCCGGCAATGGGGAAGCCGCGCAGCGCATCGATCGAGGCCACGGTACTTGGCGGTGGCCGCAACTCGACGGACAACAGCTCCGCCTGGTCGCCCTCGCCAAGGGTGACGGTGCCGAGCTCCTGAGCTTCGAACGACTCGCGCAGCGCCAGACCCACCTGCGCTGCCGTCAGCCCGTAGCGGAGGGCTCGCTGGGGATCCACGTCCACGGCGATCACGCTGCGCGCCGCCGTGAGGTTGCTCTCCAGATTGACCAGCGGCACCTTGTCGTAGTCGGTCCAATTGTCGGGATCGCGCAACGCCGCCAGCACGGCTTCGTTGGCCTCGCGGAGCGCTGCTTCGTCATCGCCCCGCAGCTCGAGATCGAAGGTGCTCGACATGGGTCCCGCCAAGCCGCCGCTGCCAACGGTGATGGTGATCGGTTCGCCCTCAAACCACAGGTCCAGATCCTCGCGTAGGCGGCCGGTTAGCCGGTTCAGGTCGCCATCGAAGTCATCGACCAGGTCGACATAGAGGGACGCCTTGGCACTATCGAGACCCGCGGCCAGGCCAAAGAAGGCCTCACCCCCGTTGCCGCCCGTGCCCACCGTCGTGAGCACCGACTCCACCTCTTCGTTGTCCAGAAGCGCGGTCTCGATGACCCGTGCCACCTCGTCGGTCCGCTCCAGCGATGACCCAGGTTCCAGCTCCACCGCCACGTTCACCGCTGGCGGACCGAAGGACGGCAGGAACGTCTGGGGGAGGAACCGGAGCATGAACAGGCTGCCCAGGAAGAACAGGAAGGCCAGACCAAGGGTCATCCCCCGGTGGGCCAGGGCCCAGCTTAGCGTCCGACAATACAGCTGGACCAGCCGCGACTCCCGTTCTTTGGGAAGCACGGCCGTCGACAGGAAGAGCCGCGCCAGGACCGGGACCACGGTGACGGCCACGAGGATACTTGCCGCTAAGGCGTAACTCGTGGTGAGGGCGAACGGCAGAAAGAACTGGCGCGTGATGCCGCCGACGAAGCCCAGTGGCAGGAACACCGCGATCGTCACCAGGGTGCTGGCGAAGATGGCCGTCGAAACTTGTCGCGTGCCGTCGATGATCGCCTGCAGGCGACGTTCGCCCCGCTGAAGGTGGCGATAGATGTTCTCCAGCACGACGATCGAGTCATCCACCACGCGGCCGATCGCCACCGTGAGGCCGCTCAGCGTCAGCAAGTTCAGCGTCTGGCCGGACAAACGCAGGAACAGAAAGCCGATGCACACGGAAAGGGGAATGCTGATCGCCGTCACCAGCGTGGACCGCACCGAGAAACTCAGGAAGGCCAGAATGGCCAGGATGGCGAACACCGCGCCCAACAGCCCCTCGCGGGCAACGCCGCGCAAGGACTCCTCGATGTACGAGGCCTGCTCGAACACGGTAGTGAATTCGAGTTGCCGCAACTTGTCCTTGTCGCTCAGAACCTCGATCTCGTCGAGCACAGCGTTCACGACGGCCACCGTATTGGCCTGCTGCTCCTTTGCCACGAGCAGGCTCAGGGCCGGCTCACCATCAAGCCGGCTCAGGGTCTCGACTTCGCCCGGCGTGCGCTCGATCGTCGCCACATCACCCAGCGCCAGGGGTGCCACTGCCGCAGTCATGTCCCCCGGCGCCTCGCCCGCCCCGGCCACCTCCCCCGGCGCCTCGCCTGCCGCAGCCGACGCCCCCTCGCTCGTCGCAGCCGACCCGCCATCGCCCGGGACAGCCGACATTCCCATCGCAGGGCTCCGGCCGCCCACGCCGCCTCCGGCTCCGGAAGCCGAACCGGCTGGCAGGAGAGGTAGAGTGCGCAGCTTGTCCAGCGAGTCAATGCGGTGGCCGGCCTGCACCAGCAAGGTCCGACCGTCACCCTGGATCGAGCCCGCTGGGAACACAATGTTGTTCGCTTGCAGCATCGACCGGATGGCGCTCAGGCTGACGCCAGCCTGGCGCAGCTTGGCAGCATCCAGGGTGATGGCGATGCGCTCCGGATTGCCGCCGACTAAGGACACCGCCGCCACGCCATCGACGGCCTCGAGCTCCGGGATGATCTCCTCGCGCACCAGACGCTCGAGCTCGACCGGCTCCAGGGCACCACTCACCGCAATGCGGGCCACTGGGATGTCGGAGAAGTTGAAAAGCAGCAGCCGCGGCGCCTGCACGTCAGCTGGCAACTCGACGTCCTTCAGCGCATCCTCGACCGCGGCCCGCAACTCATCCTGGCGCGTACCATACTCCGCCCGCACCGTGGCGTAGGCGAAGCCTTCCGAGGCGCTGGCCGACACCTCCACCACTGGGATCCCCTTCATCGTTGCCAGAGCCTTCTCGATGGGCTTGACGACGTCTTGCGTCACCTGCTCCGCGGTAGCCCCGGGCCAAACCGTGATCACCGTGGCTTGGGGGAAATCCATATCCGGGATCAGCTCCTGATTCAGGCTCATCGCCGCCGCCACGCCGAATCCCAGAAGGATTAGCCCCACCAAAAGGGTGACCGAGGGTGCAGCTAGGGCCATACGCGTCAGTCGTTCCATCGCCAGTGATCCTTGTGCGGGCCCACGAAACGGATTGCCGCGGGCCGGGGGTTGTGCCAGAGCGCCGCAGACTCTCGCCATTGTAGGGCTCGCGGGGGGGAGGTCAACTCCCGCTTCGCGCGCCGTCGCCAGGGCCGCCGGACTTGCCAAAGCCGACGGCCTGGTGTATATAGTGGGGGACCTGCTGCGTTCGTGATGGTGCTTCAGCGTCGTCAACCAACACTCTCACTGCGGGCGCCGAGTTCAGGGCGACGGAATCGCGAGATTCCGAGACGTTCGGCAGGCACCCACCTGCGGCTGGCAGGTTGAGAGACTGGCACCACACGGCGTAGCAGGAGTCATAATCGCGGCCCATGGTCGCGTTCATACTCCCAACAGCACTGATGGAAACGAGTAGGTCGGACGTTGCCGAGTCAGCGAGATCGGGGCGGTGCGAGCCGGTCTCGGCAGCCGATCGAACATCCTTCCGGAGCTGCGGGGGCCAACGCCAATTCGGTTCGGGGACGCCATCGCTGGAAAGCAAAGGCTTCCTTCCAACCGAGGGGGCAAGTAGTTCCCGCCGGGGTCGTGCCCGTTATCCCCACGCCAACATGCGTCGGCCTCGATCTGCCTGGTGGCCCATACGGCCGTGAGCCGACACGGTGGGCAGACGGCTGACAAGTGATCGGTGAGCGGGCGGCTAGGCCGCCAAGCGGGGTGGTACCGCGGGAGCGCAGCGCTCTCGTCCCCAGTGGGGATGAGAGCGCTCTTTGTGTTGGGCAGCCGATGGTGGATGAAGGGACAGCAGATGAGTAAGCGTGAGCTTCCATTCGAGGGAGTGCCAAGCCAGCCCGACTGGCCCCACTTGGAACACCGCGTCCTAGACTTCTGGCGCGAGACCCAGGCCTTCGACCGCCTGGCGAAGTTGCGGGCCGGAGGCCCACGATGGTCGTTCCTGGATGGCCCCATTACCGCCAATAACCCGATGGGCGTGCATCACGCCTGGGGCCGAACGCTGAAGGATGCCTGGCAGCGGCTGAAGGCCATGCAGGGTTATGACCAGCGTTGGCAGAATGGCTTCGATTGCCAAGGCCTGTGGGTCGAGGTGGAGGTCGAGCGTGAGGTGGGCTTCAAGAGCAAGCGCGACATCGAGGCCTACGGCATCGCCCCCTTTGTTCGCCGTTGCAAAGAGCGGGTGCTGCGCTTCGCCGCGTTGCAGACCGAACAGTCCATCCGGCTTGGGATGTGGATGCGCTGGGATGACCCGGCCGTCTTGCGGCAACTGGCTGACCGCATCGACGACGAGGCTCCGGTCACCATCGAGACGTGCGAAGGTCCGCGCACCGCAACCGTGGAATGGCTGATCAGCCAGCTCGGTGACTCTCCCTGGTGCGGCAGCTACTTCACGTTCTCCGATGAGAACAACTACATGATCTGGCAGTTCCTGAAGCGCTGTCACGAGCGTGGCTGGATCTACCACGGCACGGACGTCATGCCCTGGTGTGCGCGCTGCGGAACGGGTCTCTCCCAGCACGAGATCGCGACTGAGGGCTACCGCGAGCTCGAGCACCGCAGTCCGACGCTGCGCTTCCCCCTCGTTGGCCGCCCCAGCGAGTCGCTGCTTGTGTGGACAACAACCCCGTGGACACTGGCCGCCAACGTGGCAGCCGCGGTGGGTCCGGACCTCACCTACGTGAAGGTTCGCCAGGGTGAGGAATGGTTCTATCTGGCCGAGGCCACCGTCCCCAACGTGCTGCGCGGCAGTTACGAGATCGTGGATCGCGTCCGGGGCAGCGACCTTGTCGGCTGGACCTATCGGGGGCCGATGGACGAGCTACCCGCCCAGGCTGCGGCTATCCCGCAGCACCGCGTCATCCCCTGGGCCGAAGTCGGTGAGGCCGAAGGCACGGGGATCGTCCATATTGCTCCCGGCTGCGGCGCCGAGGACTTCGAACTCGGCAAGGAGTTCGGGCTCGTCGCCCTCGCACCGCTGACCGAGGATGGCCGTTACATCGACGGCTACGGCTGGCTTACCGGCCGGGACGCCGCAGAAGTTGCCGATGAGATCCTCGATCACTTGGAGTCGAGTGGCCTCCTGTACCGTGCCGACCTGTACGCCCATCGCTACCCCGTGTGCTGGCGCTGCGGCTCGGAACTGATCTTCCGTCTGGTGGATGAGTGGTTCATCTCCATGGGCCCGGTCTACCCCAAGCCCCGCGAGGCGCTGAGCGCCGCCGAGAAGGCGGCCAGCCTGCGCTATCAAATGATGGATGTCGTCGATCAGATCCGCTGGATCCCGGCCTTTGGCCACCAGCGGGAGCTCGACTGGCTGCTCAACATGCGCGACTGGATGATCTCCAAGAAGCGTTACTGGGGCCTCGCCTTGCCAATCTGGCGCTGCGCCTGCGGCTGGTTCGACGTTATCGGCAGCCGCGAGGAGCTGCAGGAGCGAGCTATCGCCGGCTGGGACCAGTTCGAGGGTCACAGTCCACATCGACCGTACATCGATGCCGTCGCCATCCGCTGTCCGGAGTGCGGCCAGGCGGCGCAACGCGTCGCCGATGTTGGGAATCCGTGGCTGGATGCCGGAATCGTGCCGTTCTCGACGCTAGGCTGTCGACGGAACCCCGAGTACTGGCGCCAGTGGTTCCCCGCCGATTTCATCACCGAGAGCTTTCCCGGGCAATTCCGAAACTGGTTCTATAGCCTACTGGCGATGAGCACCGTGCTCGCCCAGGAGCCGCCCTTCCGGACGGTCCTCGGCTATGCCAGCTTGCTGGCCGAAGACGGGCGTGAGATGCACAAGAGCTGGGGCAACATGATCGCCTTCGGCGAGGCCGCGGAGAGACTGGGCGCCGACATCATGCGCTGGATGTTCCTGAACCATCGTCCAGAGCTCAACCTGCAGTTTGGTTTCCACGCCGGCTACGATACGCGGCGTCGCTTCTTCATCCCGCTGTGGAATGTATACAGCTTCTTCGTCCAGTACGCGAACGTCTCCTCAGGCTGGTCACCGCCCCTCGACTGGCTGGTTCATCTGCGTGACCACGGCCAGTCCCTTCTTTCCCGAGCTGCGGCGCAGGCCACTGATCCGCTCGACCGCTGGATCCTGTTGCGACTGGTGGAGACGGCCCGTCAGGTCACCGAGCGGATGGCCGACTACGACTCATGCACCGCGACGGGAGTCATCGAAGCGTTCGTCGACGACCTCTCCGACTGGTACGTACGCCAGTCGCGGCGGCGGTTCTGGGAGGGCGAACCGGCAGCGCTGAATACCTTGTATGCAGTGCTGGTCGAGCTGGCACGACTCTTGGCCCCATTCGTGCCCTTCACTACCGAGGTCATGTACCAGAACCTGGTGCGCCGCCAAGCCGCCGACGCTCCCGAGAGCGTGCACCACACACCCTGGCCGGTGGTTATGCCGCTCTGCGACGCCGACGAGCAACTCTTGGCCGACGTGCGGCTCGTTCAACGCCTGGCGTCCCTCGGCCGCTCCGCCCGCTCGGCAGCCGGCATCAAGCTGCGCCAGCCGCTTGCGGAAGCGATCGTCGTGGCACACTCGCCGGCGGAATGCGAGGCCTTGGAGCGATTGCAGGCCCAGTTGGCACACGAGCTCAATGTCAAGCGGGTGCAGATCACGCGCCGCGCCGCAGATCTCGTCACGTACCGCATTGAGCCTAACCTGGCTCGGCTGGGCAGCCGTCTCGGCGCCCGCTTGCCCGCTGTGCGCCAGGCCCTCGGAGCTGCTGATGCCATGTCCTTGCGCGAGCGACTGGAGTCGGACGGCTTTGTGGAGCTGGCCGTGGAGGGAGCGACGATTCACCTCGAGGCCGACGACCTGCAGATCGTCACTGCCTGTCGCGAGGGTTACAGCATGGCAACGGAGGGCGGCTACCTGGTCGGCGTCACAACGGTGATCAGCCCCGAGCTGCGTGATGAGGGGCTGGCCCGCGACTTGGTGCGTCATATCCAGCAACTACGCAAGGACAGTGGGTTGGCGATTACCGATCGCATCGCCCTGACCGTCGAGTCTGGCGAGCCGATTCGGCATGCCCTGGAGGCGCACCGCGACTACGTCCTGGGCGAGACCCTTGCTCTGGAGCTCGCCTATGGCCCCCCGGCCGAAGACGCCAACGGCGCGGTGGCCATCGAGCTGGCCGGCGAGCCCGTGCACCTGGGGGTGCGCCGCCTGGAGCTACCGCCGGTGCCATGAGCGGCGGCACGCGGATTCGTTCGACGGGCCAGCCGTCTTACGGCCGCTCGCGGCTGTGTGGATGCACCTTCGAGGCGCAGGCTGCACAGTGCGTCGTCCAGGGCAGAGCCTCCAGCCGCTCGGCATCGATCGGCGCGTTGCAGTAAATGCAGATGCCGTACAGGCCGGCGCGTGCCCGGTCCAGGGCTGCTTGGATGCGCTGGATCCGGGCCTCGATCTGCGGCCGCAGGGCCACCGCCGTCTGCCAGGCAGAATAACCGGAGCTGCCCCCGCCCAGTTCGGCCTCAGGCGGATGCGTGGCTTCCTCGGTGATCTCCTCGAGTTCGCGTTCCGCCGCGCGGAGATCGGCCTCCAGCCGCTCGACGATCGATTCGGTCGTGGTGTCCATGGCAGCCTCCTCGGTTGTTGGCCGTCTCGATGGCTCAGCACTGCTCTACGCGCGCCCGGCGGCCGCCGGTGGGCCTTCCCCGGGTCGGCAGCCGTTTGCTATACTCGGTAGCCGCAGCGCCCCTCTAGCTCAAGTGGCAGAGCAGCGGACTTTTAATCCGTTGGTTCAGGGTTCGAGTCCCTGGGGGGGTACCTGATTGTAGCGACCGGCGAGGCGGTGCGCGACCGTGCGCTGGCCTCCCCATCCCGAATCCTACCGTCCGCTGGACCGCACACCCCCGTCCGCGCGCTGGCGACCTGCCCAGGACTCCGCCGATCGCGTGTTCGGAACACGCCAGAGACTCTCCCCTATTATAAGCGTATCCCGCGCCGACGCCAGCGGCCCTCGCGCATCCCAATGGCCCGCTCGTCGTCGACTGCCCGCCATTGCTCGCTAGCGGCTGCGCGCCACCCATGGTCAGCCGCACATCGCTGCGCCTGACCGCATTGCCCTGGCCAACCGGCCGCCGTATACTGCCAGCGACGTGGACAAGCCCCGGGAACGCGGAAGCGATCGCCGGTCGAGCCGCGAGGGCGCGGGGACGCGCGGCGGCCGATGGGCAACTGCCTGCGTGGGGGCCCTGTGGCTGGCGGTCCATCTGGGGGTGACAGGCGCAGCGGAGCCAGGCCCCCCGGACCCGTCGAACCCGCCGTCTGGGGACGTGGGTGGGTGGTCGTTTCAGGGGCGGCAGCCGCTCCTGGCCTCTGGGCGCTCTGGACCCCAGGCAGAGCAGCTCCTAGCAGGCTCGGGCCCGTCATCGCCCCGAGCGGCAATCGCCTGCCAACGGCCCATCCGCCTGCCAAGTGAACCACACGCCCTCGTATACGGCCACGCCGCCACGGTCTACCTCCAGCTTCTGGCCGCCGGCCAGCTGGATGCCGACCGGGCGGCGGACGTGATCATCGGCGAGCTGGTCACCGGGCAGCATAGTGACGAGCCCATGGAGTCGGCCATGCTCCTGGGTCGCCCCACCTGGCCAGCCCGCAGCAGCACCGAGGGCTTGAGCGTGCGCAAGATCGCCGAGCCAGCCCACACCACCGATGATCACTTCACCTACGTCGGGGCCGTGGACTGGAACGGCGACGGTCGGGATGACCTCGTGACGGCGCTGGTCCGTCGGACGGGCGCGCGCGTCACCGCCGTGACCCTCCAGGCCAACTTCAGCCCGCCGAGCTGGCCCGCGCGACCCGACTTGCGCAGCGGCGACATCACCCTGGCCGTGCCCAGCAAGACGGTGCCTCGCGCCCTCCTGGCGGCAGACGTGAACTGCGACCGGCTGAACGATCTGATCGTGACCGCTGACGATCACGTGGGCATCCTCTTCGGACGCCAGCCGTGGCCGGAGACTCTGCCGCTAGAGCCATCGGACGTGCGCATCGAGCCACCGTCCTCTATCGTCCGCGCCGCCGATGTCACCGGGGACCGTTGCGCCGACCTGTGGCTGAGTCTGGACGGCGGCTCGGCGGACGCCGCTCTGGTGACCGGGCGGCCGGAATGGCCGGCCCAGGCAGATGTCGAAGCGCTGGCTGAGGTGCTCGTCGGCGAAGGCCACTACCAATAGGACGGCGCCATCGTGTCGGACATCACCGGTGACGGCCTCGCCGACGCCCTGCGCATCGACCACGTGGCCGGCGTCGTCGGAGTGTACGCCGGCGGGCCGGATCTGACGGGACGACTGCTGGCTGCGGCCGCCGACTGGTCGGTCACGGGCATCTCGGACACCTGGCGCGTCGAATGGTTGGACCTGACGGGCGACGGCATCGCCGAACTGCTCTTCGATCGCCATGCCGTCGTGGCCGGCGGCATCCCTCGGCAGGGGACCGTCGATCTGTCCCGCGGCAACTACGACGCCGACTGGCCGACACTCGGCGATTCGCCGATGTGGTCGGTGGACGTGGATGGCCGCAACGGGGCCGATGTGCTGCTGGGCGATGCCTCGGCCTCGGTGCCCGGTCGCAAGGGCGCCGGGATCATCCAGATCTTCCTGTCGCCGCTCTTCCAGCCACCCACGCCGCTGCCCACGGCGACGACCCCGACGCCGACCGCTACGCCATCGCCGATGACACCCGTGCTCAGTCCGACCCCGCCGACTGCCGGTCCCACAACGAGTCCGGCGCCCTCGGCCACCGAGCCGGTACCGTCGCGCACCCCGTCGGCATCCGAGCGCACTGCCACGGCCGGCGCTGAAAGGTGGCGAATCTGGCTACCCATCGCCTGGACAGGCGCGACCCACGGGTGAGCTTCAGCTGAGCTTCAGCCACCCGTCGACGTTTCGCCCACCATGCGCCACACGTCGAAGTGGCCCCGCCCGTACGGCGCCAGCGGATCACAGGCGTCGACGCGCTCCAGCAAGAAGCGCTCGGCGAGTTGCCCCCGAGTCCGCTCGGTGAGCACGAAGTAGGCGCCCGGCCAGTGGTCCAGGATGTCCTCGGCGTCGGGCTTGCGGTACGGCGTTCCCTCGGCTGCCAGTAACCCCGAGAACAGCTTGAGGGCATTGCCACCCCCGGCCGTCGCGATGTGGTAGAGCTCGCGGTCCAGCCGCACCGGCGCTTCGTCCGTGGCGAGCGGCTTCAGGCAGTCCACGACCTGCCAGAAGCGGTCGTTCGTGCGCCGCTCGGCGACCTGCGTTCGGTAGTAGCGCTCCAGTCGCCACAGCGGGTAGCCCAGAAGAAAGACGAGCAGTGCGAGGACCGCCAGGGAACTGCCAGTTGGGTGCCGGTGCCGCCCGTCCGCCGAGCGGAAGCCGGCTCCCGGCCAGGACACGAACCAGAGCCGGCTCTTCCCTCCGTTGCCAAGCCAGTGGGCCAGCCACAGCCCAAGCGCACAGTAGATGAGCGGCAGGCCAGCGGCCAGGTAGCGCGCGTGCAGGTAGTAGCGATAGCCACGGTTGAAGAGAGCCAGAATGGCCACGGTCGAGAGCCAGGTCAGAAGCGGGAGCGCCGTCTGGCGCGCTGATGCCACCAGCGCCAGCAGGGCCACGAACCCGTAAAGGAGTGGCACTGGAGAACGGAGCAGGGCAGCGAGCTCTGGGGTGCCTTGCTCGGGATCGCGGCCCAGGAAGCTCGACGTCACGAGTTGGTAGCTCATGCGCAGGCAGGACCGCAGATTGGCGAGCACCTCAGGCCACGGCGCACCAAAGGCGTATGCATAGTGGCGTGCCTGGGCGGACCGAATCGAATCGCCGCCTGTCTGCACGTTGTACAGAACAATATTCCCGATGGCGATCCCGGCCGCCATGAGCCCCAGCCAAGGCCACTTCGTTCGGAGCCAGCGGGGGTGCTGCCACAGGATCCATACTGCCGCGGCCAAGAACACCGGCAGCACCGAGACGTGCGTCTGCAGCGCCAGGCCGCCCAACGGCCCCGCCACTACCAGCCAGCGGGGGTTAGCGCGCCGATGCGCCTCGGTTACCGCCAGCAGAGCCAGCGTCGTCCAGAACGGCGAACTGGCATTGGGCCAGGCAATGTGGCTGTTCACGACCACCGGCACAAACGAGACTGCCACGAGCAGGGCGGCGACAAGCCCGACCAGGCGATCTCGCCTCCGGATCGCCAGCCGCCGGCGGTCGCTTGCCTCCAGCCGTTCTTCCCGCGCGCCAGCGCTGAGACTCGCCCCCAAGCAGTAGGTCAGTCCAACGGTCAGGGTGCCCAGCCCCCAGAAGAGCCAGCGCGGCCATCGGCCGCCACCGCCGACCGCCAGTCCAAGCGCCATGAGGTAGTGCAGCACTGGGCCGTTGTGCGAAGCCTGGGCCATGAGCGGGCGGGCGCCGGCCACGATTTGGCTCGCCAGCAGAACGTCGTCCGCCTCGTCGGTGATCAGAGGGATGCGGTGCAGATACGGCAGCCGAATCGCCCCGGCGAGCAGGCACACTCCCACCAACAACGCAGCATCAGGCCACCGCCGGGGCAGCTCCGCAAGACGTCGAACGGGTGACGGCATCGGGCGAGGCGATTCTACACCAAGGGGACCCGTCGCCGGCTCGGCCCGAGCGGACGGGTCGCGACGGCCTGTATGCTGCCAGTGCGACCGACTCCTCGTCCGAGCCAGGCAAGGGCGGCCCACGCAGGGCTGACCGGCGTTCAGCCCACCTGGTTCGGATCCACGACATACCGCCACCAGTTGTGGGCGATGCCGTCCGTCTCACCAGTGACGTGCGGCAGGTGGCGCAGCCACCAGCGGTGGTGCTCGCGCATATCGCCGCCACCCCACTCGGTGGCATTCACCCAGCGCGGTGGTGCCGAGAGGTCGGGAAACGACAGCCAGGCGTCGCAACGGCTAAGCACCAGCCGCGGGTTGCCCCAGTCGTACGGGCGCTCGCTGTTGGGCGCTTCGTGCACTGTGCCGCACTGGGCGCGACCCGGATGGCGCGCGTCGTAGCGAGTGAACTGCCGCCACAGGTTGGCCGCGCCGTGCTTGCCGGCAAAGACGCGTGACAGAATGGACTCGGCACGGTGGCCCAAGTCCTCGAGCATCTCGCCAACGCCACGCTCGTAGTTGAAGCCCATGATCACGAACCGGCGGCCGGCAGCCTCGGTGCCGGGCACCGGCGGGCCGTTGCACCAGAAGGCGTGCGGGCCAGCCATGACCGACTCGTAGTAGCCACTGTAGGGGTGCCCCATGAGCCACACTTCGTCGATTTGGCGGTGCGCAACGCGGCGCACCAGATCGAGGCTGTCAATCAGGAACACGTAGTCCAGCCTGTCCGGCACGTGAAATCGGCGACGGCGCCAGGCACGGACGTACTTGGCCGCGTCGTAGCGGAAACCATCGACCTTCAGCGGGAACTCGTCGAGGTAGATCACCTCCTTGAGACGATAGCGCGCATAGCCATAGCTGCATTTCGCCACGTCCTCGATGTACGCCTCGGCCAATGCCTCGGGGTCGCGCCAACCCAGGAGCTCGCGCACCGTGTCGGCCTCCGGCCCAGGCCAGAGGGGGTCATGGACCACCATGAGCACCCGCGGTCGGACGGGTCGCGGCAGGCCCCGCCGGCGACCGCCCGCGGCTCGGAGCCGACTTGCAGTCACGAGGCAACCCCGGGACAACCGCGCAGAGCCAAACGTGCGGCTACGGCTCGAGCGTCTCGCTCCTCGGACGCCCACGCCCGGGCGGCGTCGCGCATCAGCCTCTGGAGCCCCGGGCCAACCATGGCAGGCGCAACACACCGGGCGGCCGAGCGGCATAGCGCACCAGGGCACCATGGTTGGCCACCGCCCAGCCTTCGTAGGGCCAGCCAAAGGCCAGGCTGACGAGCGTGCCGTTGCTCGGGCCAGGGTGCCGCGACCAGGCTACACCATCCCAGTGCAGGATAAGGCTCTCGGGCGACCACGGTTCGCCGCCCACGGCCCAGAGGTCGTCGGCCGCCCACGCCCATAGGGCCCGGATCGATTCCCGAGTTGGCGGTGCTGCGGGCTGCCAGGTGCTGCCGTCCCAGTGCAGCAGAGTACCCCGCGCACCACCCAGCCACACGTCGTCGCCTCCCACCACCGCCACAGCCCAAAGCGCCTGGCTAGTCCCCGCATCCACCGGCGACCAGGCGCGACCATCCCAGCGCAGCACCGTGCCGCGATCGCCCACGGCATAAGCTAGGCCGGACGAACGCATGGCCACCGCGGCGAGGTTGGCCGTCGTTGATGGGGCCACGGCCGTCCAGGTCCGGCCGTCCCAGTGCACCATCGTGCCGCCATCACCGACTGCCCAACCGTCGTGACGGTTTGTCAGCGCCACCGCCCGCAGGACGCCAGCCGTCGGCTTGGCCACAGCCCGCCAGGTTTGACCGTCCCAGTGCTGGATCGAGCTCCCGACTGCCCAAGCATCCTCGGTGTCTCCCGCGGCCACCGCCGTCAGTCCGAAGGCAGCCGTGGCCAGGCCTCGCCACGCCGTGCCATCCCAGTGCCAAATGCCGTCGCCCACCGCCCAGCCGTCGCCGACATGCGCCATGGCCAGGCCGCGGATTGACCGCTGCGCTGGCGCACGGCTCACCAGCCAGCGCCCAGCCTCACGACGCAGGATGAGGCCTGCCCAACCGGCGACCCACAACGCGCCGTCAGGCCCAACGGTCGCCGCCTCCAGCCGCGACGGGGTAACCGCCTCCAGCACTTGCCACGCCCGACCATCCCAGTGGGCAAGAAGTCCATTCTCGCCCACCGCCCAGCCGTCGTCCGGGGTGCGAAAGGCCAGAGCGCGCAGCCAGCCCTCGCTGGGCGCCGGCATTCGCGACCACGTCGCTCCGTCCCAGCGCCAAAGCGCGGTACGGTTTGCTACCGCACCCAGGGCCCACAGGACTCGCCCGCCGGCGGCAGCGAGATCGGCCACGATGGCACCTTCGTCGCCGCTGGGCAACGGTGTGGCCGTCCAGGTTCCCTGGAACCAGCGGCCGACCGTGCCCCGTGCACCCGCCAGCCAGACCTCGCCCCCGGCTGCTAGGGCAACGGCCAGCAGATTGGCGTCCGTTCCCAGGTCCACGATGCGTGGGGGGCCGTCGTCCCACTCGACGAAGGTGCCCGAACCGCCGACTGCCCAGCCGTGGTCTGCGTCGGCGAAGGCGACGTCGTTCAGTCCCACGGTGACGGACAAGGGTACCGCATGCCAGGCCTGGCCATCCCAGCGGAGAGCGGTGCCGGCGCTGCCCACGGCCCAGGCACCAGCCGATCCGAGCGCCGCGACCCCAAGCAGGGTGGCACCCGTGGGGCTCGGCGTCGCCAGCCACCTGTGGCCATCCCAGCGCCAGATGGCGCCAACCTCGCCCACTGCCCAGCCCGTGCCGTCGCTCGCCAGCGCGATCGCCTTGAGGCTGCGGTCGCGCGGCCGCACCTCCGCCTGCCAGCCGGCATGGCTGCGTCGAACCATGGTTCCGCCGCTGCCAACGGCCCAACCGCTGCCCTCGGAGAGGAGAGCAATGCCAGTCAAGGCGATGCCGGCATCACTCGTGGTCGCCCAAAGCGACCAGTCCTGGCCATCCCATCGCCAGATGTCGTCGCCCCCGCCCACCGCCCAACCCTCTTGCTTATGGACGAAGCTCACCGCCTGGAGGGGATGAGGCAGCCGTGCGGTCCAGGGCGACCAGCTCTTGCCGTCCCAGTGATAGAGCCGGCTGCCGACGGCCCAGGCATTGTCCGCGGCGAGAACGGCAACATCGGCCAGACTCACCCCTGGCGTCGAAGCGGCCAACGTCCACGCCACTCCATCCCAGTGAAGGATGGTCCCCTCGCCCACCGCCCACCCGTCGTCGGCATCCAGCAGCGCGATGCTGTTCAGCGACGCGTCGGTCGGGCTGTCGACGGGCAGCCACCCGTCGCCTTGCCAGGCCAAGATCGTCCCGCTGCCACCCACGGCCCACGCCACCTCGGCAGACAAGGCAGCCACGTCACCCAGCCATTCGCTGGTCGGGCTGTCCACTTCCGACCAGCCCTCGCCATCCCATCGCACAATCGTGCCGAGCTGACCCACCGCCCAGCCGTCGCGCGCCCCGGCCATGGCAACGCCGTTCAGGTTGACGGTGGTGGGACTCGGGACGGCCGACCAGTGAGCGCCATCGAAGCGCAGAATCACACCTTGCTCCCCGACCGCCCAGCCGTCGGCGGGGCCGCAGAGCGCCACGTCGAACAGGTCCTCCACGTGACAGGGAGACGGCCCCTCGTCATCCCAGCATGACCACGAGCCGGTACCCCCGGCCCAGGTCGCGTCTGGCGCCGCGGCCGGCGCGGCGTGCTTCGGCCGGCCGGCGTTGGGAGTGCCTGCGGGCGCTGCCCAAGCGGCTGCCCGACTGCCGAGGTCGGCCGGAACCGGCCCCCCGGAACAGGCTAAGAGCATGGCTAGCGCCACCAGCGCCCGGTCACGCCGTCCGCCGCGGCGGCTCAGGTCCGGCATGCTACGGCGCCCGGTAGTGCAGAAGGATGCCATGCTCGCCCACCGCCCAGCCTTCGCTCGCGTGGGCCAGCGCCACGCCGAGCAGGTTCGCCATGGTCGGACTCTCGTATGGTCGCCAGCGCTCGCCATTCCAGTGAAGGATCACGCCCTCGTCACCGACCGCCCAACCGTTCGCCGACTGGGCGAAGGCCAAGGCATTGAGACGGGCGTCGGTGGGGCTTGCCACCTGCTGCCAGGCTCGACCGTCCCAGTGCAGAATCGTGCCGCCGTCGCCCACCGCCCACGCATCCGCCGGCCCCAAGGCAGCCAAGCCGTGCAGCGAGGCCTCGGTGGGACTCTCCACCCCCAACCAAGTGCGACCGTTCCAGCGCACGATGGCACCGTCGCTGCCCACCGCCCAGCCATCACGGGCGCTCGCCAGGCAGACGGCGTGCAGATCCGCGATGGTGGGGCTGGTGATCTGCGTCCAGGCCTGTCCGTCCCAGTGCGCGAGCATGCCGCCATGGCCCACGATCCAGCCGTCGTCGGGCGCAGCAAACGCGATAGCTTGTAGATCGCTGGGCGCCGGGAAGCGCACGGTGTTCCAGCCCTTGCCCTGCCAGCGCAGCACTTCGCGTCCGTTGCCCACCGACCAGGCCTCCTGCGGCGAGGCAAAGGCGACGCCGTTCCGCACCTGGCGAATCGAGCCCGTATCCACCGTCCACGTGCCCCCCTGCCAGCGCAAGGCGACGCCAATGCAACTCCGACCCCGTACACAGCTGCCGCCCACGGCCCAGCCGCTGGCCCGATCGGCCAGCGCCACGGCGTTCAGGGTGTCATCGCCCCGCAGGGCGGACGTCGACCAGCGCTGGCGCTCGAAGGTCAGCACCGTGCCGTTGTCGCCGACGATCCAACCCGCGTTGTCGCCCCGCATGGCGATCGCCCGCAGAGTCTCGCGGGTCGGCAGGGAGGCAACCGCTGTCCAGCTCTGGCCGTCGTAGCGGAGGATGGTCCCCTCATCGCCGACCGCCCAGCCAGAATTCGCGGCCACGAGGACGACGTCGTGGAGCGTGAACGTGGCCGGCCGGCCGACCGACAGCCACCGCTCGCCGTCCCAGCGCAGGAGCCGACCGTCTACGCCTACCGCGACAGCGTCTCGCCGCCCCGCTACCGCCACCGCCCGGTAGTGCTCGTTCTGGCTAGGGCTATAGAACTTCGACCAGTGGCCGGCAAACCACCGGTAGATGGCCCCGCGCCCACCGACTGCCCAGCCCTCCTCAGCGTTCACGAAGGCCAAATCCTCCAGCAGTACGCCATCGAGGGTTGCCTCCACCTGCCAGCTGGCATCGGCATAGCGCAGCAACGTCGAACGCCCGGCGCCACTCACATCCTGGCCGATCATCCAGCCGTTGTCACTGGTGAGCATGTGCACCGCCACCAGCGCCGGCGCCGGCTGGAGCGGCAGGGACGCCGCCGTCCAGCGGGCCCCATTCCAGTGCAGGGCCAGGCCATGTCCCTGGCCGTCCTGGCCAACCGCCCAGACATCCTGGCTCGCCACGCCGCTCACGTCGAGCAGCTGCGCCCCAGGCGGCCCTTCATAGCGCGTCCAGCGGCCCTCTGCCCAGCGCAGCAGCGTGGCGCCGGCGCCTACCGCCCAGCCCTCCCCGCTCGACAGCATGTCCACCGCCAGAAGATGGTGCCGGCAAGGATCGGTGGTGCCATCCGCCCAGCAACTCCAACTGCCCAGCCGCGAGAAGCCGTAACGGTCGGCGAAGGGCAAATGGACGGCATGGGCCATGCCATGCGAAGGCGTCCCCGTTTCCGACGGCGGGCTGGGGCCGTCCGTCGCGCTCGCGGAGGGCGCAGCCGTCCTCGAGGGCGTGGGCGCAGGGGTGAAGGAGGCTGGCGCCGGCGGCGTCGAGGTTACCGTCAACGTGGGCGTCACCGTCGCCGTCGGCCCTAGTGCGACAGTGCCGGTCACCTCGACGGTTGGGCTCACCTCAGTCGGCGTCGCCGGCTGTGTGGCTTGGGCTGGTATCGCGGCACCGCCGGCGGTGGTCGGCGGTGGGGCCTGACCTGGCATCGGCCCACCGCCGGCGGCGGCCGGCTCGGCGGCCTGGCCTGGTGTCCCCACACCGCTGGCCAACGTCGAGCCGATCGCCGACAGCGCCGCTCCGGCGGCGATGAGCAGGCTGAAGACGACCAGAGCGCGTGCGGCAGTGCGGACGGTTGACGCCACGGCTGACCTCCCCGAAGTGGCGAGCGCGCTAGGCTTCCCGACCGCGATCCGGCCGGGTCGGCGGGCCATCATACCAAGAGGTGGGGCGGCAGTCGAATCGGCCTCCGCGGTGCGCTGCGCACGGCGCTCGTACGCGCTCACCGCCAAAGCGCGCTGCCACCCTCGCCTGGTCTTGCAGCGACCACCACCATAGCCCGCTCACCGAAGCACGCTCACCGTCGCTTGGCGTCGCTGTGCACGCCGCCCACCCGAGCGACAGGCCAGCGGCGCGCGGTCTAGCCAGCCGGGACAGCTACCAGTCTGCCGCCCTGCAGGGCGTACACCGCCTGCGCCAGCGAGTGGGCCTCGCCAGGGTCGTGCGTGACCAGAACCACCGCCGCGTGGCTGGATTCCCCGCGCAGGAGGACCACGAGCTCATCCTTGAGCGCCAGGTCCAGGCTCGTCAGCGGTTCATCCAGGAGCAGGTAGTCGGGCCGAGGCGCGAGAGCCCGCGCCAGGGCCACTCTCCGGGCTTGGCCCACCGAGAGCTGATCGGGATAGCGGCGGGCTAGAGCGGCAATGCCCATCTGGTCCAACAGCGCCGTCGCCCGCGCCCGCGCCTCGTCACGCGGCCGGCGGCGCAGGGCAAAGAGCACGTTCTGCAGCACGCTCATGTGCGGCCAAAGCGCGGGTTCCTGGAACACGAAACCGATGCTGCGCTCGTGCGGCGCCAGGACCTGGCCCTTTCGGCTCGCCAGTCGACCATTAAGGCGGATCTCGCCATCGTCGGGCATGTCCAGGCCGGCGATCAATCGCAACAGGGTGGTTTTGCCACAACCCGAGGGGCCAACGACGGCCACCGTCTCCCCCCAGCCCAATGTCAGGTTCACACCGGCAAGCACGGGCTGGCCGCCGTAGGCCTTGGCCAGGTCACGCACCTGAAGGGCGTCCGGCGCGTTCACCGCTCTGGACACCCCGTTGCTGGCAAGAGCCGCGACCAGGCCAGAACGGCCAGGGCGGCGAGAGCGCCGGCCAGAGCGGCAGCCAGGGCCAGCAGCAGACATAGGCTGGCCACGGCGTCCGAAGCACCGTAGTGCAAGTAGTTGTAAATGCGGACGCTGAGCGTCGCCTGCCCGGGCGGCAGCACCAGCAGCGTAGCCCCCAACTCCCCCACCGTCAAAGCGAACGCGATGCCGAAAGCGGCCAGGAGCCCGGGTGTCAGCATCGGCAGCCGCACCTGCACCAGTGCCTGCCACGGCCCGGCTTGGTGGACGCGTGCTGCATCCAAGAGCAGCGGATCGACCTGGCGCAACTGACCCAGGACCGCAAGCGTGGCGAACGGCAGAAAACGAGCCAGAGAGGCCAACACCGGCATCAGCGGCGTGCCGTACACCGGCAAGGCCACGATGGTACTCCAGATGGCGATCAGCCCGATGCCAACCAGCGGTGCCGGCAGGGCCAGGGGGGCCGTGACCGCAAGCCACCAGGCTGCTCCCACGCGGTCGCGACGCAGGAGGGGGCGAGCGGCGCCGAGGCCAATCGGCAGGCTAAGCACGGCCACCACCAGAGCCAGCGCTGTGGTGAGCTGAATCTCGTCCCGGGCGGCGTGTATGGTGAGCCAAAAGGCCTGCGGCGAGCGGATCTGCCGCAGTAGCACCGCCCCCGGAACGAAGAGGTGAGCCGCGAGCACGACAAGCGCTGCACCCTGTAGCATGCGAAACCAGGGCTGCCAGGTCGGCAGCGTCTCGCCAGGAGCGCCGTACCGTCTGGCGCGTCGGCCAAGGGCCCGCAGACCCGCCTGGCTGGCCAGCACCGCCACCGCCGCCACCGCCACCAGGGGGGCGGCCATCAGGACCGCCCGCGGCACCTCGTTGGTGGCGCTGTACTCGGCGAACACCGCCAGGGGATAGACGTTCACCTGGAACAGTGCGGGCACGCCATAGTCCAAGAGAGACAGCAGGAACAGCACAGCCGCGGCGGCCACCAACAACGGACGAGCCAGGCGCAACTGCACCCGCCACAGCACGACTTCCTCGGGAGCCAATAGCCGGCCCGCCTCGACCAAGACAGCAGGGGCCTGTTCCAACGCCAGCAGACTTACGCCTGCCGCGACGGGCAGAAGCGACATCACCTCCACCCACCAGGCGCCGCCCCAGCCCCGCAATGGCACCTGCAGCCAGCCCCATCGAGCAAGCGCCTCGTTCCATCGGTAGGCGGCAGCGGTCCAGGCTAGCGCATGCACATAGGCCGGCACGGGAGCAAGCAGGAGCGGCAGCCAGCGCAGTACCGAGCGTCGACCGGTCCGCCAGCGCGTCAGAACGGTGGCCACCAGGATGCCAAGCGCTAAGCTGCTCAGGCTGACGGCCAGCGCCAGACCCGCACTGCGCACCAGGAGCGTCCAGCGCTCGCCCAGCGCGATCGAGCTGGCGAGGGCCTGCCCGCCGCCAAGGCGCACGAAGCGCATGGTGGGCCACACCACTGCCCCCAGCGGCCCGAAGACAACCAGGCCATACAGCCCACAGCCCACGAGGATGGCAGTCTCGCCCAGGCCGCGAACCGGTCCGCCAAAGAGAGCCGTCCGCACAGCGCGGCGGCCGGCACCGAGCCCGGTAGGTAGGCGCGCCACCGGCAGCGGCTAGCGAACGAAGATGGCGGCCATGTCGGACTTCGCCTCCTCGATGTGAGCCGCCACCTCCGCCAGGCTCACTGCCATGCCCTTGACGTTCGTGGTCTCGGGGCACGACAGGCGCACGTCCGTCGGCCGCAGGGCTAACTGCAGCCAGCCGGCCTGCATCAGCTCGGCTTCGCGCTCCGGTTGCAGGAGGTAGTCCATGAACCTTCGGCCTTCCTCGGGATGGGGACCGCCAGCCACCAAAGCGACAGTGTTGGGAATCACGAGGGTGCCCAGATCTTCCGGCCCCTGATCGGGAAACACCAGTCGCACCGGTGCGCCCCGCTCGACCGCCCCACAGGCATCGTCGGTGTCGGTGATGCCCCAGGCCAGACGGCCGTCGGCCACCTGATCGCGCACCACCGAATTGCCGTCGAGGAGAGTAATGCCACGGTCGCGGAGCGCTCGGTAGTAGGTACGGGCCCGCTCCGCGCCCAGAGCGGCGTAGAGTGCCGCCGCATGCGTGGCCGCAGTGCCGAACATCGGATAGGCCATGCCAACCATCTCCGCAGCCGCCTCCTCGGCGGTCAGGTCGAAGATCGACTTCGGTTCCTCACCAGGCCTCACCCGCTCGGTGTTGACCAAGAGCACCCGAGCCCGGCCCCCAAACCCGACCCAGCGGTTCTCGGAATCGCGGTAGGCTGCCGGAATGCCGGCTGCCGCTGGCGAGGCGTACGATTCCAGCACGCCCTTGTTGGCGAGCTCCACGGTCTGGGCGAATTCGCCACTCCACCAGACATCCGCCTGGGGCCGATCCTTCTCCGCAAGCAGACGGTTGACCAGCCCGGTCGTCTTGGCCGCTTCGACGTCAAACACCGCCCGGACCCGGACACCGGAGGCGGCCTCGTAGGCCCGAAGCACCCTCTCCGCGTATGTCTGGTCGACCGAAGTGTAGACCACCACCGTTGGACCCCCGCCCTTGCCCGTGCAGGCGGTGAGAATGAGAACCAGGACTGCCGGGACGAGCCGTAGGCTAGGTGCGAGTTCCATGCGTGTGTCTCCCAAGCAGGAAAGACGGCGAGCGGACGCGCCACCTGGCCGGCGATGCGAGCGCGGTGGACGACTGTCCCTCGCTATGGCGACGCATCTGCCAGCGGCTGGTACACAAGGGGCAGGAAGAGGTCGCCTGGTGTGCGGCTCGCCAGCTCGGGTCCACGCACCACCACGAGACCACCGTACTCCGAGGCCACGTAGATCCAACCGTCCAGAGCCGCGGTGCGCTCCGCCACACCCGGCAGCGGAAACGCCCC